>NZ_FOMJ01000006.1 GCF_900112605.1 Thiohalospira halophila DSM 15071
CGAGGTTCCGGACTGGCGCTACCGCGCCATCCGGAACGACGATATCGGGAAGGTTTTTGGATCCCTGTGGAGCACCCCATCCCGGCCCGGGTGGAGCACCCCATCCCGGCCCGGGTAGAATATCGCCACGGTCACCAGACGCCGGCCACGGAGTGGCCACCGGACCGAATTCGTCCAGTCGCCCAGGGAGGGGCTCATGGACCACGACCACGGCTACAAACACCTGTTCAGCCACCCGGAGCTGGTGGCCGACCTGCTCACCGGCTTCGTGAACGAGCCCTGGGTGGAGGAGCTCGACCTCGCCAGCCTGGAACGAGTAAGCGGCCACTACGTCAGCGACGACCTCCGGGAGCGGGAGGATGACCTGGTCTGGCGCGTCCGCTGGGGCGAGGGCTGGTGCTACGTCTACCTCCTCCTGGAATTCCAGTCCACGGTGGACCGCTTCATGGCGGTGCGCCTGCTCACCTACCTGGGCCTGCTCTATCAGGACCTCCTCAAGGCCGGAGAGCTCGCCCCCGACGGCCGGCTGCCTCCCGTCCTGCCCCTGGTCCTCTATAATGGAGAGCGGCGCTGGACCGCCCCGGTGGAAATGGCCGAACTCATCACCCCGGTACCGGGCGGACTCGAGGCCTATCGCCCCGATTTCCGCTACCTGCTGCTGGACGAGGGCGCCTTCCGGGAGGCCGAACTCCCGGAGCGCAACCTGGCCGCCGCCGTCTTCCGGCTGGAGCACAGCCGCAAACCGGAAGATCTCCAAACCGTGGTCCATCGGCTGGTAGAGTGGTTGCAAACGCCCGCGCAGCGGTCCCTGCGCCGGGCCTTCTGCGTCTGGCTGGGACGGGTCATCCTCCCCGGCCGCTTCGGTGACACGGAGTTCCCCCCGACCAACGACCTGCGGGAGATGGAAAGCATGCTGTCCGAGCGCGTAAAGGAATGGCAGGAGCAGTGGAAACAGCAGGGGCTGCAAAAGGGCCTGGAAGAGGGCCGGGAGCAGGGCCTGGAACAAGGCCTGGAACAAGGCCTGGAGCAGGGCCTGGAGCAGGGCCTGGAGCAGGGCCGCACCCAGGGCGAGGCGGCCCTGTTGCTGCGCCAGCTGGAACGGAAGTTCGGCAAGGAGGCCATGGAGAGCTGGCGCCCCCGAGTAGAGGGCGCCGATGCCGAGACCCTGCTGCGCTGGTCCGAGCGGATCCTAACCGCGACGGAACCGGCCGAGATCTTCGACGACGGCCAGGACTAGCCCCACCTCTCTGTCGAAGGGCAGTCGGCGGCCTGTTCTCGAGGTTCCGGACTGGCGCTACCGCGCCATCCGGAACCTCGATGGTAGTGGGTGCTAGTCGTCGAAGAGCAGGCCGTAGGGTCGGGCCAGGGCCTGGCGGACGGCGTCGACGCCGAAGCTGCGGGAGAGCCGCTGGCCCTCCCGGCCCTCCAGGCAGATCACGGCGGTGGGCGCGGCGGTGACCACCCACTGACCCGCCACCTCCGGATGGGCGGCGGCGTCCACGGCGATGAGGGCCGCGCGGGGGAATTCCTCGGCCAGCAGGGCCTCCACCTTCGGCCGCAGGGCGTGGCAGACGTGGCAATCGGGGGTGGAGAACCAGACCACCGCGGCCGGGTACTCCGCCAGCCGGGCGTCCATCTCGTCCTGGCTATCCGCTGTCAGGCTGGTCATTGCGCCCGCTCCCGTGCCTGGTCCAGCACCGCGCAGAGTCGCTCGGCGCCCTCCACCAGCCGCGGGCCGGTGCGCTGCAGGATATCCGGCTTGATGAAGAAGAGATTATCGTCGGCCACCGCCGGCAACTCCGGCCACCGGCGCCAGCGCTCCAGCCACTCCGGCTGCTCCTCGCCCATGCCGCCGGCGATGATGACCTCCGGCTCGGCCGCCAGCACCGCCTCCTCGCTGATCCGCGGCGAGGCGCCCTCGGCATCCGCAAAGACGTTGACCCCGCCACAGAGCTCCATGACCTCGGTGACCGGGTGGCCGCGGCTCAGGGTCATCAGCGGCCGATCCCAGATGGCGTAGAAGACCCGCAGCGGGGCCGCCCCCTGGTGCGCCTCCCGCAGGGCGGCCACGCGCTCGGTGAAATCGTCGGCGGCCGGCTCGGCGGTCTCGCCCGTCCCGGCCAGCCGGCCCAGGGCGCGCAGCTCGGCGGGGATGTCGGCCAGGCCGCGCGGGTCGCTGACGAAGACCGGCACCCCCAGCTCCCGCAGCCGGCGCACCGGCCCGCGCGGGTTGCCCTCCGCCCAGGCGACCACCAGGTCCGGTTCGGCGGCGAGGATCGCCTCCATGTCGGGGCCGCTGTAGCCGCCGATGTCGGTGCGTTCCGCCGCCTCCGGGGGATGGTCGCTGTGGCTGGAGACGGCCACCACCCGCTCCCCGGCCCCGGCGGCGAAGAGCATCTCCGTGGCGTGGGGCGCCAGGGAGACGATGCGCTCCGCCGGCTCGGCCAGTTCCAGTTCCTCGCCCAGGCCGTCCTGCACCGTCACGGCGGCAGCGAGGCCGGGCACGAGCAGGAAGAGGGCCAGTAGCGGGGAGAGCGAGTATCGAGTCGTCATGGGGCGATCTCCTGTGGAGTGATCTCCTGAAGGGCCGTCGCCAGCCGCTGCCAGTCCGCCTCCCCGGCGGGGAGGCCGAAGCGCAGCGCCGGCGGGTGGTCGAAGCGGCGTACACGGATGGCGCGCCGGGCCAGGGCCTCTTCCACCGCGACGGCCCGCTCGGTCTCCACGTACTGAAAGAGCGGCGTGCCGCCGGTGGGCGGCAGGCCGGCCTGGTTCAATAATTCCGCCAGCCGCGCCGAGTCGGCGACCAGGCGCGCCCGCGCCTCGGCCTGCCAGGCGGTATCCGCCAGGGCGCCGGCCCCGGCCCAGCGCGCCGGCCCGGAGACCGACCAGGGGCCCATCTGCTCGGCCAGGGCCCGGCGCACCCCGGGCGGGGCCAGGGCGAAGCCCAGCCGGATCCCGGCCAGGCCGAAGAACTTGCCCACCGAGCGCAGGACCACCAGCCCGGGCGCGCCGACCTCCTCCGCCGCCGTTGGTCCCTCGCCGCTATCGGCGAAGGCGGCATCGATGACCAGCCAGCCGCCGCGGTCGGCCAGCTCCCCCCGCCAGGCGGCCAGACGCTCGGCGGGGAGGGTCGCCCCCGTGGGATTGTTGGGCTGGATCACCACCAGGGCATCCAGGCCGTGCAGGTCCGCCGGCCCCTCCGGGGGGACGGGGACGACCTCGCAGCCCGCGGCCGACCAGGCGGCGGCGTGCTCGACGTAGCCCGGGTGGGTGATGCCCACTCGCCAGCCCCGGGCGCCCAGGGCGGTCGGCAGGGCCTGGATGGCCGCCTGGGAGCCGGGGACCGCCAGGAGCTGGTCGGTGCCGTAGTAGTCGGTGGCGGCGGCCTCCAGGCGGCCGTCATCCTCGGGCAGCCGGTGCCAGACCGACTCCGGTGGTCGGGGGACCGGCCAGGGCACGGGATTGATGCCGGTGGAGAGATCCAGCCACTCCCCGGCCGGGATCCCCCAGCGCCGGGCGGCGGCGGCGATATCGCCCCCGTGGGCCGTCATGCCCATCCCCGCAGGAGCAACTCGACAACCAGCGCGACCCCCACCAGGCCGATGACGGCGCGGCCAAGGAGTTTCCCCGCGCGGTGGATATCATCGGCGGTGGCGGCCCGCCCCTCCCCCAGCGCCGGGCGGACCTCGGTGCGGCCGTGGTAGGGGGCGGGCCCACCCAGGCGGATCCCCAGCGCCCCGGCCCCGGCGGCCATCACCGGGCCGGCATTGGGGCTCTTCCACCGCCGCCCCTGGGTCCGCCAGCAGCGGATGGCCCGACTCGTATTGCCGGCCACGGCGTAGGCGGCGGCGGTGAGGCGGGCGGGGAGCCAGCCCAGCAGGTCATCGGCGCGGGCGGCGACCCGCCCGAAGCGGTCGTAGCGCTCGGTGCGGTAGCCCCACATGGCGTCCAGGGTATTGATGAGCCGGAAGGCGACCAGCCCGGCGGCCCCGGCCACCAGGTACCAGAAGAGCGCGGCGATCACCGCATCATTGCCGTTCTCCAGTACCGACTCGGTGGTCGCGGCGGCGATCCCGTCCGCCTCCAGGGCGGCCGGGTCGCGGCTCACCAGCATCGCCACCGCCGAGCGGGCGCCGGCCAGGTCGCCACGGGCCAGGGGGGCGGCCACCGCACCGGCGTGGTCGGTGAGGCTGCGCCCGCCCACGGCGAGCCAGAGCAGCGCGACCTCCAGGAACCAGCCCGCCCCGGGCAGGGCGGCCAGCCAGCCCGCCGCCAGCGCCGGTGGAACCACCAGCAGGCCCGCCAGCACGGCGCCGCGGCGGATAGTGGGCGCATACCAGCGCGCCTCCACCGCCTGGACCGCCCGCCCGAAGAGCGCCAGGGGATGGCGGCGCGGCTCACCCAGGAGGTGGTCGGCGACCAGGGCGGTGACAATGGCGGCGGTGGCCAGGGGCAGTTCCATGGGCTCCGGCGATCGGCGGGGGAGCCGGCCAGTCTAGCAGGGGCGCCGGGGTGGTGGGAGGTCAGCCGGCGCGGAGGGGGTAGTGGTCCGGCGAGCGCAGGATCTCGGTACTGAGATCGACATCCAGTTCCGGCCAGTGGAGCTGGCCCGGTACCGGCTCTTCGACCCGGAGAACCGCATCCACACGCGCCTCGCGGAACCAGGGGTATTCCTCGAACGGGAGGAACCACTCCGAGCCATCCGAGGCTCGAAGCGCGACCCCGCCTGCGGTAATGGCGGTAACCTCAGCCCCCGAAATGGGCTCGCCAGGCTCGCTGGAATGCATGGTGGTGCTCCCGGACGGTGGCATCAATGACGCGAAGCTGCCGGAGATCCAGGCCACTGGCCCGGGCCAGTTCCACCTCCGGCGACAGCCAGAATTTGGCCTCTCCCCCTCCACACTGGACGTGGACATGCATGCGCGGCTCTTCCCGGGAAAAGAAGAAGAACCGGCACCCTCCTTGCCGAAGGATGGTCGGGCTCATCCATGAACCCCTGCTCCTGTATTTGGAAAGAGCGTAGCCGAGCCCATTCCCACCGGCAAGACGCAGCGGCATCAGGGCCGGCGTGTGCGACAATACGGCCATGACGAGAACCCTCATGGTCCAGGGGACCACCTCCGACGCCGGCAAGAGCCTGCTGGTGGCCGGGCTCTGCCGGGTGCTGGCCCGGCGCGGCGTCTCCGTGGCCCCCTTCAAGCCCCAGAACATGGCGCTGAACTCGGCGGTCACCGCCGATGGCGGCGAGATCGGCCGCGCCCAGGCGCTCCAGGCCGAGGCCGCCGGGATCCCGGCGGAGGTGGACTTCAATCCCGTCCTGCTCAAGCCGGCCACCGACCGGGGAGCCCAGGTCATCGTCGGCGGGCGCTCCATCGGCACCCTGGATGCCGTGGCCTACCACGACTACAAGGCCACCGCCCGGGAGGCGGTCCTGGCCGCCCACGCCCGGCTGGCCGCGCGCTTCGAGGTCATCGTGGTGGAGGGGGCCGGCTCCCCGGCGGAGGTGAATCTCCGGGAGCACGACATCGCCAACATGGGCTTCGCCGAGGCGGTGGACTGCCCGGTGATCCTGGTGGCCGATATCGACCGCGGCGGCGTCTTCGCCCAGCTGGTGGGGACACTGGAGCTGCTCTCCGCCAGCGAGCGCGCCCGCGTGGCCGGCTGCGTCATCAATCGCTTCCGCGGCGACCCGGCGCTGCTCCAGCCGGGGCTGGACTGGTTCACCGAGTACACCGGCAAGCCGGTGCTGGGGACCCTGCCCTTCCTCCCCGGGCTGCATCTCGATGCCGAGGACCGGCTGGACGGCTCCGCCGGCTCCGGGGAGGGGGCCGACCGGCTGCGCGTGGTCGTCCCGGCGCTACCCCGGATCAGCAACCACACCGACCTCGACCCCCTGCGCGACCACCCGGGGGTGGAGCTCCTCTTTGCCGGCCCGGGGGAGACGCCGGGGGCGGACCTGGTCGTCCTCCCCGGCTCCAAGAACGTCCGCGCCGATCGGGCGTGGCTGCGCGAGCAGGGCTGGGACGCCGCGCTGGCGCGCCACCTCCGCTACGGCGGACGGGTGCTGGGGATCTGCGGCGGCTACCAGATGCTCGGCCACTGGATCCACGACCCCGAGGGCTGCGAGGGGGAGCCCGGCTCCGAGGCGGGGCTGGGCTGGCTGGATCTGGAGACCACCCTGGGCCCGGAGAAGCAGCTCCACAATGTCACCGGCCGGCTGGAGCCCGAGGGGGCAACGGTGGCCGGCTACGAGATCCACCAGGGGACCACCACCGGCTCCGATACCGCCCGCCCCGCCGCCACCCTGGACGGCCGGCCCGACGGCGCCCGCAGCGCGGACGATCGGGTTCGCGGTACCTACCTCCACGGGGTCTTCGACGAGGCGGAGGCCCGTCGCACCCTGCTGGCCTGGGCCGGCTGGAGCGGCGAGGGAGACTCCGACCACCACCGCCGCCGCGCCGACTCCCTGGAGCGGCTGGCCGATGCCGTGGAGGCCCACCTGGATCCGGCGTGGCTGGCGAGCTGGGCCGGCTGAGTCCGGTTACACTCCCTTCATTGTGGCTATAACGCCCTGCGTTATACTAAAGGGAGAGGCACCGCGAGGGACCGAGGTGATCAAGAGCTTCAGGGATCGACGAACAGCCGCCATCGCGCGCGGAACCCCCTCGCGCAAGTTGCCACGAGACATCCAGCGGACGGCGCTCAAGAAGTTGCGGCAGCTGGAAGCGGCGACCAACCTCGATGACCTGCGTATCCCGCCAGGCAACCGGCTGGAGGCGCTGCGGGGAAACCGGGAAGGGCAGCACAGCATCCGCATCAACAGCCAGTGGCGGATATGCTTTCGTTTCCATGATGGCGACGCCCATGACGTCGAGATCGTCGACTATCACTGAGGAGGGGGCGAGATGACCGAGCAGCTTCCCAACATCCATCCCGGCGAGATCCTGCTGGAGGATTTCATGGAGCCCATGGGCCTCAGCAAGAACGGCCTGGCCAAGGCCATCGGCGTCCCGGCCACCCGCATCGGGGAGCTGACCCGCGGCCGACGCCGCATCACCGGCGACACCGACCTCCGCCTCTCCCGCTACTTCGGCACCAGCGAGGGCTACTGGCTCCGGCTGCAGAACGCCTACGACCTCGAGGAGGCCCGCCGGAAGATGTCGGCCTGACGAGAACCCCGGCCCCGTCGTTCCCGATGGCACGCAGCGCCAGTCCGGAACCCCGAGAACCGGCCTGCAACGCAGATTCCGGCGTCAGCGGCTACGCTCTCGAGGTTCCCGCCTGCGCGGGAACGACGGTTCCTTTCCCGCTGTTCCTGCCTAGAGCAGGACTCGCTCGATGCCCCGGTCCTTCGCCTTCTCGATGAACTGCTTCTGCCAGCCGTCGCCCAGGAGGTGGTTGGCCATCTCCACGACGATGTAGTCGGTCTCCACGCCGGTATCGTCGGTGTAACGGGAGAGACCCTGCTGGCAGGCGGGGCAGGAGGTGAGCATCTTCACCTGGTTGTCCTGCGCCTTCTCCTCGCCGGTGTAGTACTGCACACCGCCGCGGATCTCCTCCTCCTTGCGGTAGCGCAGCTGCGTGGCGATATCCGGCCGGGAGACGGCCAGGGTACCGGCCTCGCCGCAGCAGCGGTCGGAGAGCTGGACCTCCTGCCCCATGAGCTTCTCCGCCGTGTCGGTGGGGCTGTAGGTCTTCATCGGGGTGTGGCAGGGGTCGTGGTAGAGGTACTGGACCCCCTCCACGCCCTCGACGTTCATCCCCTTCTCCAGCAGGTACTCGTGGATGTCCAGCAGGCGGCAGCCCGGGAAGATCTTCTGGAACTGGTACTTCTCCAGCTGATCCATGCAGGTGCCGCAGGAGACGATGACCGTCTTGATATCCAGGTAGTTCAGGGTGTTGGCCACCCGATGGAAGAGTACCTGGTTGTTCACCGAGATGGCGTGGCCGGTCTTGTCGTCGCCGGTGGAGCTCTGGGGATAGCCGCAGCAGAGGTAGCCCGGCGGCAGGACCGTCTTGGCCCCGGCCTCCCAGAGCATGGCGATGGTGGCCAGGCCGATCTGGGAGAAGAGCCGCTCGGAGCCGCAGCCGGGGAAGTAGAAGACCGCCTCGGAGTCGTCGTCGGTGGTCTCCGGATTGCGGATGACGGGGACGATGGAGTCGTCCTCCAGGCCCAGCTGCTGGCGGGTGGTGGTCGCCGGCATGTCGTTGGGCATGGGCTTCTTCATGAAGTGGACGACCTGCTCGGTCACCGTGGGCTGGCCGGTGGTGCTCCCCGGCGGGTTCTTGCCCGAGTCCACCGGCGTCAGCGCCCGGGTGACCTTGCTGGCCATGCGCTGGGCGCGATAGCCGAGCTGGATGACGCCGGCGCGCATGGCCTTCACCGCCCCGGGATCGGTGACGTTGAGGTAGGCCATGGAGAGCGCCGCGCCCGGGTTGAACTTCTTCTGCCCCTGCTCGCGCAGGATGTTGCGCATGCGGATGGAGACATCGCCGAAGTCGATGTCCACCGGGCAGGGATTGAGGCACTTGTGGCAGACCGTGCAGTGGTCGGCCACGTCGGTGAGCTCCTCGAAGTGGTTCACCGAGATCCCGCGCCGGGTCTGCTCCTCGTAGAGGAAGGCCTCGACGATGAGGCCGGTGGCCAGGATCTTGTTGCGCGGCGAATAGTGCAGGTTGGCCCGGGGGATGTGGGTCATGCAGACCGGCTTGCACTTGCCGCAGCGCAGGCAGTCCTTGACCTCGTGGTTGAGGTCGGAGAGCTCGCTGGCCTCCAGCAGCAGGGCTTCCTCGTCCAGCAGGCGCAGGGAGGGGGTGTAGGCGTTCTGCAGGCCGGAGCCCGGCATGAGCTTGCCGCGGTTGAAGCGCTCGTCCGGGTCCACCTCGCGCTTGTAGTCGGCGAAGGCGGCCACGGCCTCGGGCTCCATGTAGGCCATCTTGGTCAGGCCGATACCGTGCTCGCCGGAGATCACGCCCCCCAGCTCCCGGGCCAGCTCCATGACCCGATCCACGACCCGATCCGCCTCCTGCATCATGTCGTAGTCGTTGGAGTTCACCGGGATGTTGGTGTGGACGTTGCCGTCCCCGGCGTGCATGTGAGTGGCCACGAACAGGCGCGACGAGCGGATCTCCTGGTGGAGTTCATCGAAGCGCTTGCGTACCTTGGCCAGGTCCTGGCCGCCGAAGATCTCGCCCAGGGGCCGCTCCACCTCCTCGCGGTAGGAGATCCGTTCGTCCCGGCGCTGCATGACGCGGAAGAGGGTGTCCCCCGGCTCCAGCGCCTCCCGGGCGGCATCGACGAGGACCTCGGTCATCTCGGCGGCGGGCCGGTCCAGGTTGTTCATCAGGGTGGTCCAGCGCTGGCGGACGCCCGCCAGCAGCTCCCGGGCCGCGCCCTTCTTGCCCTCCAGGATGGCGTCGGCCTCCTCGGAGCGCTCGTAGTCCTTGGCCTTGCGCACCTCCGGCATGTCGGTGTCCAGGTATTCCAGGACGGAATCGATCATGCGGACCTTGTTGGCGGTGGAGAGCTCGATATTGATGCGCTCGATGCCGTCGTTGTAGTCCGCCAGCCGGTCCAGCGGGATGACCACGTCCTCGTTGATCTTGAAGGCGTTGGTGTGGGCGGCAATGGCAGCGGTGCGGGCGCGGTCCAGCCAGAAGCGGTGGCGCGCCTCGGCACTGGCGGCGATGAATCCCTCGCCACCACGGGCGTTGGCCATCTGCACCACCCTGGAGGCGGCGTCGGAGACGGCGGTCTCGTCCTCGGCGGCCAGGTCGATGAGCAGGACCATCTTGGGCAGATCCCGCCGGGGCGCCTTGGTGGAGTACTTCACCGCCCGGATGTAGCGCTCGTCCAGGTGCTCCATGCCGGCCAGGGCGACGTCATCGCGACCATCGATATAGTCCTTGGTCTCCACGATGGCCGGGACGGCGCGACGCAGGTCGGCGCCGAAGAACTCCAGGCAGACGGTGCGCTGGTGCCTGGGCATGGTGTGGAGGACGAAGCGCGCGGAGGTGATGATGCCGTCGCAGCCCTCCTTCTGGATGCCGGGCAGACCGCCCAGGAACTTGTTGGTAACGTCCTTGCCCAGGCCGACCTTGCGCAGCTCGGGGCCCGGGATGGTCAGGTCCTGGGACTCCCCCACCGGGGTGGTGAAGTCGGTGTCGTAGCGGGTGATCCGGAAGGTCGCCTCGTCCACGTCGTGGATCTTGCCGCGGTTGTGGGCCAGGCGCTCCACCACCAGCCACTGCCCCTCGGGGGTGACCATGCGCCAGTCCACCAGGTTGTCCAGGGTGGTGCCCCAGAGGACGGCCTTCTTGCCGCCGGCGTTCATGGCGACGTTGCCGCCGATGCAGGAGGCATCCTGGGAGGTGGGGTCCACGGCGAAGACGAAACCGGCCTCGCCGGCCTTCTCCGCCACCCGCTTGGTGACCACGCCGGCGCCGGCGCGGATGGTGGTGGCGCGGCCGGCGTCGCCGGGGAGTTCGCGCTCCTCCACCGCGGAGAGGTCTTCCAGCTTCTCGGTATTGATGACCGCGGTGTTGCGGCACAGCGGCACGGCGCCGCCGGTGTAGCCGGTCCCGCCGCCGCGCGGGATGATGACGAGATCTAGGTCGATGCAGGCGCGCACGAGCTCCGCCACCTCGGCCTCGGTATCCGGGTTGAGGACCACGAAGGGGTACTCCACCCGCCAGTCGGAGGCGTCGGTGACGTGGGAGACCCGGGCCAGGCCGCCGAAGTCGATATTGTCCTTGCGGGTTACCTTGTTCAGGCGCTTGAGGGCACGCTGGCGCAGGTCCTTCTCCGCGTCCAGCTCTTCCTCGAAGCGGCGCACCGCCTCCCGGGCGCGCTCCACCAGGGTCAGGACCACCTCGCGCCCCTCGGCGCGCTCGGCGATGGAATCCAGCCGCTGCTGCATGGCCTGGACCAGGGAGCGCCGCCGCTTGCGGTGCTCGATGAGGTCGTCCTGGATGTAGGGGTTGCGGGTCACCGCCCAGAGGTCGCCCAGGACCTCCAGGAGCATGCGGGCGGAGATGCCGGTGACACGCTCCGAGCGCAGGCTCTGGATGACTTCCCACATCTCCTCGCCGAGAAAGCGATTGACGATCTCGCGATCGGAGAATGAGGTGTAGTTGTACGGGATCTCGCGGATACGGGCACTGTCCTGCTGGGACATGAAGGCCGTGACCTCTTGATGCGGGCAGGATGGAGGATCATAGCACGCCCCCCGGCCGGAGGCGACGAATCCCGCTCGAACGAGCCGGGATTTCAACCAGTTAGGAGAGGTTGACGGGTGTGAGGGGTCTCACGCGGCCGGACAGGCCCCGGCGGCCTGTTCTCGAGGTCCCGGACTGGCGCTGCGTGCCATCCGGAACGACGGGGGGATAACTCCCCTAGAAGTCCTTGCGCAGGCCCAGGCTCCAGGTACGCTGCTTGAAGTCGAATTCGTCGGTGTCGCTGGTAAAGCGGTTGAAGCGGTAGCCCAGGAAGAGGCGGCTCTCCTCGGAGAAGGAGTGGATGAAGCCGGTGGCGGCGTAGATGCCGTTGACGTCATCAATATGGTCGGCGTCGTTGGAGATCCGCTGGCCGCCGAGCTGGAAGACGTAGGTATTGGGCTCGAAATCGAACTGGTAGCCGGCGAAGCCGCTCCAGCCGGTCTGGTCGCCCAGGCCGACATCGATATTCTCAGCGTCGACCACGTCGGCGGCCTCCTCTTCTCCCTCGAAGCCCTCGAACTGGAGGCTGAAGGTGTGGGCCTCGCCCTCGTACTGGCCGCCGATCTTGGCCGCCTGGAAGGAGCGGCCGATGGTTTCATAGCCCCCATCATCGTCCAGCAGGTGGACGAACTCGGCAGCACCAGGGTTGTCTTCGTCCTCCTTCACGGCCACGGCATCCCAGTCATTCATGGAGACGGCCAGAAAGCCCTCCCAGTCGCGGCCGAAGAACTTGAGCGCGGCGGAGTAGTCGCCCTCCTCGCCCCGGTCGCTGGTGGCGTCCTCCTCGTCCCGGGTCCGGTAGTTGCCCTGGTCCAGGCTGGCGTTGATGTGGAAGGCGATGTTCTCGCCGGTGACCTCGTAACCCAGGGCGTCGCTCATGTAGCCGTGCTGGCCGAAACTCGGCGTGGAGACGAACAGGGGCCGCTCGTAGCCGAGCATGCCGGCGTTGGAGCGCGCCTCCAGGGTGGTCCAGGCGAAGGGGTCGTAGGTCACGCCGCCGGTGTACTTGTAGGCGGGCTTCAGCGACCCGGCGGTGATCCGGCCGAAGGGGGCCTCCAGCCCCACGAAGGCCTCGCGCTGCTCCTCGCTCCAGGCGGCGCGGGTGGTGTTCAGCCGCAGCCGATAGCGGGCGAGGACGGCGACCTGCTGACCCAGGTCCTCCACCACGTCCACGCCGAGCTCCCCGCGCATGGCATCGGTGAAGGCGAGGCCGTTATCACCGCTGGCGCCGGTATCGCGGTAGTTGGCGATCTCCGCCTGGGCGGAGCCGGAGACCTCCACCTCGGTGGCCGCGGCCGGGGTGGCGGCCACGGCGGCCGCCGCGGCGAGGAGGGGAAGACGCTTGGCCATGATCGAGAATCCCTTGCCGATTGAATAAGGGTGCATTATCCGGGAGAGCGGCGGCCCGAAACAAGGTGGGCCGGCGCCCTAGTGCCGGCCCGGCCGGAACGCATCCCAGAGCAGGAGGACGGCGCCGATGGTGATGGCGCTGTCGGCGATATTGAAGGCGGGCCAGTGCCACCCGGCGGCGTGGACGTCGATGAAGTCGATGACGTAGCCCAGACTCAGTCGGTCCACCAGGTTGCCCACTGCCCCGCCGATGATGAGCGCCAGGGCGGCCCCCAGACGGTGCTCGCCCCGGGACAGGCGCGCCAGCCAGACCACCAGGGCCACCGCCACGCCGATGGCCAGGGCGGCGAAGAGCCAGCGCTGCCAGCCGCCGGCATCCGCCAGCAGGGAGAAGGCGGCGCCGGTGTTGTAGGCCAGCCGCAGGTCCAGGAAGGGCAGCACACTGATCATCCCCTCGCGCAGGGCCGTCTCCGCCCACCCCTTGGTGAGGTAGTCCAGAATCAGCACGACGGCGGCCAGCCAGAGCCAGCGCAGCATGGGGCGGCGCTGCAGGGCGGTCGCCATCAGATGAACTCCCGCGCCTCGCCGTCCCCGGCGATATTGGTCACGCAGCGCCCGCAGAGGTCGGGGTGGTCGGCGTGCTCGCCCACGTCGGGGCGGTGGTGCCAGCAGCGGCCGCAGCGCGCATGCCCGGTGGCGGCCACCGCGATCCAGACCTCGTCACCGGTGGAGAGCTCCACGTGGTGGCCCTCCGCCGGGGCATCCGTGGCCCAGTGCACCCGGACGGCGGAGGTGAGGAAGAGGAAGCGCAGCTCGTCCCCCATGGGCTCCAGGGCCTGGCGCAGCTCGCTGCCGCAGTAGAGGTCCACCTCCGCCTCCAGGGCGCCGCCGATGCCGCCAGCGGTACGGAGCTGCTCCAGCTCGCGGCTTACCGCCTCGCGCACCTCCAGGGCCCGGCTCCAGAGACCGTCGCCGGTCCCCTCCTCCGCCGGCAGGGCCGGGAACTCATGCCAGGTGGTGAGGAAGACGGAGTCGGTGGAGCGCCCCGGCAGGTGGTCCCAGACATCCTCGGCGGTGAAGCTGAGGATGGGGGCCATCCAGCGCACCAGGGCGGCGATGATGTGCCAGACCGCGGTCTGGGCCGAGCGCCGGCCGGCGCTGGCCGCCGGCATGGTGTACTGGCGGTCCTTGATGACGTCCAGGTAGATCGAGCCCAGCTCCACGGCGCAGAAGTTGTGCAGCCGCTGGTAGACGTGGTGGTACTCGTGGCGGTCATAGGCGGCCAGGATGGCCTCCTGGGTCTCCACCGCCCGGCGCAGGATCCAGCGGTCGAAGGGGAGCATGTCGGCGGGGGCCAGGGCCTGCTCCGCCGGGTCGAAGTCGGCCAGGTTGCCCAGCAGGAAGCGGGCGGTGTTGCGCACCCGCCGGTAGGCGTCGGCCATCTGCTTGAGGATGCGGTCGGAGACGGCCATCTCCGCGCGGTAGTCGGCGGAGGCGACCCACAGCCGCAACAGGTCGGCGCCCAGCTCGTCCACCACCTTCTGCGGGGCGACCACGTTGCCCTGGGACTTGGACATCTTCCGCCCGCCCTCGTCCACGGTGAAGCCGTGGGTGAGTACCCCCTTGTAGGGGGCGACCCCGCGCAGGGCCACGGAGGTGAGCAGGGAGGACTGGAACCAGCCGCGATGCTGGTCGGAGCCCTCCAGGTAGAGATCGGCGGCGGGGAACTCGGTGAGGCCGGCGCGCTGCTCCAGCACGGTGTAGTGGGTCACGCCGGAGTCCAGCCAGACGTCCAGGGTGTCGGTGATCTTGCGGTACTGCGCCGCCTCGTCGCCCAGCAGCTCCGCCGGGTCCAGCTCGAACCAGGCGTCCATGCCGCCGGCCTCCACCCGCTGGGCGACGGCCTCGAGGAGCTCGTCGGTGCGCGGGTGGAGTTCGCCGCTGTCGCGGTGGACGAAGAAGGGCAGCGGGGTGCCCCACGTCCGCTGGCGGGAGATACACCAGTCGGGCCGGTTCTCCACCATGGAGCGGATGCGCGCCTCGCCCCACTCCGGGGTCCAGTCGGTAGTGCCGATGGCCGCCAGGGCCTTGTCCCGCAGGCCGCCGTGGTCCATGCCGATGAACCACTGGGGCGTGGCGCGGAAGAGGATGGGGGTCTTGTGGCGCCAGCAGTGGGGGTAGCTGTGGTGCAGCGCCTGGTCGTGGACCAGGGTGGCGGTGGCACGCAGCTGCTCGATGACCTTCGGGTTCGCCTCCCGGGCGTGGAGGCCGCCGAAGAACTTCAGGTCCTCGATGAAGGTGCCGTCGTCGCGCACGGGGTTGTCCACCGGCAGGCCGTAGCGCTGGCCGACGACGTAGTCCTCCTGGCCGTGGCCGGGGGCGGTGTGGACGCAGCCGGTGCCCGCCTCGGTGGTGACGTGGTCGCCGAGGATCACCGGCACCTCGCGCTCGTAGAAGGGGTGGGCGAGCTTGAGCCCCTCCAGGTCGGTGCCGCGGCAGTAGCCCACCACGCGGTAGTCGGTCTCCCAGCGCTCGAAGACGGTCTCCAGCAGCTCCTGGGCGACGATGAGCCGCTCCGGCGGGTGGTCGCCCACGCCGGGGCACTCCGCCACGGCGTAGTCCAGCTCGGGGTGGACGGCCACGCCCTGGCTGGCCGGCAGGGTCCAGGGGGTAGTGGTCCAGATCACGAGACTGATATCGCCGTGGGCCTCGTGGTCGTGGCCCTCCGGGTAGTGGCAGCGGGCATAGAGGGCCGCCGGGTCCAGCACCCGGTAGCGGACATCGATGGCCGGGGAGGCGATCTCGTGGTACTCCACCTCCGCCTCGGCCAGCGCCGAGCCGCAGTCGGTGCACCAGTGGACCGGCTTGTAGCCGGTGTGGATGTGGCCCTCCGCCCGGATCCGGCCCACGGCGCGGATGGTATCCGCCTCCATCTGCGGGTCCATGGTGAGGTAGGGGTTATCCCAGTCGCCCAGGATCCCCAGCCGGATGAAGTCGGCCTTCTGGTTCTCCACCTGCTCGGCGGCGTAGTCACGGCAGGCGTTGCGGAACTCGGCGTGGCTCACCGCCACTCCGGCCTTGCCCACGGTGCGTTCCACCTGTAGCTCGATGGGTAGGCCGTGGCAGTCCCACCCGGGGATGTAGGGGGCATCCATCCCGCCCAGTGTCCGGGACTTGATGACGAAGTCCTTGAGGACCTTGTTCACGGCGTGGCCGATGTGGATATCGCCGTTGGCGTAGGGGGGGCCGTCGTGAAGCCAGTAGGTCGGTGCCCCGGCGCGCTCCTCGCGGATCCGCTCATAGAGGCCGTTCTCGGCCCAGCGGGCGAGGAAGTCCGGCTCCCGCTTGGGCAGGTTGCCGCGCATGGGGAAGTCGGTGTGGGGCAGGTTCAGGGTGTGCTTGTAGTCGGCCACGGCGGGCGTTCCTCCAGTGCGTTGTCTCGCGGCGTCATTCCACGCCCAGGCGGCGGCGGGCGGCAGCGGCGTCGGCATCGATCTGCGCGGTGAGCTCCTCCAGGGAGCCGAAACGCTGCTCTTCCCGGATCTTCTCCACGAACTCCACGCTCACCGGGCGGCCGTAGAGGTCGCCGGCGAAGTCGAAGACGTGGACCTCCAGCACCGGCTCGGTGCCGTCCACGGTGGGCCGGGTCCCCACGTTGGCCACCGCCGGCCGCGACGGACCGCCGTCAACGGTGAGCCAGACGGCGAAGACCCCCGACAGCGGCCGCTTGCGCCGGTAGAGGGGGATGTTGGCCGTGGGGAAGCCGATGGTGCGGCCCCGCTGGTCGCCGTGGACGACCCGGCCGCAGAGGCGATAGGGCCGCCCCAGCAGCTCGGCGGCGGTCTCCAGCTCGCCGGCGGTGAGCGCGTTGCGCACCCGGGTGCTGCTGACGCGCTCGCCGTCCAGGCTGTAGGTCCGGGTCCGTTCCACGGCGAAGCCGTGCTCGGCCCCGGCGGCCTCCAGGGTCTCGAAGGTCCCGGCGCGCCGGTTCCCGAAGCGGAAGTCATCGCCCACCACCAGGTACTCGGTCCCCAGCCCGTCCACCAGAACGCGCTGGATGAATTCCTCCGGCGCCATGGCCGCCAGGCGGGCGTCGAACTTCAGGCAGAGCACCCGTTCCACCGGCTGGGCCCGCAGGGCATCCACCTTCTCGCGCAGTCGCGTGATGCGGGCATCGGCCCGCTCCGGGGCGAAGTACTCCAGCGGGTGGGGCTCGAAGGTGATGAGCGTCGCCGGCAGGCCGCGCGCGCGGGCCCCGGCCTCGAGCTGTCCCAGCACGGCCTGGTGGCCCCGGTGGATGCCGTCGAAGTTGCCGATGGTCACGGCGGAGCCGCGATGCGCGGGGCGCAGATTGTGCAGGCCGCGGATGACCTCCATGGGGCGACTTCTCCCGGGCGCATGCGGGCCTCTACCCGGCGCCGTGGCGTTTCGTGGCCGGGCAGTATACGACAGCCCCCCTGCCCGTGCCCACGCCGGGCGCGGGCCCTAGCGAGGACCTCCTCCGTCGGGGTCCTCGCCCTCGGTGTCCGTCCCCGATGCCGGGTCGCGCGCCCGGGACCGATCCTCGGGTTTATCCTCGGGGGGCGGCTGACGCACCGGGATCTTCGGGTCGTCGTCGTCCATGAGGATGCGGTAGGCCGGCCCCTCCAGGTCATCGAACTGGCCGCTGCGAATGGCCCACAGGAAGCCGGCGGCGGCGATCCCCAGCAGGAGGATGGCCAGGGGGATGAGGAAGTAGAGTGTCTCCAAGTTCTCGCCTCTCGACGGCGCCGATCACCCGCCCATCCTACGACCGGGCCGGCCTCGGGACCACCCCGTACGGTTGTGAGCACCTACTCCCGGCCGCGCGCGGCCAGCCGCAGGGCGTTGGTCACCACGATGAGCGAGGAGAGCGACATGCCCAGGGCGGCGAGCCAGGGGGTCAGCCAGCCGGCCGCCGCTACCGGCAGGGCGACGAGGTTGTACCCCAGGGCCCAGGCGATGTTCTGGCGGATCACCCGATGGGTAGCGCGGGCGCGATCCACCGCCTCGGCCAGGGCAGGCAGGCGATCGCCCTGGAGGATGAGGTCGGCACTGGCGTGGGCGAGCTCGGTGGCCCGGGCCATGGCCACCGAGACATCGGCCCCCGCCAGGACCGGGGCGTCGTTGACGCCGTCCCCCACCACCGCAACCCGCTCGCCGCGGGACTGATATTCCTGCACCACCGCGAGCTTGCCCGCCGGGTCCAGGCCGCCGCGGTACTCCTCGATCCCCAGCTGCCCGGCCACCGCCGCCACGGTGGCCGGCCGATCCCCGGAGAGGATGGCCACGCTCAGGCCGCGCCGGCGGAGGTCGGCGATGGTCCCGGCGGCATCCTCACGCAGAGTATCGGCGAGCAGAAAGAGGGCCCGGATGCCTTCAGCATCGGCGAGGGCCACCGGGGTGGCGGCCGGATGGGCGGCCACGGTGGACTCCATGGCGTCGCGATGGGCGGTGCCGGGGCACTCGGCGCGGATGAAGTCGGGGCTGCCCAGCCAGTACTCGACCCCGTCGACCCGGCCGGTGACGCCGAGCCCCGGGCGGTTGGTGAGCGCCTCCACCGCGGGGGGCGTACCGGGGCCGGCGGCCACCAGGGCACGACCCAGCGGGTGGCTGGTCCCCGCCTCCAGGGCGGCAGCGATGGCCAGCGCCTCGTCGCCCTCCCCGCGCAGAGAAACCGTCTCGGTAAGCGAGGGCTCACCTCGAGTCAGGGTCCCGGTCTTGTCGAAGAGGATCCGGTGGACCCCGGCCAGCCCGTCCAGGGCGTGGCCCCGGGTGGTGAGCAGCCCCAGGCGAGTGAGTGCTCCCACGCTGGCGGTAACCGCCACCGGCGTCGCCAGGGCCAGGGCGCAGGGGCAGCTGGCCACCAGCACGGCCACGGCGACCCAGAAGCCGGTGGCGGCATCCACTGCCCAGGTCCAGGCGCCGCCGGCCACTGCCGCGAGGATCAGGACGCCGAGGACGAAGACGCCGGTGCCGCGTTCGGCCATGCGGGCGATGGCCGGCTTCTCGCTCTGGGCGCGATCGAGCAGGCGCTGGATCCCGGCGACCACGGTATCCGGCCCCACCCGACGGACAGTGACCTCCAGGGGGCTGTCGCGGTTGACGCTGCCGCCGACCACCTCGTCGCCCTCCCCCCGCGGCACCGGCAGGGATTCCCCGGTAAGCAGGGACTCGTCGGTGGCGGAGTGGCCGTTCACCACCTCGCCATCCGCCGGCACGGGGTCGCCGGGCCGCACCCGGACCCGATCGCCGGGGGCGAGGTCGCTCACCGGCACCGTCTCCTCGCCCCCGTCGGCGGTGATCCGGGTGGCCGTCGCCGGCAGGAGCCGCCCGACGGCCTCCACCGCCTGGCCGGCGCGGTGGCGCACCCCCATCTCCAGGAAGCGGGACGTAAGCAGGAAGAAGACGAACATGGTCGCCGATTCGAAGTAGACCTCCCCGCTACCGGTCACCGTGGCCCAGGCGGAGGCGCCCCAAGTGGAGGCGACGGCCAGGCTCACGGGGACGTCCATGCCGGCGCTGCCGCTCTTGAGATCGCGCCAGGCGGAGGTAAAGAAAGGCCAGCCGGCGTAGAAGACCACCGGCGTGGCCAGCAGGAGGCTGACCCAGCGCAGGAACTGCTGCATCTGCGCATCGATGCCGTACTGGTGGCCGGCGTAGAGGGCGACGGCGAGCATCATGACCTGCATGGTACCCAGGCCGGCCACGGCCAGGCGGCGCAGGGCGGCGCCGCGCTCGCGCTTGTAGAGCGACTCCTGCTGGCCCGGGTCGAAGGGGTGGGCGCGGTAGCCGATGGCGGCGATGGCCCGGAGGATGTCGGAGAGCGCGATCCGGGAGGAATCCCAGCGGACCCGAGCCCGGTGGGTGGCGTAGTTTACCTGGAAATCCAGGACGCCCTCGAGGCCGCGGACATGGCGCTCGGAGAGCCAGACGCAGGCGGCGCAGGTGATCCCCTCCAGGATCAGCGACGCCTCGCGGACGTCGTCCTCGTCCACGGCGACGAAGCTGCGCTGGATGGACTCGCGATCATAGAGGTCGAGTTCCGCCAGGGCCTCCGGGATCAGCTCACCGGCGTTGCGCGCCTTCTCCGTGCGATGGCGGTAGTAGTCGGTGAGACCGGCGTCCACGATGGCGCTGGCCACCGCCTGGCAGCCGGGGCAGCACATGGGCTGCTCCGCGCCATCGATAGTAACGCGGTAGTCAGCGCCGGCCGGGACCGGCAGGCCGCAGTGGAAGCACTCGCAGGCGGCGGGCTCCGCCCCTTCCTCAGGAGTCGTCGTTGATGCGGGTTCGGGCATGGACCTCGTGGGTGGCGCCGGCGCGCTCGATGGTCATGGCGAGGTCCCAGCGGCCGGGGGCCGGCAGCCGGAGGTCGCTGCGGTAGAGGCCGGGCCCGACCTGCTGGAGCTCGAAGGAGACGTCGAGATCCTTGTTGGCGGGCCGGAGGAACTTGCCGCTCACGGTCGCCCCGTCCAGGGGCTCCCCCTTCCGGGTGGTCACCTTAACCTGGAAGGCCTCCCGCTGACCGGCCACCGGCGGGTCCAGGAAGCCCTGGGTGACCTGCCAGCCCCGCTCGCGCTGCTCCTCGACGCGCTCCAGGTAGCGATTGTAGAGCTCTTCCTTCTCCTGGTAGTCCCGGGCCACGGTGCCGGGAAAGTGGGACTGGACCTCGGCGCCGCTGTCCGGCTCGGGCAGGAGCCACGCGGTGGCCTCCGGTCCGAGGCCGCCATTGGCCAGGGTCAGGAAGACGGCGTTAACGCTGATCACGACACCGAAGAAGGCGACGATGAGGGCCGGACCCCAGTGGAACCGGAACCGGCCCTTGCGCTGCTGCAGGCCGATGATGGCCAGGGCGTAGGCGGTAACGAAGTAGACCGCCAGGTGCATGGCATAGACGTCCATCCCCGGCCAGTCGGTGGCAGCCCATACGGTATAGGCTGCCACTACCGGGAAGGCGGCGGCGAGCGCCCCCACCTTGGGGTCCCCGCCGCGCAGCCGCAGCAGGAGGAAGACCAGGACGATGGCGATGGCGCCACCGACGAGGGTCAGGAGCATGGTCTGCATCAGGTTGTTACCTCAATCGGGCCCATGGAAGGTCGCCTCCGCTTTCAGGGGCTGGTAGGCGTCATTCACCGGGTCCATTACGAAGCGGAAGTGGGTCTGTTCCCCGGTGAGGAGGTCGGGTTCCACCCGGACCTTGGCCTGCACTCGGCTCGACCGTTCGGCCTCCACGGTGATGGTCTCGTAGCCGCCGAGATCCATGGAGGCACCTTGCAGCCCCTCCAGCCGGATCCGGTAATCGATGGGTTCAGTGGTCTTGTTGGACACCTTCAGATTGTACCGGTTCTGGATCCGGCCATCCGAGAGGGTCACCGACAACGGTTGACGCACCTGGGCGGCAAAGAACTCCATCGGCGCCCGGGTCGCGATGCTGTAGATGAGCGCCCCGGACGCCACCAGTATCGCCGCGGCGTACCCGAAGTTCTTGGGCTTGAGGAAGTGGGTCTTGCCCCCCTCCAGTTCCCGCTCGGAGGTGTAACGCACCAGGCCGCGCGGGTAACCCATCTGGTCCATGATGTTATCGCAGGCGTCGATGCACAGAGCGCAGGAGATGCACTGGTACTGCAGGCCGTTGCGGATGTCGATCCCGACCGGGCAGACCTGGACGCAATAGCCGCAGTCAATGCAGTCGCCGTAGCCCTTCTCGCGCCGCTCCTCCGGCGTCTTCAGCCCCTTGGCCACCTTGTGCCGCCCCTGCTCGCGCTCCCCCCGGTTGGTGTCGTAGCTGACGATGAGGGTGTCCATGTTGAACATGGCGCTCTGGAAGCGGGCGTAGGGGCACATGTAGGTGCAGACCTGCTCCCGGGCGTGGCCGGCCATGATGTAGGTGGTCAGCGTCAGGAAGCCGGTGGTGAAGTAGGCCGGATAGGGCGCCTGCCCCGTGAAGAACTGCTGGACCAGTGTGGGGGCATCGGTCCAGTACATGGTGAAGGTCAGCCCGGTGAGGAAGGCCATGGCCAGCCACAGGATGTGCGTAATCCCGTACTTGGTGATCTTCTCGCTGTTCCACGGCCCCTTGGACAGGCGCAGCCGTTTGGGCCGCTCGCCCTGAACCAGTCGCTCGATGAGGATGTAGACGTCGGTCCACAGGGTCTGGAAGCAGAAATAGCCGCAGAAGACGCGCCCGGCGATGCCGGTGACAAAGAACAGCAGCCAGGCGCCGATGATGAGCAGCCCCGCCAGCCAGAAGATATCCTGGGCGAAGACCGTCAGATCGAAGAGATAGAACTGGCGTCCCGGAATGTCGAACTGCACCGCCTGACTGGGGCCGGTGGTCCGGTCCCAGCGCAGCCACGGCAGGAGGAAGTAGACGCCGTAGGCAAGGATCAGGATCCCCCACTTGAGGTTCCTGAACCGACCCTTGACCGAGCGAGGGTGGATGGGGATGCGCGCCTGGTAGGCGCCCTCCTGAGCGGTTTCCGTTGCCATGGACTTCCCTCCAGCAATTCAAGCGGTCCACCCGGATCGAACGAGATCCGGGTGCCGATTCCGGGCCTGCCCGGCACTACCCTTCCTCCTGTCGACGTTTCCGGGTGCCGGAAACGACAACGGGAGGCGCAACCGCTGGTCACGACCTCCCGTGGCTCTTTTTATGGTTGGTCACGAACCCATGTTCGCGACCTTTATCGCGCTTGTCGAGGCCTACTGCCCGCCGCCCAGCTCGTGGACGTAGAGCGTCAGCAACCGGATCTCGTCCTCGGAGAGGCGGTCACCGAACTTCGGCATACGACGCTGGATGCCGTCGTGGATGACCTCCTTCACGGCCGCCATCTTGGCATCGATGCCGTCGGCGCCCGGGACATCCGCAACCGTCCAGATGGAGTCGGTGAGATTGGCGGCACCCACGGACTCACGGCCGGTACCCTCGGTGGTGTGGCAGTAGTAGCAGCCACCGGTGTCGCCGTTGAAGATCGCCTCACCCTGCGAGGCGAGCTGCCGATCCACGTCGTGGCCGGAGAGGCTCAGGGCGTAGGCCGCCACCGAGTTCAACTGCTCCTCGGTGAAGGTCTCCTGAAACGGGGGCATGTAGCCCAGCCGACCCTGGTGGAGCGTCTCGTTGATATCGGCGAAGTCCCCGCCCCAGAGCCAGGCGTCGTCCACCAGGTTGGGATAGGCGCCCATGACGCCACCCCCGCCCTGCTGATGGCAGGCGGCGCAGTTGTCGCCGAACAGGCCCCGGGCGTAGGAGCGGGTGAAGGCCATGAGGTCCGGATCGTTCTGGATGGCCTCGTAGCTGAGATCCGCCACCTGGTCGAGGTACTCCTGCTGACGCACCGCCGCGGGGCTCTCCTTCATCTCCTTGAGGAAGAGGGCCCGGGTGTTCCAGTGGGTCGTCTTCTCCTCACCGGACTCGGTCTCGTAGGTGATGGTGTTCATCAGCCCCTTGGTATAGGTATCCCCCACGGGCCAGGCCGGGTAGAGGATCCAGTAGACCACCGCGAAGATGACCGAGGCGTAGAAGGTCCACAGCCACCAGCGCGGCAGGGGATTGTTGTACTCCTGGAGGTCACCGTCCCAGGCGTGGCCAGTGGTCTCCACCTCACCCTGGTTCTGGTTGTTGTGCTCACTCATCTTTGTTGTCCTCACGCTTCGGGGCATCATCGTGCCCTTCGTTGAGCGGCATGAACCGGTAGGATTCCAGGCGCTCGGTGCGCCGCCGCCCGGTATACACGTAGAGGAGGATGCCTACGTAGGTGGTAAAGAAAAGCACCAGCGCAAACATCTTGCTGTTGTCCAGTTCCGTGAACCAGAGAAAGAAATCCTGCATACGTATCACCGGGTCGGTTGAATCGGGTTACCGATACTCGACGAACTCACCCTCGTCGTACTTGCTGAAGTCGACCATGGTGCCGAGCACCTGCAGGTACGCCACGATGGCATCCATCTCCGTGATGTCGGAGTTGTCGCCGTCGTAGTTGCCCTGCTGGGCCTCGTCCACCAGGTTCTGGTCGGCCTTCGGGATGTGGAGCTTGTCCGCCACATCCTTGCCGAACTTCTCGACGTTGGCCTGGTACTCCTGCTGGGTCTCGGAGTAGGGAACGCCCACGGCCTTCAGGGCCCGCATGCGGTCCTCGATCTGCGAGTAATCCAGCTTGTTCTCCACCAGCCAGGGATAGTCCGGCATGATGGACTCCGGCACCACCGAGCGCGGGGCCTTCAGGTGCTGGACGTGCCACTCATTGGAGTACTTGCCGCCCACGCGGGCCAGGTCGGGGCCCGTGCGCTTGGAGCCCCACTGGAAGGGGTGGTCGTACTTGGACTCCGCGGCCAGGGAGTAGTGGCCGTACCGCAGCTCCTCGTCGCGGAAGGGCCGGATCATCTGGGAGTGGCAGGTATAGCAGCCCTCGCGCAGATACATGTCCCGGCCCCGCAGCTCCAGCGGGGTGTAGGGGCGGACCCCGTCCACATCCTCGACCGTCTCGTCGATGTAGTAGAGCGGGACGATCTCCACCAGGCCCCCGATGCTGATCACGAGCAGCGTCAGGATGATGAGCCAGCCCGCGTTGGTCTCGATTGTTTCGTGTTTCATGACTCTCTCCAGCCCTCGCGGGTTCTTAGTGGGCCGCCGGCGCCGGAATGGAGGCATCGGCGGTAGCGTTCTCGCGCTTGGCCTGGCGGATGGTCATCCAGGCGTTGTAGGCGAGCAGCAGCATACCGGCCACGAAGAACATGCCACCGATGGCGCGGACCGCGTAGGGCATGTGCAGGAACTCCACCGTCTCGATGAAGGTGTAGGCGAGGTTGCCGTACTCATCGAAGGCGCGGAGCAGCAGGCCCTGCCCGATACCGGCCACCCACATGGCGCTGATGTAAAGCACGATGCCGATGGTCGCCAGGAAGAAGTGGGCATAGACCAGCTTCTGGCTGAACAGGCGCGTGCCGTACAGGCGCGGCAGGAGGTGGTAGAAGGAGCCGATGGTGATCATCGCCACCCAGCCCAGGGCACCGGAGTGGACGTGACCCACGGTCCAGTCGGTGTAGTGGGAGAGGGCGTTCACGCTCTTCAGCGACATCAGCGGACCCTCGAAGGTCGACATGCCGTAGAAGGAGAGCGAGGTGATCAAAAAGAGCATGATCGGGTCGGTCCGCAGCTTCTCCCATGCCCCGGACAGGGTCATGATGCCGTTGATCATGCCGCCCCAGGAGGGCATCAGCAGCAGGATGGAGAAGGTCGCCGCCAGGGTGGAGGTCCAGTCCGGCAGGGCGGTCCAGTGGAGGTGGTGCGCACCCACCCACATGTACAGGAAGATCAGCGCCCAGAAGTGGACGATGGACAGCCGGTAGGAGTAGACCGGCCGCTCCGCCTGCTTGGGCACGAAGTAGTACATCATGCCGAGGAAGGCCGCGGTCAGGAAGAAGCCCACCGCGTTGTGGCCGTACCACCACTGGGTCATGGCGTCCTGAACCCCGGCGTGGAGGCTGTAGGACTCCCAGCTGAACAGGGAGACCGGCATCGCCATGTTATTGAAGATGTGCAGCAGCGCGGTGGCCAGGATGAAGGCCATGTAGAACCAGTTGGCCACGTAGATGTGGGGCTGGCTCCGGCGCCGCAGGGTCTGGGTATAGATCCAGAAGTAGACCACCCAGATCACGGCGATGAGGATGTCCACCGGCCAGGTCATCTCCGCGTACTCGCGCGACTGGGTGTAACCCGAGACGTAGTTGAGCGCCGAGATCACGATGGCGACCTGCCACCCCCAGAAGGTGAAGTTGGCCAGGGTATCGCTGTACAGCCGGGTCTGGCAGGTACGCTGCACCACATAGTAGGAGGTGGCGAACAGCGCACTGCCGCCGAAACCGAAGATCACCGCGGAGGTATGCACCGGCCGCAGACGGCCGAAGCTGATCTCGGGGATGCCGAAGTTGAGGAAGGGCCAGGCCAGCTCCGAGGCGATGTACACCCCGGTGGTCATGCCGAGCACACCCCAGATGATGGCCATGATCGTAAATTTGCGGACGATATCGTAGTTGTACTGGTCCGCTGCCGAGACGGCACCCTCCCGGGTGCCCGTGCTGTCAGCGATTGTCTGTGTCATTTGACGCCTCGCTATATCAAACCGAACGGATTCCGGAACGGAGCCCCGGGGCCTGGGCCCCTCAAGGTAATTGTGAATAGTAATCGACCGGCGATCGACGAAGCAAGCGCAGGGGCCGCCGGAGGCACGGTCCAGAGTGACCCATTCCGGCCCGACGGAAATTGATCCGGATCAGGCCAGCACCTCGCGACCAAGGCGGGAGACGGCGCCATGCAGCGATTCCACCACCTCGGCCGGTGTGGCATCCGGCACATGAGTCAACTCGGCCAGCAGGGGCGCGGACAGCCGCTCCGCCAGCGTATCCCGGTTGGCGGCAGCCGCGGTCATGTCGGGCTCGATGTGGTTGGCGACCCACCCGGCCAGGGGCAGGCCGCGGGCGGCGATGGACTCCGCAGTGAGCAGGGCGTGGTTGAGGCAGCCCAGGCGCAGGCCCACCACCATCACCACCGGCAGACCCAGGGCCTCGGCGAGGTCGGCCAGGGTCTCCCCCGGTGCGGTGGGCACCAGCCAGCCGCCGGCGCCCTCCACTACCGCGGTCACGCCCTCGGGTACGGCCGCCTCCAGGCGCCGGGCCAGGGGAGCGGTAGCCAGGTCCACGCCGGCCTCGGCGGCCGCCAGGTGGGGCGCCATGGGCGGCTCCAGGCAGACGGGATTAACCTGCTCGTAAGGGAGTTCCACCGAGGCGGCGGCGCGCAGGGCCTCGGCATCCTCGTTGCGCAGCCCCGCCGGAGTCGCCTCCGCCCCGGCGGCCACGGGCTTGAGACCGCAGACCGCCTCTCCGGTGGCGGCCCAGGCGGCCACCAGGCCGGCGGCCACCCGGGTTTTGCCTACATCGGTGTCGGTGCCGGTGACGAAGATCCCCCTCATGACCGGCGCACCGAACTCCGCAGGGAGTCCAGGCTCACCGTGGTGGCACCATCCTCGGACCGCTGCTGCGCCGGCGTGGTCTCCGGGGCCCAGGCGTGGCCGTGGACCACCTCCCAGGTGGTCGGCAGAACGCCCTCGGCGGTCCGGAAGGGCTCGTAGGCGGCCTCCAGGCCGGCCAGGGTCCGGCGCCCCATGAGGCCCTCCCGGCGACCGCCGGTGACGGTCTGGGCGCCGATGGTCTTGAGATCCCGCATGAGGCCGCGGACGTCCGGATAGGTCAGGGTGAAGTACTCCATGTCCATGACCGGGTCGGCCAGGCCGGCATGGACCAGTTCGTCGCCCAGGTCGTGCATGTCCACGAAGGTGTTCACGTGGGCCTCCCCGTCCACCGTGGCCCAGGCCGCGCGCAGTTCATGCAGGGTATCCGGGCCGAAGGTGGTGAAGAGGAAGAGGCCACCGGGGCGCAGGACCCGGCGTACCTCGGCGAAGGCCGTGGCCGGGTCGCACCACTGCAGGGTGAGGTTGGAGAAGACCAGGTCGAAGCTGGCCGCCGGGAAGGGCAGCGCCTCCAGGTCGGCGGAGGTGAAGTGGCGCCGACCGCGCCAGGGGACCTTCGCCCCCCGCCACCAGCCGCCGACGCGGCGGCGGGCGCGGGCCACCATGGCCGGGGCCAGGTCGGCGGCGATCACCTCGGCTCTTGGATAGCGCTGCACCAGCCGCTCGGCCCCCCGGCCGGTCCCGGTGCCGATATCCAGCACCCGCTCCGGCTGCATGAGTATCAGGTCCAGCCGCTCGTCCATGTGCGCCCCCACCTGGTGCTGGAGGACGGCGGCGGCATCGTAGTCCTCGGCGGCCCGGTCGAAGGCGGCCCGGATCTGCTGCCGGACCCGCTGCCTGTCGCCCCGTTGGTCGTCGAACTCAGCCATCCAGCGCCTCCCGGAAGGCCTCGGGGTGGGAGAGGAAGGGGGCATGGCCGGCCCCCTCCAGGATGGTCGTTCGCCCCTCCGGGGCCAGGTCGGCGGCGGCCTCCAGGGCGGCCGCCGGGACCAGGTTGTCCCGCTGGCCGCCGATGAAGTGGACCGGGACCGCCAGCCCCGCCAGCTCGGAGCGGAGATCGCTACCGGCCAGCCACTCCAGCCCCCGGGCCAGGGCGTCATGGTCGGGCTCGCCGTGCTCGAAGACCCGCTCGCGCAGGCGGCGGACATCCTCCCGGGCCGTGGCCGAACCGCGGGCCTGGAGGGCGAGGAAGCGCAGCAGGGTGCCGCGATAGTCCCGGGCCAGGTCAGCGGCGAAGTCGTGGAGGACGCCGGGCGGCGTGGCGTGGGGCCAGTCGGCCCCGGTGACGAA
Organism: Thiohalospira halophila DSM 15071; assembly: GCF_900112605.1. Lineage (NCBI taxonomy): Bacteria > Pseudomonadati > Pseudomonadota > Gammaproteobacteria > Thiohalospirales > Thiohalospiraceae > Thiohalospira > Thiohalospira halophila. Next base: position 27,900 of record NZ_FOMJ01000006.1, read on the forward strand.
GCGGGGCGTGGCCGCCACCAGCTTCAGGGCGGCCACCCGCTCCGGGAAGTCCAGCGCCAGCCGCAGGGCGACCAGGCCGCCCAGGGACCAGCCCACCAGCGTCGTCCGCTCCGGCAGCACCTCCGCCACCTCGGCGGCGGCCCCGGCCAGGGTCGAGGGAACCGGACCGCGGCTGGCGCCGTGGCCCGGGAGATCCACGATGGTCACCCGGCGGTCCCCGGCCAGCGCGTCGGCGGTCTCGGTCCAGACGCCGCCATGCAGCCCCCAGCCGTGGATCAGGGCCCAGTCGGGGCCACTACCCCGCACCGTGGTCGCCAGGTCGCTCATGCCGGAACCTCCGCCGGCCGGGTCGCGGCCAGGGCCGCCACCAGCTCGTCGATCTCGGCCTCGGTGTGGTCGGCGGTGAGGCTCACCCGCAGCCGCGCCGTCCCCGGCGGGACCGTGGGCGGGCGCACGGCCGCCACCCGGAAGCCGCGCTTGCCCAGGGCATCGGCCCAGGCGGAGGCGGTCTCCGCCTCCCCCGCCGGCAGGGGCTGGATGGGGGTGGGCGACTCCATGAGCGCCAGCCCGGCCTCGGCCGCCCCGGCCCGGAAACGCCGGATGAGGGCGTCCAGGTGGGCCCGGCGGCGCTCGCCCTCCTCGCCCTGGATGAGGGCGAGGCTGGCCCGGGTGGCCTCGGCCACGGCGGGCGGGAGGGCCGTGGTATAGATGAAGGTCCGCGCGGTATTCACCATCGCCTCGATGAGGGCCTCGTCGCCGGCGACGAAGGCGCCGAAGGTGCCGAAGGCCTTGCCCAGGGTCCCCACCAGCACCGGCACCTCGGCGGTCCCCAGCCCGGCGGCGGCGACGCTGCCCCGTCCGCCGGGGCCCACCACGCCCAGGCCGTGGGCATCGTCCACCATGAGCCAGCTCTTCCCCGCCGCCTCCGCCAGCTCGGTCAGGGGGGCAAGGTCGCCGTCCATGCTGAAAACGCCGTCGGTGGCCACCAGGGCGGTATCGTCGCCCCGGCGGCGTGCCAGGTCGGCGGGGTCGGCGTGGGCGTAGCGGCGCAGGCGCGCCCCAGCCAGCCGGGCGCCGTCGATGAGGGAGGCGTGGTTGAGCCGATCCTCCCAGACGGTATCCCGACGGCCGGCCAGCGCCTCGATGACCCCGAGGTTGGCCATGTAGCCGGTGGAGAAGACCAGGGCCCGCTCGCGGCCGACGAACGCGGCCAGCTCCGCCTCCAGGGCCTGGTGGGGCCCGGCGTGCCCCCCCAGCAGGTGGGCGGCCCCGGCCCCGGCGCCCCAGCTCCGCGCCCCCCCCGCCAGGGCGGCGGCGGGCTCCGGATGGGCCGCCAGCCCCAGGTAGTCGTTGCTGGCGAAGTTGCGGTACTCGACGCCGTCCAGGACCACCCGGGCCCCGGGGGCCGATTCCAGCAGGGGGCGACGCCGGTAGAGGCCCTCGGCCTCCCGCCGGGCCAGCAACGGACCCAGACGCTGTGCGGCGTCGGCCATCACGCCCCGGCGGCGGCCGCGGCCTCCACCGCGGCCCAGTCGCCCCCCTCGGGCCGCAGGCCCAGGCGCTCGAACAGCGCCCGGTCGCGCTCCACGTCGGCGTTGCCGGTGGTCAGGAGCTTCTCGCCGTAGAAGATGGAGTTGGCCCCGGCGGAGATGCACAGCGCCTGGAGGGCGTCGTCCATGTCCTCGCGCCCGGCAGAGAGCCGGACGTGGGAGGCCGGCATGGCGATGCGGGCGGCGGCGATGGTGCGCACGAACTCGATGGGGTCGAGCTCCTCGATGCCGTGGAGCGGCGTCCCCTCCACCTGGATGAGCAGGTTGATGGGCACGCTCTCCGGGTGGGGATCCAGGGTGGCGAGCTGCTGGAGCAGGCCGGCGCGCTCGTTGCGACTCTCGCCCATGCCGAGGATCCCGCCGGCGCAGACCTTCATCCCCGCCTCGCGAACCCGGCTCAGGGTATCCAGCCGCTCCTGGTAGGTGCGGGTGGTCACCACGGTGCCGTAGAACTCCGGCGAGGTATCCAGGTTGTGGTTGTAGTAGTCCAGGCCCGCCTCGCGCAGCCGGGTGGTCTGCTCGTCGCTGAGCATGCCGGCGGTGAGGCAGGTCTCCATGCCGAGGTCGCGGACCCGGCGGACCATCTCGGCCACGGTATCCAGGTCCTTGTCCCGGGGGCTGCGCCAGGCCGCGCCCATGCAGAAGCGGCTGGCCCCGGCATCCCGCGCCTGGCGCGCGGCATCCTCCACCTCCTCGATCTGCATCAGGCGATCGCGCTCCAGCCCGGTATCGTAGCGCGCCGACTGCGGACAGTAGGCGCAGTCCTCGGGGCAGGCGCCGGTCTTGATGGAGAGCAGGGTGGAGAGCTGCACCTCGGCGGGGTCGAAGTGGGCCCGGTGGGCGGCCTGCGCCCGGTACATGAGCTCCGGGAAGGGCAGCTCCACGAGCTCGCGGATCTCGGCGCGGCTCCAGTCGTGGCGCGGGGCCGTGGGAATCTCGATCATGCTCCTCGTTCCTTATTTCTTGTCATGTTCGGCGGGAATGGGCGTGTCGTGCCATTCCTCGCGCTGGATCTGCACCAGCTGGTAGATGGACCAGGGGATGATGATCACCGCGCAGAAGATCCAGAGGACCACCCACGGCATCAGCCCCCGGGAGAAGAAGGTGGCCACGACCACCACCAGGCCGACGGCGCCGTAGAGCGGTGTGGCCCCGGTCTGGGTGTAGTGGCCCACCCGCGGGTTGGGATTGTGGCGGTTCATGGCGTAGACCAGCATGGAGGCTCCCAGCCAGAAGATCCCCAGCGGCAGCGGCACGAGCATCGCCGCGATGTTGCCGTAGTGGAAGATCTTGGCGGCGAAGCGGGCACTCGCGGCGGTCACCACGCGCGGGCCTTTGCCCTCCGCGTTCTCGGTCTCGGTCATGGGAGCTCCTGGGTCGGTTAGGGGGACCATGCTAATCTGGCCCGGGACGCTGTCAACCGGCAGGGAGGCCGGATGGTTGACGAGAACCGACGGGAACGGACGCCCCGGGACCGCCCCCTGGGGCCGCGCTGCCGCCTCTGCCGTGGGCCGGCGGACGGCCCCCTCTGTCCCGGCTGTCGGGGCGACCTCCCCCGGATCCCCGACCCCTGCCCCGAGTGCGGCGAGCCCGGGCACGGCCCGGAGCCCTGCCCGGCCTGCCGTCGGCAACCACCCGCCACCCCCCTCCTCGCGGCCTGCCGGTACGCCTGGCCGGTGGACCGGCTGATCCACGCCATGAAGTTCCACGGCGATCTGGTGGCTGCCCGGGGACTGGGCGAGGTGCTCGCGGAGGCGGTTGCCGGGGAGTCCGTGGATGCCCTGGTCCCGGTCCCCCTGCACCGGCGGCGGCTGGCCGAGCGGGGATTCAACCAGGCCCTGGAAATGGCCCGCCCGGTGGCCCGGACCACGGATGCGCGCCTCTGGCCGCACCACGCCGTCCGGCAGCGGGCCACAGCGGCCCAGTCGGGGCTGGATGCCCGCGCCCGACAGACCAACATTCAAGGCGCCTTCCGGATCCGCCGGCCGGTGGCCGGGGCCCGTATCGCCATCGTGGACGACGTGGTCACCACCGGCGGCACCACCCGGGAGCTGGCCCGGGCCCTGCTGGAGGCCGGGGCCGCGGCGGTGACGGTCTGGGCCGTCGCCCACGCCGATCCCCCGGCAGAGGACGGGGACTAGAAGATGTAGTGGACCCCGGCGTAGGTGCCGCTGAAGTCGGTATCCACGGTGACGTCACCCACATCCTCCAGGTCCAGGGACTGGGAGCGGACGCCGACCCGGACACCCAGCCCGAAGGCCGAGGTCCAGGAGACGTCGGCAGCGGTATCGGTTAAGCTGTTGTCCCCCGCCGAGATCCGGGCGGTACGGGCGTTCACCGCCAGGCCGGTGCCGGGGATGTGGACGCCGGCGGCCAGGTAGCCCAGCGGGATCCAGCCGTCCAGGTCCTCGTTCAGGGTCTCACTACCTCCGCCACCGGGCGCATCACCGGACAGGTAGAGGTTGCCGGAGACTCGCTTGACGTCCAGACCGAAGTCCAGCTCGAAGAGATTGTCCAGGGGCGACCAGTAGAGGATGAAGTCGGTCTGGTCCAGCTCCAGATCGGTCTGCACGTCGGTGGCATCAACGTCGAACCCGCCGAAGGTTGCCACCGGCACTTCACCATTGCTCCCGCTGGAAGCAATGCTGGTCCGCTCGATGCGGACGTTGGGAATGAGGGGGACCGGGTGCTCGGCGTAGACCCAGCCCTGGAACTCCCCGGAGTCATCGAGCTTGAGGTCGTCCTGAAGATCGACATCGCCGCCGTTGTAGGCGGTGGAGCCGTCGGGCTCGGCATTCCAGTAGTCGACGCCCACCCCGACCCCGAAGCCGAGGAGGTCGGCGCTGGCGGTGGCGGGGGCAACGGCCAGGGCCGCGGCGATGGCGAGCTTGCGCATGGTTCTTCCCTCCCTGTCGATTAGGGGCGGAAGCTACCACGAAGATCGGGGCAGGGCCATGAAGTAGCTCACACCCCACCCCTCCGCCGCCCCGGCGATTCAGTAGATCGGACCACCGGCCGCCGCGTAGTCGCTGAGGACCCGCGCCGCCTCCGCCCGTCGAACGTCGCGCCGGACCTCGATGCCGCGCCGGCCCAGGGACTCGAGGCCGGCCGCCGGCTTGTCCCCCTCATCGAAACCGGCGGCGGCGATATCGGCCTCCCGGGCACCGGCCACCACCCGGCTCACCCCCGACCAGGGGATGGCCCCGAGGCACATGGCGCAGGGCTCGCCGGCGGTCACCAGGGTCAGGGGGGCGCCGGGGGCCGTGGCCAGGTCGTGGGTCCCCGATTGCCGCTGGGCAATGGCCAGGGCGATCATCTCGGCGTGGGCCCAGGACTGGCCACTGGCCAGGACCCGGTTCATCCCCGGCGCCACCAGATTCCCGGCGGCATCCACCACCACGGCGCCGAAGGGCCCCCCTTCGCCCCGTTCCATGACCCCTCGCGCCAGGGCGATGGCGAGACCCATGGCGGCGGCATCATCCAGCGGCCCGGGATGGGCCCGGACGACCTCGTCCACCCAGGATGGTAGTTCGATCCGGATTGCCGGCCACTCGGTAGTCATGTTCTTTCTCGACGGTTGCCGCGGTTGTGATTACGCTTTGGCGATATCCTGCCTCGAGGCAGTATGGCCATTAACCCCGCTTCCGGCGAACGCGAAGACGTGCCCCAAGGAGCCCGGAACCATGGACCCCAAGACCCTCCTCTCCAGCATCCCGTGGCAGACCCTGATCACGACGGGCCTGCGGGTAGTGCTCATCCTCGTCGTCGCCTGGGTGGCCATGCGCCTGGTCCGGGCCGCCCTCGCCCGCATGGAGCGCCGCCTGGTGGAGCGCGCCGCCGGCGACCAGGAGAGCGGCCCCGAGGCCGCCAAGCGCGCTGAGACGCTCACCCGCCTGCTACGCCAGGGGGCCGGCATCGCCATCGGGGTGATAGTGGCCATGGTGATACTCCGCGAGCTGGGGGTGGATATCGCGCCGCTGCTCGCCGGCGCCGGCGTCCTCGGACTGGCGGTGGGATTCGGCGCGCAGAACCTGGTGCGCGACGTCATCACCGGCTTCTTCTTCATCCTCGAGAACCAGATCCGGGTGGGCGATGTGGCCATCATCAACGGCACCGCCGGCGTGGTGGAGCGGCTGAACTTCCGCACCGTGGTCCTGCGCGACCTGGCGGGGACGGTCCACGTGCTCCCCAACGGCGCCATCACCTCGGTCTCCAACATGACCAAGGACTGGTCCGCCTATGTCATGGATATCGGCGTCTCCTACAACTCGGAGCCGGACCAGGTCATCGGCATCATGCAGCGGGTAGGGGATGAACTCCGGGCCGACGACTACTTCGGCCCGCTCATCTCGCAGCCGGTGGAGATCTTCGGCGTCAATGAGTTCGCCGACTCCGCCATCGTCATCAAGGGGCGTATTATCACCCGCCCCGGCCACCAGTGGGAGTGCGGCCGGGAGTACCTCAAGCGGCTCAAGACCGCCTTCGGCGAGGCCGGCGTGGAGATCCCCTACCCCCATCGCTCCATCGAGGTCAGCGATGCCCAGGGGCCGCTCACCGAGCGACTGCTGGAGGCCGAAAGGGCCGGCACTAGCGGCGCATGAGCTGGAGCGCCCCGGCCACCACCGCCAGCACGCCCATGATGAGGTCGTCGTGAAGGAATCGCAGGTGGGCCAGGTCGATGAGGCCGGTGAGGATGAGCCAGGCGGCCAGGGCAACGTTGGCGAGGTACGGCATGGGTTTCCTCCAGAGGGATGGTCGAGGGGCCTCATCGTGACCCCCGACCGTTCCGGCGACAAGACGGGCTAGGCCCATGGACTTCACCCAGCAGCTCCTGCTCCTGGGCAGCGCCCTGGTCCTGCTCAGCATCGTGGCCAGCCCCCTCTCCCACCGGCTCGGCCTGCCCATCCTCGCGGTCTTCCTCGCCCTGGGCATGGTCGCCGGCAGCGACGGCCTGGGGATCGAATACCACGACCCGCTCTCGGCCTTCCTCATCGGCAACCTGGCGCTGGCCATCATCCTCTTCGACGGCGGCCTGCGCACGGATACCGCAACCTTCCGCGTGGGCCTGCGACCGGCCCTCTCCCTGGCCACGGTAGGGGTGGTGATCACCGCCGGCATTACCGGCGCCGCCGCCGCCTGGATCCTGGAGCTGGATCCCGTCTCCGGCCTGCTACTGGGGGCCATCGTCGGCTCCACCGACGCCGCGGCCGTCTTCGGGCTGCTGGGCGCCCGGGGCCTGACCCTCAAGCAGCGGGTGGGAGCCACCCTGGAGATCGAGTCCGGGCTCAATGACCCCATGGCGGTCTTCCTCACCCTCCTCTTCCTGGAGTGGGCGCGTACCGGCAGCGACCCCGGCGGGCTGGGCGTCGCGCTGCAGCTGGTCTGGCAGATGGGAGCGGGGGCGGCCCTGGGGCTCGGCGGTGGCTGGCTCCTGGCGCGGCTCATCAACGCCCTGGACCTTACCGAGGGGCTCTACCCCCTGGCGGCGCTGGCCGGCGGCATCGGCCTCTTCGCCAGTGCCAACAGCCTCGGCGGCAGCGGCTTCCTGGCCGTCTACCTGGCCGGGCTGGTCGTCGGCGACCGGCCGCTGCAGGCCGGCCACCACATCCGCCGCTTCAACGACGGCCTGGCCTGGCTGGCCCAGATCGGGATGTTCCTCATCCTCGGCCTGCTGGTGAACCCCTCCGAGATCTGGGCCGTGGCCCCTCAGGGGCTGGCCGTGGCAGCGGTTCTCATGCTGCTTGCCCGGCCGGTGGCGGTCTTCCTGGGCCTCGCCCCCTTCGGCCTGGACTGGCGGGAGCAGCTCTTCCTGAGCTGGGTGGGACTGCGCGGCGCCGTGCCCATCGTCCTGGCCCTCTTCCCGCTACTGGCCGGACTGCCGGATGCGTCGACCTACTTCAATATCGCCTTCTTCGTGGTCCTGGTCTCGCTCCTGGTCCAGGGGGCCACCATCGCCCCGGTGGCACGCCGGCTGGGGCTGGACATGCCGCCGCAACCGCAGGTGATGCAGCGCTTCGAACTGGATATCCCGGCGCAGTACGACTACGAGTTCATCGGCTACCGCCTGGAGCCGGACAGCCCCGCCGCCGGTCGCGATCCCCAGGCCATCGGCCTGCCCGACCACGCGCGGGTGGTGGCCGCCCTGCGCGAGGGCCGCCCGCTGGAGCCCGATGACGACTGCCTCTGCCCGGGGGACTACATCTACGTCCTCGCCACGCCGCCGGACCTCCCCCTGCTGGACCGCCTCTTCGGCCCGGCGCGCCCGGAGGAGGCCGCCTTCTTCGGCGAGTTCCTCTTGAACGGCGACGCCCGGCTCCTGGATGTCGCCGCCATCTACGGCCTGGAGATCACGGTGGACGACCCCGGCGAGACCCTCCACGACCGCCTGAGCCACTACTTCAAGGGCCGCCAGGTGGTGGGTGACAGCCTGGCCATCGCCGGTGTGCGCCTGACCATCCGCGAGATGGAGGGGCCGACCATTACCCGGGTAGGGCTGAAGTTCTAGGCCACGCCAAGCGCCTCCGCCCAGGCCGGCCGCTGCTCGGGCCACGCGAGCCAGGCGAGATCGGGGGCCGGGGACAGTTCGCCCCGGCCGTGGGCGGCGGCCAGCGCCTCGAGCCGATCGGCCAGGGCCGTGGCCTCGGCCTCCGGGTTGTCGAGGTCGTCGGGATAGCGCCACTCGGCAGGGATGAAGTCGCGATAGGCGAGCCGGTCCGGGACCACCGGCCGGCAGCCGGCGGCCACTGCCTCCTGCACCGCCAGCCCCTGGAAGTCGTGGAGGGCGGTGGAGACGACGACATGGGAGGCCTGCAGCAGGGCGCGGAAGGCGTCGTCGCCGGCCACCGGCCCCACCTCGCCCACTCGCTCCCCCAGCCGCTCGGCCAGGGCGGCCACGTCCACCGGCGAGCCCCGGAACTGCTGCCCCAGGAGGTGGACCCGGAAGTCGACGCCGCGCGCGACCAATTGCTCCAGGGCGGCGACGAAGCGCTCCGGCGCCTTGTCGTGCTCCCAGCGGTGGGGCCAGACCAGGGTCAACGGGCCCTCGGCGGGGGCGGTATCCGGCCGGAACCAGGCCACGTCCAGGGGCACCGACAGGACCGAACCCAGGGCACCCAGCTCCGCATCCAGCGCGCCGGGCACGGCATCGGGCATCCGCGCCAGCAGGGCCCGCGCCCCGGCACGGAAGGTGTCGCGATTGAAGGCGGAGTTGAAGCGCACCACCTCCGCGGCCAGGGCGGTGTAGAGATTCACCACCCGGTGCTCGTTGCTCGGGTGGGCGTGGGGACTCTCGGGGTAGGCGAACTGGTTCTCGTGGAAGTAGGCCAGCGCCGGCGTCGCCGCCAGGGCCGGAACCAGGCCGCGCAGGCCGGCGAGATCGACCATGGAGGTGGCGATCACGAGGTCATACCCGGCCTCCAGGGTCGCGCGCTGCTCGAAGGCCCAGGTCAGGCTGTTGCCGCGGATGCGCCAGCGGAAGTGGCGCGGCGGGAGGGTCAGCACGGTCCACGCCGCCTCCGGGAAGGCGGCCACCAGCCCCTCCCGCCAGCGGCGATGGCTGACGGCGTCGTAGGCCGACAGCAGGAGGATCCGGCGACCTTCGCCCCCGCCGTTATCCGCATGTCCCATGGCGGCTCCCCCTACCGAAAAGTGGCCACTCACATCGGACCATGGTACTACGGGCTTGAAAAGCGCCGACAGGGGACGGAAGCTGGGACGGTACGATGAGCCAGCCGACGGAGGCACCGTGGACAACACCCAGCGCATGAATCTCCACATCGACGAGGATATCGACCTGGAACGGCGTCAGGAGATCGTCGCCCTGCTGGAGTGGGAGCCGGGCGTCTCCCAGGCCTGGTTCGAACACGATGACCCGCACCACCTCGTCGTGGTCTGCGACCCCGCCTACTTCAGTGCCGCTACCCTGGTGGACTTCGTCGACCGCCACGGCGTCCACGCCCGGGTGGCCGCATGAGCGGACGGGTCGCCATCGTCGGCACCGGCAATGTCGGCGTGGCGGCCGCCTACGCCCTCTTCCAGCAGCGCGTGGCGCGGGAGCTGCTGCTGGTGGACCGCGACCGGGAACGCGCCGAGGGCGAGGCCATGGACCTGGCCCACGGCCAGGCCCTGGTGGGCTCCTGCCCGGTGCGCGCCGCCGACTGGGCCGACCTGGCCGGCTGCGACGTGGTGGTCCTGGCCGCCGGCGTGGGGCAGCAACCGGGGGAGGACCGCCTGAGCCTGCTGCAGCGCAACGCCGAGGTCCTCGCCGGGATCGCCGCCGAGCTGGACCATCACGCCCCGGAGGCGGTGGTCATCGTCGCCAGCAATCCGGTGGACCTGCTCACCCGCATCCTCCAGCGCCTCTCCCGGCGCCCCGCCGAGCGCATCCTGGGCACCGGGACCATGCTGGACACCTCCCGCTTCCGGGCGCTGCTGGGCTACCACTACGGCATCAACCCGCGCTCGGTCCACGCCTACATCCTGGGCGAGCACGGCGATTCCGAGGTGCCCCTGTGGAGCGACGCCACCATCGGCGGCCAGAACCTGCGCGGGGCGACCATCAATGGCCGCCCCTGGGACCCGGAGGCGCTCCACGGCCTGTTTACCGAGGTCCGCGACGCCGCCTACGCGATCATCCAGCGCAAGGGCTACACCAACACCGCCATCGGCCTGGTCATCGCCTACCTGACCCGGGTCATCCTCGATGACCAGAAGAGCGTGGTCCCGGTGAGCGCGGCGGTGGACGGGGAGTTCGGCCTGTCCGACCTCTGCCTCTCCCTGCCCCGCGTGGTGGGGGCCGGCGGTGTGGAGGGCTCCGTCCTCCCCGAGCCGGACGAGGACGAGCGCGCCGCCCTCACCGCCAGCGGCGAGACCCTGGCCGGCCACCTGGCAGGGCTCGATCTCGACGGCCTCAGGGCGTAAGGCCCAGTCCCGGGAGGTCGGGCAGCGGCAGCTCCGAGTGGAGGGGGATGGCCAGCAGGAGGAAGAGCAGGGTCACCACCCAGAAGGTGACGGCCAGTTGCACCGACTGGCGGGCCTTGCGCTTCTCCAGCCAGGTGCGCGGCCGCACGCCCTTGATGAGGAAGACCACCTTGGCGGCCAGATTGATGCTGACCACGTTCACCGCCAGCAGCAGGCCGGCGCTGGCTGCGACATCCAGCCGCCCGGTTCCCAGGAACATCCCCATGGCCATGACCGGCGGCATCAGCGCCACCGCCACCATCACGCCTACCAGGGCCGAGGGCAGCCCCGTGGTCAGGGAGACCACCGCCGCCGCCCCCGAGGCTAGGGCGATGATGACGCTGTCGTAGCCCACCACGGTACGGGAGATGAGCTCCGCGCTGCCGTACTCCATGGGCACCACCACCCCGATGGCGACGGCCAGGACGAAGGCCGAGGCCATCCCCGCCATCCCCGTCCCCAACGCCTGGCGGATAAGGTCCCGGTCGCCCAGGGCGGTGCCCAGGGCGAAGGCGAGGTGCGGGCCCAGTAGCGGCGCGATGACCATGGCGCCGACCACGATGGCGACGCTGTCGGCCAGCAGCCCGGCCGCCGCCACCAGCCCGGAGAGCAGGACCAGCGCCAGGTGATCGCCGGTAAGCCGCGCACCGCGGGCGATCTGGTTGTAGAGCTCCTCCCGGGAGGTCCCGCCGCTACCGGCCTGCTCCCCCTCCGGCCGCGGCAGCACCGCCTCCACCGGCAGGATCAGGATCCGGCCCTCGGGGGCATCCCCCACCACCGCCTGCAACCGGTCCAGGAGCTCCTGGTGCTCCCCCGCCGGGACCACCATGCGCACGCTGCGCCGTTCCTGCTCGTCCACCGCCCCGCACCAGACGTCCAGGGCGCCGTTCTCCCGCCCCAGCCGCTCCAGCGTCTCGGTATAGCTCGCCGGTGCCACCACCTCGATGATCCGCATCCCTTTCCCCCGGTCTTTATTACACGATAGACGGGCCACGCCGACGCCGATAACACCAGTTTGTATCCGAGTCCGCGGACGGGCTAGTATCGAACGATTGTTACATCCGTATTAACCGTTTCGAGGACTCGCATGGCCACCCAACAACCACCGCACGATACCCCCTATGCCGATGACGAGATCAGCCTTATCGACCTCTGGCGAGTCCTCGCCCGCCGTCGGTTCTGGATCCTGGCGACGTTCGTGCTCGTGATGGTACTGGCCGGCGCCTGGCTCGCCCTTAAAACACCGGTTTATGAGGCCAGTGCCAGCATTGAGATTGGCACTGTCGCGGCCCACCCTGATAAAACGAAAGAAGTCTACGTCCTCGACTCACCCCAAAAAGAAGATTCACCCAAGCCCCGAAGTTCCTTAGAACTTCTGGAAGATCCTGCCGCCGTTACAAATCGCCTCAATTCTTCCCTACAGTCAGGGACCGCGGAGGTCCAGTCAGGACGGATCATCCAGCTAACGACCCGTTCCGAAGACCCCGAGCAGGCAACCCGGCAACTGCGCGGCGTCCTGGAGGAATTGCGGAACCGCCACGCCGGGTATCTCGAGACCTTCCGCTCAAATATCCGCGAGCGTGCCGAAGAGGTAAATCAGCGGATTGGCTTCATCGAGGACCAGCAGGCTCAGTTCGAGGCCAAGCTGGGAGAGCTGGATGCCAACACCTCAGCGGCCATAGGTGCCCTGCTCACACTGGAGCAACGCCTGTTTAACAGGCTCCCCCAGCTGGAAGAACAGCGCAGAGAGCTGCTGAATCAACTATCGGAGCGCCTGACCCAGCCGACGCGGATCATCGCCGAACCAACAGCGACGTCGAACCCGGTGGAGCCGAAGAACCGCCTGGTCCTGGCGCTGGCGGCGGTCCTGGGTCTGATGCTCGGGGTCTTCGTGGCCTTCTTCCGGGAGTTCCTGACCCGGGTAGCGGAGGCCGGGGAGGAGGAAACGGAATAACCCCCTACGGCCAGACCGCCATGGCGGCCACCCAGGCCAGCCAGGCGGCCAGGAGGGCCGCCCCCTCACGCCGGCCCAGCCGGTGGCCGGTGTAGAGGAAGAGGACCAGGGCCGCGGCGGCGGCGAGCATCACCCACTGGTCCACGGCCAGCAGCCGAGGGGCCGCCTGGAGGGGGGCGACCAGCGCCGCCGCGCCCAGCACCCCCAGGGCGTTGAAGAGGTTGCTGCCGAGGATGTTGCCCACGGCCACGTCGCCACTGCCGCGCAGGGCGGCCGTGAGGGAGACGGCCAGCTCCGGCAGGGAGGTCCCCACCGCCACCACGGTGAGGCCGATGACCGCCGGCGGGATCCCGGCCGCTTCCGCCAGGCCGCTCGCCCCTTCCACCAGCAGCCGCGCCCCGGCCACCAGCAGCGCCAGCCCCGCGACCACCAGGACCACGCCGGTGGCCATCCGCCTGGCCGGGGTGACCGCCGCCGCCTCCGCGGCGTGGAGGGCCCCCTCCGGCGTGGCGGCCCGGGACTCGCTCCGCCACGCCACGACCAGGTAGCCCGCCAGGGCGGCCAGGAGGAGGCCGCCCTCCCAGGGCATTAGGCCGCCACCGAGGAGGGCCAGCAGCAGCCCGGTGGCGCCGAGCATGGCCCAGCCGTCCCGGCGCAGGGCCAGGGGCGTCACGGTGAGCGGGGTGATCACGGCGCAGAGCCCGAGGATGAGCAGGATGTTGCCGGCGTTGGAGCCCACCACGTTGGCCAGGGCGAGGTCGTCGGCGCCGCGCGCGGCAGCGTCCAGGGAGACGGCGAGCTCCGGGGTGGAGGTGCCGAAGCCGACGATGACCAGCCCCGCGAGCAGGGGCGAGAGGCCCAGCCGTCGGCCCACCGCCAGGGCACCGCGGACCAGGAGCTCGCCGCCGCCGGCGAGGAGGGTGAGACCAACGGCCAGCGCCGCCAGCAGCAGGAAGGGATGGGTCTCCGCGGACATGGGCACGCCCCCTTGATGGCCACCGGCCCCCATTGAGCCCCGGGCGGCGCCCCCTGTCCAGAGGAGCGGTTCCAGAGGGGCGGGACCCCGGCCCTCTGCGCTAGAATGAAGAGCCGTTCCAGGAGGACCCATGACCCAGCCCTTCGATGAGCCCTTCGACCACTTCCGCGCCTGGCTGGCCGAGGCCGAGGCCTCGGAGCCGAACAATCCCACCGCCATGAGCCTGGCCACGGCCGATGCCCAAGGTCGGCCCTCCTGCCGGATGGTGCTGCTCAAGGGGGTCGAGGGCGGCGGCTTCGTCTTCTACACCAACACCGAGAGCCACAAGGGCCGGGACCTGGCCGCCAACCCCCGCGCGGCGCTCTGCTTCCACTGGAAGTCCCTGGATCGCCAGGTCCGGGTGGAGGGGACGGTGGAACCGGTAACCGCGACGGAGGCGGACGCCTACTTCGCCAGCCGTGCCCGGGGCAGCCGCATCGGCGCCTGGGCGTCCCAGCAGTCGCGCCCCCTGGCCGACCGCCGCACCCTCAAGCGGGCGGTGGCCCACTACGGCTTCCGCTTCGGCGTGGGCGAGATCCCGCGCCCCCCGCACTGGTCCGGCTACCGGGTTCTGCCGGAGCGTATCGAGTTCTGGACCGACCGCGCCTTCCGCCTCCACGACCGCTTCCTCTACACCCGGGAGGGGGAGGGCTGGGCCGTGGAGCGGCTCTACCCGTAGATTCGCGACCCCGGATTCCGGGCCCGAACGCCGAACGGGCCTTCAGTCGGCGAGCTTCGCCGCCACCCGGGCAACGTGGGCGCCCTGGAAGCGGGCGATGGTCAGCTCGTTCGCCGAGGGCTGGCGGCTGCCGTCCCCATCCGAGAGGGTGGTGGCGCCGTAGGGGGTGCCGCCGCTGATCTCGGCCATGTTGAGCAGCTCCTGGCAGGCGTAGGGGACGCCCACCACGACCATGCCCTGGTGGAAGAGGGTGGTGTGGAAGGAGGTGATGGTCGTCTCCTGGCCGCCGTGCTGGGTGGCGGTGGAGGCGAAGACGCTGCCCACCTTGCCCACCAGGCGGCCGTTGAACCAGTGGCCCCCGGTCTGGTCCAGGAAGTTGCGCATCTGTCCGCACATGTTGCCGAAGCGGGTGGGGGTGCCGAAGAGGATGGCGTCGTACTCCGGGAGTTCCTCCACGGTGGCCACCGGGGCGGGCTGGTCGAGCTTGGCCCCGGCCTGGCGGGCCACCTCCTCCGGCATGGTCTCGGGGACGCGCTTGACCGTCACCTCGGCCCCCTCGACCTCGCGGGCACCCTCGGCCACGGCGTTGGCCATGGTCTCCACGTGGCCGTGCATGCTGTAGTAGAGCACCAGTACTCGCGCCATTGCTGCCTCCTTCTCGTGCGTTCCGGTAGAACCCGAAGGCTAGCACGCACGGACGGCCCCACCAGGGGTCGTGCACGGCATGGACCGTTGCGGAACACGCAACGATAACCGGCCGATCAGGCCTCGGCGGTCTCGCTGACCAGCTCCTTCAGGCAATCCGCGCAGAGGCAGTCGCCGTACTCCGTCTGCAGCTCATCGGCAACCTCCTCGGGGATGGTGACTACCTGGCACTGGCAGCGCTCGATGTTGCCCACCCGGCACTCGAAGGCGGTGCCGCAGCGGGGGCAGTTCTTGGGCTCGTGGGCGGGCATGGCTCCCTCCTCGGTCGTCTCCGTTCCGCCGGTGTTCAGCGACGCGGCCTCAGCCGCATTTGCTCTCGCCGCAGGCCAGGCAGGTCATGCAGCCGTCCATGAGGACCATGGCCTTGGTATGGCACTTGTTGCACAGCTCGGCGCCGGGGGGATAGTCGCCCTCTTCCTCCTCGGCGGCCTCCTGACCGGAGCCCTGGCGCTGCTCGTACTCGGCGCGCTTGGCCTCCACCAGCGCCTTCTGGTGCTCGTCCAGCCCCGCCTCCTGGATCATGCCGATCTTGCGCAGGTGCTGATCGATGACCTCCCCGATCTCCGCCACCAGGGAGGGCATGTACTTGCCGCCCTTCTTGAAGTAGCCGCCGCGCGGGTCGAAGACCGAGTGGAGCTCCTCCACCAGGAAGGTGACGTCGCCGCCCTTGCGGAAGACGGCGGAGATGATCCGCGTGAGCGCCACGATCCACTGGAAGTGGTCCATGTTCTTGGAGTTGACGAAGATCTCGAAGGGCCGCCGGTGCTCGTGGCGGGTCCCCTCGTTGAGCACGATATCGTTGATGGTCAGGTAGATGGCGTGCTCGGACAGCGGCGTGGCGATCTTGTAGGTAGAGCCCTCCAGCCGCTCGGGGCGCTCCAGGCGCTCGTGCATCTGGATGACGTTCTCCGCCTCGTAGCCGCCGGCCTCCGGTTCGGCCACCGCCGCCGGCGCCTCGGCCTCCTCCTTCTCGGGGCTGGCGATGCCGTAGTCGACGATGGGCTCCTCGATCTTGATGCTCATGTTCTTCTCCCGCTGTTCGTTGTCTTCAGCCGTGGGGTCCTCGGGACCGGACCGCGCCGCAGGCGTGGCTCCGGGGGCTCCTTCCCGGGAACCTCGGCGGCAGGGATGCCGCCGTGGAGGCTCCAGGGATGGATTCACGCCGTTTCCCGGGAAGGAACCCCCGGAGGCGCGCCCCCTCTAGCTCCGACTGCCTCCCCGGAGCCTACCGAGTCACTCTCCCCTTATCAGAACCGCCCGTAGTAGCCCTCCTTGAGGGCGTCGTAGAGGTTGGCGGCGGTGTGCATCTCGCCGTCGTACTCGATCTCGTCGTTGCCCCGGGCCTCGATCACGGTCCCGTCGGCCAGGGTGAAGCGATAGGTGGTGTTCTCCAGGTCCTTGTCGGTGACCAGCACTCCCTGGAAGGCCTCGGGGTTGAACCGGAAGGTGGTGCAGCCCTTGAGGTCGTGGCTGTAGGCGTAGTGGTAGATGTCCTTGAAGTCCTCGTAGGGGTACTCCGTGGGGACGTTGGCCGTCTTGGAGATGGAGGAGTCCACCCACCGCTGCGCCGCGGCCTGCACGTCCACGTGCTCCTTGGGCGTGATGTCCTCGGCGGTGATGAAGTAGTCCGGCAGCCGCTCCTCCTCCACCTCGGAGTAGGGCATGGCGCGCGGGTTCACCAGCTCGCGGTAGGCCAGCAGCTCGAAGGAGTAGACCGGCACCTTCTCCTTGGTCTTGCGCCCCTCCCGGATGATGTTCCGGTTGTAGTGGTGGGCGAAGGAGGGCTCGATGCCGTTACTGGCGTTGTTGGCCAGGGACAGCGAGATGGTCCCGGTAGGCGCGATGGAGCTGTGGTGGGTGAAACGGCTGCCCTCCTCGGCCAGGGTATCCACCAGCTCCGGCTCGGCCTCGGCCACGCGCTGCATGTAGCGGCTGTAGCGGGCGTGCAGGACCCGGCCGGGCACGCGATCGCCCACCTGGTAGCCGTCGCGCTTCATCTCCGGGCGCTTGCGCAGCATCTCGCCGGTGATCTCGTACTCCTGCTCCATGACCGGAGCCGGCCCCTTCTCCCGCGCCAGCTCCAGGCCGGTGCGCCAGCCGGCCAGGGCGAGCTGCTTCGAGGCCTCCTCGGTGAAGGCCAGGGAGTCGGGGTCGCCGTACTTCATCTGCAGCATGGTCACGGTGGAGCCGACCCCCAGGAAGCCCATGCCGTGGCGGCGCTTGCCGAAGATCTCGGCGCGCTGCTGCTCCAGCGGCAGGCCGTTGATCTCCACCACGTTGTCCAGCATGCGGGTGAAGATGGAGACCACCTCCCGGTACTCCTCCCAGTCGAAATACGCGCGCTCGGTAAAGGGCTCGCGGACGAACTTGGTGAGGTTCACCGAGCCCAGCAGGCAGGAACCGTAGGGGGGCAACGGCTGCTCGCCGCACGGGTTGGTGGCCCGGATCTCCTCGCAGAACCAGTTGTTGTTCATCTCGTTGACCTTGTCGATGAGGATGAATCCCGGCTCGGCGTAGTCGTAGGTGGAGGTCATGATCATGTCCCACAGGCGGCGCGCCTTGAGGGTCCGGTAGACCCGGCAGGCCACGAGCCCCTCGTCGTCGACGATGTAGCCGTCCTTCTGGGGCCAGTCGCGCCAGATCACCTGCTCCGGATCGTGGAGGTCCAGGCCGTCCACCTCGGCCTCCGCCTCGGTGACCGGGAAGGCCAGGTTCCACCAGTCGTTGTTCTGCACCGCCTCCATGAACTCCCGGGTGATGAGCAGGGAGAGATTGAACTGGCGCAGGCGGCCGTCCTCGCGCTTGGCGCGGATGAAGTCCATGACATCGGGGTGGCCGATGTCGAAGGTCCCCATCTGGGCGCCGCGCCGCCCCCCGGCGGAGCTCACCGTGAAGCACATGCGGTCGTAGATATCCATGAAGGAGAGCGGCCCGGAGGTGTAGGCGCCGGCGCCCGCCACGAAGGCCCCTCGGGGGCGCAGGGTGGAGAACTCGTAGCCGATGCCGCAGCCCGCCTTCAGGGTCAGCCCCGCCTCGTGGACCTTCTCCAGGATGTCGTCCATGGAGTCGCGGATGGTCCCGGAGACGGTGCAGTTGATGGTGGAAGTGGAGGGCTTGTAGGCCCAGGCGCCGGCGTTGGAGGTGATGCGGCCGGCGGGGATGGCCCCGCGGCGCAGCGCCCAGAGGAACTGCTCGTACCAGTGCTCCTGCTTGTCCGTCTCCTCCACCTCGGCCAGGGCCCGCGCCACCCGCTTCCAGGTGTCGTCCACGGCCTCGTCCAGCACCTGGCCGTCCTTGGTCTTGAGGCGGTACTTCTTGTCCCAGATATCCTCGGAGGCCGGCTGGATCGGGATCTCCCGGACGTCCGCGGGGGTGGACTGGGGGCGCGGTCGGCTCATGGTGCTCTCCTTGACGAAACGGGCCACATCCGCTCCTCTCGGCAGGAGGAGCCGGCACAAGATATTGGGTCGAGATGTCGGCATTAAACCGATGAGGTGGGCCGGGTGTCAATGCCGTCGTCGAGGCGTGGGCAATCTCCCACCACCATCATTAGATATTCCTTATTACTCCAATATATCAGATAGTTACACACAATCCGGGCACGCCTTCTGTCCGCAAGCCACTGTCTGTGCTGGCTTTTATGAGTTGACCGCGGGCGCCATTCACGGCCGTTCACCGGACTCCGGAAAGGTACAAGATGTTGGGTTTGTTGTTGCGGTCAAACCCGGACGCTTGAAAGGGGCTGGCGGCGCCCCTATTCAGGGGGTGTAGGCAACAAAGACCGAATCTGGAGGTAAATGTCATGAACATGGTTCGTTATCGCCCCTGGAACAGCCTGGAGCAGATGCGTCAGGAGATGGACCGACTCTTCGAGGACATGAACGAGCGGGAGGAGAGCGGCGGCCTGGTCGCCTCGGACTGGGTCCCCGCCGTGGACATCCGCGACGAGGCCAACCAGTGGCTCATCCACGCCGATATCCCTGGGGTGAAGCCCGAGGATATCGAGGTGGGCATGGAGAACGGCGTGCTCACCATCAAGGGTGAACGCAAGGAGGAGAAGACCGAGGGCGAAGGCGAGTACAAGCGCACCGAGCGCATCCGCGGCTCCTTCTTCCGCCGCTTCACCCTGCCGGATACCGCCGACGCGGAGAACATCCGGGCGCGCTGCGACAATGGCGTCCTGGAGGTGAACATCCCCAAGCAGGCGAAGAGCCAGCCGCGCCGGATCACCGTCGAGAGCTGATCGCCGGCCTTCCGGCGACCTCCCCGGGCGGGCCCGGCAAGACGGGGTCCGCCCTTTTTGTCCATCGATGACGGTGTGCCATGGAATACAAGGACTATTACGAGATCCTGGGCGTCTCGCGAGACGCCACCCAGGACGACATCAAGAAGGCCTACCGCAAGCTGGCGCGGAAGTACCACCCCGACGTCAGTGAGGCCGCGGATGCCGAGGAGCGCTTCAAGGAGGTGGGCGAGGCCTACGAGGTCCTCTCCGATGCCGAGAAGCGCGCCGCCTACGACCAGCTCGGCAGTAACTGGCAGCAGGGCCAGGACTTCCGGCCGCCGCCGGACTGGGATACCGGCTTCGAGTTCCGGGGCGGTGGCTTCGCCGGCGAGGGCTTCTCGGACTTCTTCGAGTTCGTCTTCGGCGGTGGCAGCCCCTTCGGCCCCGATATGGCCGGAGGGGGCCGGGGTCGCGGCGGTGGCGGCGGGTTCCGCAGCCAGGGCGAGGACCACCACGCCAAGGTCGCCATCGACCTGGAAGACAGCTACCAGGGGGGCACCCGCACCATCACCCTGCAGGTCCCCGAGTACGACCAGCAGGGCCGACTGGTGCGCCGCCAGCGCCAGATCGACGTGCGCATCCCCAAGGGGATCACCAGCGGGCAGCGGATCCGGCTCTCCGGTCAGGGGGCACCGGGCATGGGCGGCGGCCCGGCCGGGGACCTCTACCTGGAGGTGGAGTTCCGGCCCCACCGCCTGTTCCAGGTGGACGGCCACGACCTGACTCTGGAGCTGCCCATCACCCCCTGGGAGGCGGCCCTCGGGTCGAAGGTCTCGGTGCCGACGCTGGGCGGCTCGGTGGAGCTGAAGATCCCCGAGGGGGCCCGCAGCGGCCAGCGCCTGCGGCTCAAGGGGCGCGGACTGCCGGGGAATCCTGCGGGCAACCAGTACGTGCGGCTGCGGGTCGATGTCCCCCCCGCCCGGACCGAGGAGCAGCGCCGGCTCTACGAGCAGATGCGCGAGGGGTTCGACTTCGACCCGCGCGCCGATCTCAACCGTTAAGGAGGTACCAGCATGGATACAACAGCCATTCGCCAGCGCATGCATCGCGCCATGGACTCCCTCGCCGAGGGCTGGAGCCATCTGGCCCAGCGGGCGGGCCAGGCCCTCACCCGTTTCCATCCCGTCCGCCACCGTACGGAGGGGGTGGATACCCCCCGGGAACGCCACGAACGGGCCGGGGCCACCTGGGGGCTCCTGGCGGCCGAGGTGAGCGACCACGCCGACGAGGTAGTGGTGGAGCTGGAGGCCCCGGGCATGGACCCCGAGGACTTCGACCTCCACGTGGCGGACGACACCCTGGTCGTCCGCGGCGAGAAACGGGTGGAGGAAGAGCGCGACGAGGGGCGCTTCCACATCATGGAGCGCGCCTTCGGGACCTTCGAACGGGCCATCCCGCTGCCGGCCCCGGTGGACGAGGCCGCGGCGAAGGCGCGCTATCGCAAGGGCGTGCTCCGGGTAAGCCTGCCCAAGAGCGCCCAGGCCCGGCAGCGCCGGATCGCCGTGGAGTCGTGACGGGCCGGCATCGTGACGAACAGGGGCCTCGAAGGGGGAGGTCGCTAATACTTGACTAATACACTCGGGATTACTAGATTAGGCAGTGACGAACATCAGCGTTCGCTAATCCAAGCGCCACGGGCGCAGGAGGTCGACCATGAGTCTGATCAACAACTTCCCCCATGATGGCGTCGTCACGGTGAATCGCGTGATCCTCAAGCCCGAGTACAGCGTCGAGGATCTGGAGGAGCGGGTCGCCATGCTCTGCGAGAACGTCAAGACCTATCACTCCGATACCGGGTTCGTGGGCGGCTTCGTGGCCCTGAACAGCGGCAACATCTCCAACGAGGGCTCCGCGGCCGGGCAGGCGGTGGAGTCCGATCTCAAGGACCGGGAGGCCCTGATCATCACCTTCTGGCGGAGCTTCGAGGAGCACGAGGAGTCCCACAAGAGCGAGACCTTCCAGCCCCTCTTCCAGGACGTGCTGGCGCTCTGCGAGAACGGGAACGAGGAGATTGCCTACGAGATGCTCTGGTCCGGGGCCGCCTATTCCCCGGAAGAGGCCGAACAGGCGCGCGCCGCCAAGGAGCGGGCCGCCTGACCCAACCGCATTGACCATGCATCCGCGAAGCTGAAGGGAGCCCCTCCCTGTCGACCGGTACGCCGGTCCTTTCGCCCCGCCCTCCTTCCCCTCGGGCGGGGCGCCTTTTTGTCCGGTTCCCGGCCGAGCTAGGCCTCGCGCCGGGCGGCGCAGTCGATGCACAGGGCGGCGGCCGGATCGGCTGCCAGCCGCGCCGGGGCGATGGGTTCGTCGCACTCGCGGCAGAGCCCGTACTCCCCCTCCTCGATCCGGACCAGCGCGGCATCGATGAGGCGCAGGCGCTGCTGGGCCCGCTCGGCGCTGGCCTTCGCCATGGCCTGGCCCTGGAGGGCATCCATGCGGGAGAGGCGACCCTGGCGCTGCTGGTCCAGCTCCACGGTGGCCTCCGCGTCCCGGCGCTCGGCCTGATCCGCCACCAGCTCCGCCCGCTCCCGCTCCAGGTCGGCCCGGCGGGCCTCGACGTCCACGCCTTGTTCACCCATCGCCTGCCTCCAGTGGTGGTCAGGGCCCCGACGAGAAATGGCGGCCCGGAGGCCGCCATTCCATCACGCCGGTGGGTCCCCTGCCAGGGGCCCGCTACGCCATCAGGTCCGCTGGGCACCGTGGTAGAGGTTCACCACGTGGCGGGCCTCGGCGAAGAAGAGCCAGCGTTCCGTGGCGATGCCCAGGAAGGCGCTCACCAGGGCGGCCCAGGCGAGGATCGCATCCCCGCCCGCCTGCAGGCCCATGCCCAGCAGGATGGCCGGCAGAATGAAGCCGAGGCCGTAGACCACGCCCCGCAGCAGCCGCACCCGGCCCGGGGCCACCTCGTAGCCGAACTCGTCGGTGAGGAAGGTCCCGGCACTGTGGCCCACGTCCAGCAGGCGCACCGTGGCCCGGGTAAAGCCGGTGGCGGTGTTGATGGTCACGCCGGTGGGCTTGCCGATCCAGAAGTAGTAGATGGCCTTGAGCACCAGCGCCACGGCGATGGCGGCCACCGCCATCTGGGCGGTGAAGACCGCGGCGGCCCCGTCGGCGGTGAAGCCGGCGAGGATCACCGAACCCAGCATGACCCCCAGGGCCAGGTAGTTGGCCGGAGTCAGGGCGGTATTCCACTGGCGGATGGTCTTCAGGCAGGCGTAGATCATGCCGGTGGAGAAGATCGTGATGATGGCCAGGGCCAGCGCGATCCAGCCCAGGACCATGGTCAGGCCGTTGTGCTCGCCCCCGAGCAGCCACAGGCCACCCAGGTAGCCGATGGCAAAGGGGTAGTAGACCACCGCGAAGACCCCCTCCCGGGAGAGCCAGGAGGTCTTGAAGCGGAAGAAGGCGCGCCAGGCGTTCTTCGGGTTGGCCAGGTGGCCGGTGGAGAGCATGAGCCCCACCGTGGTAAGCACCAGGGAGGTGATCCCGGCGGTGTAGAGGGTCTCGGGACGCAGACCGCCGCCCAGGCCCAGCAGGTCCATGAGCACCAGCAGGATCATGAGGCCGAAGCCGGCCCCCGAGGTGACGGTGAAGAGGATGACCGATAGTGCGGGATGCATGTCGTGCCTCGCTGGAAGTCGTTAGCGCGGGATGGCCTGGTTGACCCACTCGTTGATGCGGTCCTTCAGGCTGGGCCGATCGTCCACATCTTCAGTGGGCACCTGCTTCACCGGCCGCGGCGGCAGATACTGGTTGGTGGGGTTGTACCCCAGCTCCGGCATGAGGCCGTAGCCGCCCCGCTCGCGCACCAGGGTGGAGACGTCGGAGTCCGGGTCCCCGAGGTCACCGAAATAGCGGGCGTGGGCCGGGCAGGTGAGCACGCAGGCGGGCTGGCGCTCCTCCTGGGGGAGGTTCTCGTCGTAGATCCGATCCACGCAGAGGGTGCACTTCTTCATGGTGCCGGACTCGCGATCCAGTTCCCGGGCGCCGTAGGGGCAGGCCCAGGAGCAGTAGTTGCAGCCCATGCACTTGTCCTGGTCCACCAGGACGATACCGTCCTCCTGCCGTTTCCAGGAGGCGCCGGTGGGGCAGACCGTCACGCAATCCGCGTCCTCGCAGTGCATGCAGGACATGGGGAAGTTGATGGTCTTGTTGTTGGGATAGTCCCCCACCTCGTAGTGGCGGATGCGGTTGAACCACACCCCCGACGGATCCTGGCCGTAGGGCTTGTAGTCCGAGAGGGGGCCGGTGGTCCCCGAGGTGTTCCACTGCTTGCAGGCCACCGCGCAGGCGTGGCAGCCCACGCAGGTGTCCAGGTCGATTACCAGTCCGAGTTTCATGGTCGGCTCTCCGCGCTGGACGCTCGATTATTTCTCGCCGCGGCTGATGACGTCGGCCATGGACCGACGCAGATTCACCGCATCGTGGGTGTGGTAGCGCAGGGTCTCGCTGGCGGGCTTCTGCCCCGGCAGCGGCTTGACCCGGTCGAACTCGGGCCAGATCCCCTCTTCGCCGGGGCCGGCGGGGTAGATACGGACCTTGAGGTCGTACCAGGCCGCCTGTCCGGTCACCGGATCGGAGTTGGTGATCCGCTTCTCGTCCCCCTTGGGCGGCAGCAGTTCGCTGA
The DNA here is from genome assembly GCF_900112605.1 of Thiohalospira halophila DSM 15071. Classification (NCBI taxonomy): domain Bacteria; kingdom Pseudomonadati; phylum Pseudomonadota; class Gammaproteobacteria; order Thiohalospirales; family Thiohalospiraceae; genus Thiohalospira; species Thiohalospira halophila. The sequence continues at coordinate 51,673 of NZ_FOMJ01000006.1, forward strand.
TGAGGTGGTTCATGAGGAAGCCCCTCTGGCTCTCGTTGGCATCCTCGCTGAGCCCCCAGGCGCCCTTCTGCTTGCCGATGGCGTTCCACGTCCAGACGGTGTTCTCGTTGACACCCTCCATGAGCTTCACCTGGACGCGGATCTTGCCGTTGTGGGACTCCACCCAGGCCCAGCCCTCATCCTCGATCCCCAGCTTCTCGCCCACCTGGCGATTCATGTAGAGGAAGTTGTGGGCCAGGATCTGGCGCAGCCAGGCGTTCTGGCTGTCCCAGGAGTGGTACATCATCATCGGCCGCTGATTGATGGCGTGGAAGGGATAGGCGTCGTTGTCGACGCGCTGCTCCTCCAGCGGGACGTAGTGGTCCGGCAGCGGATCGAAGTAGTTCACCAGCCGCTCGCGGATGGCCGGGTCCTTGGGCTGCGGCCCGTCATAGAGGCCCTGCCCCGCCAGCCGGAACTTCTGCAGCGGCTCGGAGTAGAGCTCCATGACGATGGGGTCCGAGGAGCCGTTCCAGCCGGACTCCTTGGAGAGCTCCAGGTAGTCCTTGTTGGCGAACTTGTAGAACCGGGTATTCTCCGGCAGGTGGTACTCGTAGAAGGCGCCGTTCTCGATGTAGCGGTCCCACTGGTTCGGGTTGGGCTCGCCCTTGAGATCCTTGTCGCCATTCTCGCCCCGCCAGCCGGCCAGGAAGCCGATGCCCGGGGACTTCTCGAAATTGATGATGAAGTCCTTGTAGTCCTGGAACTTGCGGCTGCCGTCCTCGTTGGTGAAGGCGGGCAGCCCCAGCCGGCCCGCCATCTCCACCAGGACCTCCTGCCAGGGGCGGACATCCCGGTCCGGCTCGATGACCGGCTGACGGATGGAGTCCGCCGCCGAGTCCGGCTCCGAGATGGGCCGATCCAGCATGGAGATGGTGTCGAACCGCTCCAGGTAGGTGGTATCCGGCAGCACCAGGTCGGCGAAGTTGACCATCTCCGAGTGGAAGGCGTCGGAGACCACCAGGTGCGGGATCTTGTACTCCCCGTCGGCGCGCTTCTCGCGCAGCATGTCCATCACGTCCTTGGTGTTCATGGTGGAGTTCCAGGACATGTTGGCCATGAAGAAGATCAGCGTATCGATGGGATACGGATCCTCGTTGACGGCGTTGGTCACCACCATGTGCATCAGGCCGTGGGCCGAGACCGGCGCCTCCCAGGAGTAGGCGTGGTCGATGCGCAGCGGATTGCCGTCGTCATCGATGGCCAGGTCCTCCGGGGCCTTGGGGAAGCCCAGCGGCGGGCCGGAGAGCGGCGTATTGGGCGCCGCGCTCTTGGCCGGCTTGATGCCCGGCGGGATGTGCTTGGGATAGGGCGGCTTGGCGCGGAAGCCGCCGGGGCAGTCGATGGTCCCCAGCAGGGTCTGCAGCAGGTGGATCGCCCGGGCGGCCTGGAAGCCGTTGGAGTGGGCGGAGATCCCGCGCATGGCGTGCATGGAGACCGGCCGACCGATGAAGCGGTCGTGCTTGCGGCCGGCCCAGTCGGTCCACTCCACGTCCACGGTGATGGTCTCGCGGAAGGCGACATGGGCGATCTCCAGGGCCAGCCGCTCGATGTCCTCGGCGCTGATCCCGCAGATCCGGGCGGCGTTCTCCGGGCTGTACCGGTTGTCCAGGTACTTCTCCATCATCATCCGGAAAACGGTCTTCACCGGGCGGCCGTCGGGGGCGGTGTACTCGCCCACCAGCGCCGGCTTCACCTCCGGATCCAGGCCGTTGACCCAGGCCTCCTGCTCCAGGTCCCAGACCAGCGGGTTGCCGTCGTCGTCCCGCAGGATCAGGCCGTCGCCCTGCTCCCCAGGGGTATTCACCACCAGGAAGGGCGAATTGGTGTAGCGGACGAGGAATTCCTGGTCGATGAGGCCGCGGTCCATGAGCACGTGGATCATGGAGAGCGCCAGCATGGCGTCGGTACCGGGGCGGATACCCACCCACTCGTCGGCGATGGCCTGGTAGCCGGTGCGCACCGGGTTCACGGCCACGAACTTGGCGCCGTTACGCTTGAGCTTCTCCAGGCCGATCTTGATGGGGTTGGAGGCGTGGTCCTCGGCGACCCCCCAGAGCACGAAATACTTGGTGCGGTCCCAGTCGGGGTCGCCGAACTCCCAGAAGGCGTGGCCGATGGAGTAGAGGCCGGCGGCGGCCATGTTCACCGAGCAGAAACCGCCGTGGGCGGCCCAGTTGTAGGTGCCGAACTGGGTGGCCCACAGGCCGGTGAGCGCCTGCATCTGGTCGCGACCGGTAAAGAAGGCCAGCTTGGTCGGGTCCGTCTCGCGAATGTGCTGGAGCCGCTCGCTGAGGGTATCCAGCGCCTCGTCCCAGGAGATGGGCTCGAACTCGCCGGCGCCGCGCTCGGTCCCGGGCTTGCGCCGCAGGGGCTGCTGCAGCTTGGCCGGCGAGTTCTGCTTCATGATCCCGGCGTTGCCCTTGGCGCAGAGCACCCCCTTGTTGATGGGGTGGTTGCGGTTGCCGCGGATGAAGCGGACGTTGTTGTCCTCGACGGTCACCTCGATGCCGCAGCGGCAGGCACACATGTAGCAGGTGGTGTACTTCTGCTCCTGCCGGTCATGGTCCTCGAACTTCGGGAGGTCCTTGGCATGTACGGGGATCTCGGACAGCGAACTCATGGACGCACCTCTTCAGGGGGTTCGGGCGTCAGCCCGGACATGGATTAACGACGCAATTCTGGACGCTGCCGGCCCGATTCTCAATAAGATTCTTCTAATTCAGAGATAGAAGAAACTTATGCTTGAAAAGTGGGTTCGCCCACCCTCGGGATCGGTTTTCTCGGCAGCGCGGCTGCGCTAGGATTCGCTATGTTTCCTCATGCAGAGCGCGACCCGGTCGCGGAGATCCCCATGGAACAAGCGCAATCCCCCGCCCTCATCGACCCCTTCGGCCGGCGCATCGAGTACCTGCGGGTCTCCGTCACCGACCGCTGCGATCTGCGCTGCAACTACTGCATGCCGCGCGGCTTCCGGGACTTCGAGGTCCCGGAGCACTGGCTGACCACGGCGGAGCTGGAGCGCATAGTGGGGGCCTTCGCCCGGCTGGGTACGCGCCGGGTACGGCTAACCGGCGGGGAGCCCCTGGTGCGCAAGGAGCTCCCCGACATGGCCCGGGCCATCGCCAGCCTGCCGGGGATCCGCGACCTGTCCCTGTCCACCAACGCCACCCGGCTGCGCCGCCACGCGGAGGAGCTGCACGCGGCCGGGGTGGACCGGCTCAATGTCAGCCTGGACACCCTGGACCCGGAGCGCTTCAAGGCCATCACCGGCGGTCGGCTGGACAAGGTCCTGGACGGGCTGGAGGCGGCACGGGACGCCGGTCTGGGGCCGGTGAAGATCAATACCGTGGTCCAGCGCGGCACCAACGACGACGAGCTGGACGGCCTGGTGGACTACTGCATCGAACGCGGCTTCACCCTGCGCTTCATCGAGACCATGCCGGTGGGCGATACCGGCCGCGAGGCCACCGACGACTACGTGGACCTGGCGGAGGTCCGGCGCGGCCTGGAGCAGCGCTTCGACCTGCTCCCGGCGGCCATGCCCGGCGGCGGGCCGGCCCGCTACGTCCAGGTGGCGGGGACCGACGTGAAGATCGGCTTCATCACCCCGCTCTCCCAGCACTTCTGCGACACCTGTAATCGTGTCCGGCTGGGCGTCGACGGCACCCTCTACCTCTGCCTGGGGGACGAGGCGACCTACGACCTGCGCACCCCGGTCCGCGAGGGGGCCAGCGATGCCGAGCTGGAGGCCCACATCCACGCCGCCATTGCCCACAAGCCGGAGCGCCACGAGTTCAACGACCGGCCGGAGAAGGTGGTCCGCTTCATGTCCATGACCGGGGGGTGAGCCCTCACTCCCCGCCGGTGACCATCTCCAGCACCCGGGGCCGGACCTCGGCCTCCAGCCGCTCGGCGAGCTTGTCCAGCAGGCGCTGACGGGCGGTAGGCTCATCGGTGGCCGCGGCGCGCTCGGAGAGGGTCGCCCGGCCCCGGACCTCGCCGGCGGCATCCGCCAGGCTCAGCCCCAGGCGGCCCTCGTACCAGTGCCACCCCTCGCGCCGACCGCGGTCGGTGAGTACCAGCTCCGCCCGGAGGGTGTACTCCCCGTCCGCCGAGGTGGTGAAGCCGGCATTGCCCAGGGCGCCGCGCAGGGCGGCATCCATGCGGGCCGCCTCGTCCCCGGTCGCCACCGGGGTCAGGGTAACCGCCGCCAGGGCCTCGCGGTGGCGCGCCGCCAGCTCCGCCGTGCTCCAGGGGGAATCGACCCCGCGCCCGGTAGCCCCGACCACCCGCAGGTGGGCCTGAAGCCCCTCCCGCGCCCGCTGGCGCTCCAGGGCCCGGCCCAGGGCGGCGACCCGCTCCAGGGAGTCCCGGGCGGCTTCCGCCGCCTCGACGTGCCGGCGGATGGCGCGGTCCAGGTCGCCGATCTCGCGGCGCAGGCGCAGGGCCGCCCGATTGCGGTCCAGAACCGCCAGGGCGTGATAGGCCCCCTCTTCCGGCGCGCGCCAGGTCTCGGCGATGGTCACCCCGGTGAGGACCTCCTCGCTGCGGGTCCGGATCCGGCTCTCCGCCTCCTGCTCCAGCTCCCCGGCCTCCAGCCGGGTCACGTCACGACTCTCCGACTCCACCCGGACCCGGAAGGATCGCGCCAGCTCGGCACGGGCCCGATCCCGGGCGGCCGCCAGGCTGTCGGCGCGGCCCGTCCCGGTGAGATAGGCCTCCCGCGGATAGTCGGCGGGCTCGCCGCCATCCACCCAGCCGGGCCGCGCCTGCGGGTCGGGCCCGGAGGCACAGCCCGCGACCACCGACAGCAGCAGCGCGAGTGACCACCCGCTAACGCGAGCCGGGTTCAGCCGGCTTCTCCGCTTTGTCCCCATGTTGCATCCCTCCCACGCTCCCGGTTCCGGGGGCGATCCAGTGGTCGATAAGGAAGTAATACTCCCCCGCTCGCAGGCGGATATTCTCCACGGTCCGGCCCTCACGCCCGCCGAAGGTAGCGGTCAGGTCGTAGCGCCCCGGCGGCAGATCCAGCCAGGCCAGCCGGTAGCGCGCCGGCAGGGTCCGCCAGCTGCGCAGGTCGGCGCGCTCGCTGGCAAAACCGGCAATATTGACCGCCAGACCGGCCAGGGGGTGGGCCTCAGCGGCCTCGTCCACCGCGGCGTTCTTGGCCACGGAGCGGGCCAGGGCGCGGGCCGTGATGGCGCCCATGCGCTCCTCCAGCACCGTCCGGGCAATGGCGTCGACATCGGCGACCACCGCCGCCGGCGCTTGCTCCTCCCCGGCGGCGAGGGCGGCGCTCTCCAGCCGCCAGGGCCGGGAGCGATAGGCCGGCAGCGCGATCCGGTGGAGCTTGCCCTGGGCGTCCTGAACGTTGAGGGCGTTCTCCACCTTCACCGGCGCCAGCCCCTCCCCGGTGACGAGGATCACGTGGGCCCGGCGGGCCTGCTCCGCCATGGTCCGCCAGTCGATGTCCCCGAAGGTCCGGCGATAGCCGGCATGCTCGTCGTCCAGGCCCAGGGCGTCGGTGAGCCGCAGCAGTGCCGCCTTCAGGCTCGGCGGCGGGTGGACCCCGATGGCGGCCTCCTGGCGCCGGTAGGCACGGTAGGCCTTGCGGTAGGCGATGAGGGCATCGGAGCGCTCCCCCAGGGCCTCGAAGAGGATCCCGGAGAGGTAGCGGGCAAAGGGGTCGGCGTCGTAGACGGAGCCCTCCGCCTCCGCCGCCAGCACCTGCAGTCGCAGGTCCACCTGTAGGGCCTCCACCCGCGCGGCGTCCCGCTGGCCCAGGTCGAGGTAGTTGAAGGCCTTCACCAGATGCAGCAGCACCTGCTCGTGGGGGGCGCCGACGTAGCTGGTCACCCCCTCGGCCATGGTGAGGCTGCCCAGGGTCTCGCTGACGCTGGTCACCCCCAGCTCCTCCATGAGCCCCTTGGCCCGCTCCAGGTCGGCATTGCTGCCGCGGTAGTCGCCGGTCATCCGCCGGAGCATGCCGCGCTCCAGGTGGTAGAGGATGGTGTCGGCCTCGCGCCCGCCCAGGGCTCCGTCTACCGCCTCCAGGGCCTGTTCCGGCTCGCCGGCGAGCAGGGCCTCTTCCACGGGCCCAAAGCGATCCGAGTGGGTCGCGCAGCCGCCGATGAACAGGACCGCCGCCAGCAGCCAGGGCACCAGCCCCATCGAGCTCGAGGGCCGCACGGCGCGCTCAGGGCCGAAGGGCAGCGCCCTCGATGTACTTCTTGATCTTCTTCTGGCCCATCCAGACCTTGCGATTGTCGGCCAGGCTGATCATCTCCAGGTCCACCTGGTAGAAGCGGACCTGCTCCCGCCCCTCCCGGTCGATGATGGTGTTGATGGAGCCCAGGAGCATGTAGTCGGCCCCCAGTTCCTCGCCCATGGCCTTGCGGGTGTCGGGACTGGCGTGGAGGTCCTGGTCGGCGCGCTCCTCGCGGATGGACTCGCGCTGCTCGGCCGAGGCAACGAACTCCACCCGACCACTGTTGATGAGCTCGCGCTGGAGGTCGTTGATGAAGGTCCGGGTGTTGATGTGCTCGTGGCTGAGGTTGCGGACCTCGCCGACGATGACGGTGGGCCGCTCGCCGGTCTCCTGACGGTGGTTCGCCAGCCAGGGCCGGGCCAGGGCATCGGCCACCATCTCCTCGGCCACCAGGCGGGAATCGGTATCGTTCCAGCGGCCGGAGAGGTCCCGGGTCTCGTCGGTGTCGATGCGCTCGACGGTCTTGCCGCAGCCCCCGACGGTGAGCAGCAGCGTCAGGGTCAGTAGCAGGGACAGGGTTGCCCGGGTTGCGGTCACGGTAGACACGGTTTCTCCTTATTCCTCTTTCTGGACAGTACGGTCGAACAGGCGCCCGCCCCGCTCCTGCAGGTGGTCGCGCAGGCCGGGGGCCATGGCCTCCACTCCCGCCGTGGTATCGGCTACCTCCTGCAGGCGCAGCTCGGCCAGGGCGTAGACCGTATCGGTCTCGGGGTTCCGCCAGCGGCCGATGATGCGGGCGCCGGCGAGGTTTAGCTCCGTCACGGCCTCGATCTGGCGGCTGATGCTGGCCTCGTCCACGGCGCGCTCGCCCTCGCCAGCGCGGGCACGGTAGTCGCTGGAGACCACCTCCATGTAGGCGGAGAGGGCGCGCGCGAGCTTGGCCCGAGCACGGTTGTCGGCGGTCTCGATCTGCAAGGAGCGATCGCCCATGGCCGGGGCCTGCCCCACGCCGTGGAAGAGGCGGCTGTCGCCGTCACGAAGCGGGCCAGTGCCCTGATTCACCCAACCCGGTGCCCCTTCGATTCCCAGGTCACTCTCCACCGAGCGCATGCTTCCGCAGGCGGCCACGGCCAGCGCCAGCAGGGCCACGAGGCCGGTTCGCAGGTGGTGCTGTAGGGCGTGCTGCATGACTTCCCTCCCCTCCGGGACCTGTCCCGATAATTGGGTCTCGGTCGTCCATTTGCAACAAGGAGGGACACCGTATCGTCGGGCCGTTGGGTGGCGCCTCCCCGACCGCTATAATGCGCTTTTCCAGTATCGCCGCAACCGCCCAACCAGCAACGGGAGCAACCCATGAATCTGGACAATCTGCCCGCCGGCAAGTCGGTGCCGGACGACGTCAACGTGGTCATCGAGATCCCGGCCGACAGCGCGCCGGTGAAGTACGAGGTGGACAAGGACTTCGGCGGCCTCATGGTGGACCGGCTCATGCCCACCGCCATGTTCTACCCGGCCAACTACGGCTTCATCCCCCACACCCTGGCCGATGACGGCGACCCCGTGGACATGCTGGTGGTTACCCCCCATCCGCTGGTCCACGGCTCGGTGATCCGCGCGCGGCCGGTGGGCGTGCTCAAGATGAGCGACGAGGAGGGCGAGGATGCCAAGCTCATCGGTGTGCCGGTTAGCAAGCTCTCCCCCCTGTACGACCACGTCCAGTCCCCCGACGACCTGCCGCAGCTCCTGCGCGACCAGCTGGTCCACTTCTTCGAGCACTACAAGGATCTGGAGAAGGGCAAGTGGGTGCGAGTGGACGGCTGGGAGGGCCTGGACTCCGCCCGGGCCGAGATCGAGGCCTCGGTGAAGCGCGCCCAGGGTTGATTCAGCAGCAGCTGATCCAGCCGCGGTTGATCGAGCCGCCCACCGGGTCGCTGGTCAGTCGCTGACGACTGGCTGGTGTTCCACCGGGGCCCGCCGGGCCCCGTATGCAGACAGGGCCCGCCACCGGAGCGAGGATTCGACTTCCGGTGGCGGGCCCTCTGCGTTCCGGCCCCCGGGGGGATTCAGAGGTTGCCGGGGGCGCCGGCGCCCTCGTGATTGCGCTCGTACTCCGCCTGGTGCTCCAGGCAGCGGGTGGCGGTGGGCTGCGCCTTCAGGCGGGCTACCTCGATGGGCTCGTCACAGACCTGGCAGTGGCCGTAGCGCCCCTCACGGATCCGCTGCAGCGACGCCTCGATGGCCCGCATCTCCTCCACCTGCCGGTCGACGATCCCGTACTGGAGGTCGCTGAGCATGTCGGCTACCGACTCGTCCCCGGAGTCGTGGACGTTGCCGGCCAGGTCGCTGTAGTGCTCGTTCTCCATGCGCTGGAGCTCGTCGCGGATCTCGCCGCGCAGGTACTCGCGGCGATCGCGCAGCTGCTGCTCCAGCTCGCGGACCTGTTCGCTGGTGAGTTCTTCGGCCATGGGTACTCCTGACTGTGATAGCGGTGTTTCCGGCCACGTTGGGCCCGGCTGCGATTCGATTCAAGGGGCCGTTCAGGGGGAGGCGTAGCCATCCGTGTTGCGTTCGACCCAGTGCTCGCCGTCAGGACCCAGCTCCTTCTTCCAGAAGGGGGCGCGCGCCTTGAGGCCCTCGGTGATGTAGCGGCAGGCCTCCAGGGCGTCTCCCCGGTGCTCCGCCCAGGTGGCCACCAGGACGATGGGCTCCCCCGGCTCCAGCACGCCGCTGCGGTGGAGGACCAGGGCGTCCTGGATGGCCCAGCGCTCGGCGGCCTCGTCCCCGATGGCCCGGATCTGGCCCTCGGTCATGCCGGGGTAGTGCTCCAGGCTCATCCGGGTCACCGGCCGCCCCTCGTTGGCACCGCGCATGGTGCCGACGAAGACCGCGGTGCCGCCGTAGCGACCGGCCAGGTCGGTCCGCCGGGCCTGGCGGGAGGAGAGCTCGCACCAGGGGTCGAAGGGGGCGTCGAGGATCACGACCTCCATGGCGTCAGCCCCCCGTCACCGGCGGGAAGAAGGCCACCTCGTCGCCGTCGGCCACCGGGCTGTCCCAGTCGGCGTAGGCCATGTTCACCGCCGCCAGGGCATTCGCCGGCGGCTCGGCGCCCTCGGTGGCGGCGGCCCAGACGCCGGCGACGTCCGCCGCCCCGGAAACGACGGTCTGCTCCCGACCCTGCTGTTCGCGGAGGCTGGCAAAGAAGCGTACCTGGATACTCATGGCAACCTGCCGAGTTTGGACCCAATCCCGAGGCAGCCTATCATGGCCCCGCAGCCATCGGGAGCCCGTGTCATGAGCGAACTCACCCATTTCAACGCCGCCGGCGAGGCCCACATGGTCGACGTGGGCGACAAGGCGGAGACCGAGCGCGTGGCCGTGGCCGAAGGCCGCATCCGCATGGCGGCGGAGACCCTGGAGCGGATCCGCGCCGGCGACCACGCCAAGGGCGACGTCCTGGGCATCGCCCGGGTGGCGGGGATCATGGGCTCCAAGCGCACCGCCGACCTCATCCCGCTCTGCCATCCCCTCCCCCTTACCGCCCTGGAGGTGGACCTCACGCCGGAAGACGACCTGGCCGCCGTCCGCGTGGAGGCGACTGCTCGGACCACGGGGCGCACCGGCGTGGAGATGGAGGCGCTCACCGCCGTCCAGGTAGCCCTGCTCACCATCTACGACATGTGCAAGGCGGTGGACCGCGGCATGGTCATGGACGGCGTGCGACTGCTGGAGAAGCGCGGCGGCAAGTCGGGGACCTGGCGGGCGGAGTAGACCCGACGCAGGAGGACAGTCGGGAGATTCCCGGGAGGGGTGTTCCCGGGAGGAAGCGGTACCGGTTGCCGGACGCATGGGCTCCCACCGACCCGGAATGCTGACCGGATGGGCCACCGATGGTCGTTAGAGGGTGGGGTGGCGGTAGCCGGACGTGTGTAACGCACCGAGCAGCGCAGCCCGAAAGGGAAAAGGAAGCGCGCTTGTCTGAGCGACAGCGAGTTTGCGCGCTTCCCCCTTTCGGGCGAGCCGCGCAGGGCACCCGAAGGGTGCGTTACCCCCTCGTCCGGCTGCCGGTACCCCACCCTCTCAACCACTGCAGTTGCCCGCACCGTATACCGCCTTCGTTTCGGCCCTACTCGCCCGGCGCGGTGGTCCCCTCGCTCCGGGCGAGCAGGCGCATGCCGCCGGCCAGGCCGTCGATGCGGCGGATGAGGCCGTCGCGGTCGGTCTCCGGCCAATGGAGGCAGCGGACCCCCTCGGGGGCCGGGTCATCGGCCTCCCCCAGCCGGATAACCAGGTCGAAGGGCGGCTCGCCCACCGGCTTCACCCACTCCGGCGCCCGCTCCCGCGCCAGGTCGGCGGCGACCTCGGCCGACTGGCCGAGAAAGAGCAGGCGGGCGCGGCGCTTGTAGCCCATACTTCCTCCCGGGCGGGTTGAAATGCCGCCCCCTCGCTGCCATGCGGAGGGGACGGGCTGGCACGGCCCGCGAATGATACAACGAGGAGGAGCCACCATGAGCATCAGCCAGGCAGACCTCGACGCCCGGGTCCGCGGCCGCGAGGCCGTCGACCGCAAGCTCCAGGAACTCGGCATGAGCCGCGGCGTGACGATCGGCCGCGTGGACTGGCGGCCCAACCCGGAGCTGGAGACGCCGGAGAAGGCCGCCGACAGTTACTACATGACCGTGGCCTCCGACTCCAAGCAGGCCCACCACACCTTCTCCGCCGAGGAGCTGGCGAACCCCCACATCGACGAGGACAACGCCCTCCACGAGGCCATGGAGCAGATCATCGCCGGGCTGGTCCCCGACATGACCTGAGAGGGGACGCCGGGTGCGGTACCATGACCCCATGGTGACCGCCCCCCGCGACGAGGAAGAGCTCCACCACCGCGCCACGGCGCTGGCCGGGTCCACCCTGGGCGCCGTGGCGGGGCGGTGCGGGCTCGCCGTTCCGACGGACCTGCGCCGTTCCAAGGGCTGGGCGGGGCGGGTAATGGAGACCGCCCTGGGGGCCGACGGCGGCTCCCGGGCGGTTCACGACTTCGCCCACCTCGGGGTGGAGCTCAAGACCCTCCCCCTCCAGGGGCCCACCGAGCCCCGGGAGACCACCTACGTCTGCACCGCCGACCTGACCTCGCTGGGGGAGTCCTGGGAGGCCTCCTGGGTCGGCCGGAAGCTCGCCCGCGTGCTCTGGGTCCCGGTGGAGGGCGACCCGGCCATCCCGCCGGGGGAACGACGGGTGGGCACACCCTGGCTCTGGTCCCCCACGGCGGAGCAGACGGCCACCCTGCGCTCGGACTGGGAGGCCTTCCGGGAGCGGCTGACCCTGGAGGGAGCGGCCGGGCTCACCGCCCACGCCGGGACCTGGCTCCAGGTCCGGCCCAAGGCCGCCCACGGCCGGGCGCGTACCGCCGCCTTCGACGCCGAGGGCCGCCGGATCACCGTCAACCCGCGCGGCTTCTACCTGCGGACCGCCTTCACCCGCGCCCTGCTCGCCGAGGCCTTCGGCGAGTAGGGCCCGCTCAGGTGTGGTAGGCCGGGGAGAGCTCGTGGACGGCGTCGATGAAGGCGCGGGCGTGCTCGGGGTCGACGTCGGGGGTGATCCCGTGGCCGAGGTTGAAGACGTGGCCGGAGCCACGACCGTAGCTCTCCAGGATGGTGGCCACCTCCTCGCGGATCCGCTCCGGGCGGGCGTGGAGCATCATGGGGTCCATGTTGCCCTGCAGCGCCACCCGGTCGCCCACCCGCGCCCGGGCATCGCCCAGGTCGGTGGTCCAGTCCAGTCCCAGGCAGTCGCAGCCGGTCTCCGCCATGGACTCCAGCCACTGGCCGCCGTTCTTGGTGAACAGCGTCACCGGCACCCGCCGGCCGTCGGCGTGGCGGTCCAGGCCGTTGATGATGCGCTGCATGTAGGCCAGCGAGAAGGTCCGGTAGTCCCGGGGGGTAAGCACGCCGCCCCAGGTATCGAAGATCATCACCGCCTGCGCCCCCGCCGCGATCTGGGCGTTGAGGTAGGCGGTGACGGAATCGGCGGTGACCGCCAGCAGGTGGTGGGCCAGCTCCGGGCGGTCGTAGATGAGGGTCTTCAGTCGGGCGTAGTCCTTGCTGGAGCCGCCCTCCACCATGTAGGTGGCCAGGGTCCAGGGGCTGCCGGCGAAGCCGATGAGCGGGACCCGGCCGGCCAGCTCCCGGCGGATGAGGGAGACCGCATCGGGGACGTACTTGAGCTCCGCGTGGGGGTCGACCACCGGCAGGTTGCGGATGGCGGCCTCGTCACGCACCGGGTTATCGAAGCTCGGCCCCTCGCCGGGGGTGAAGCGCAGGCCCAGGCCCATGGCATCCGGGACGGTGAGGATGTCCGAGAAGAGGATGGCGGCATCCAGGTCGAACCGCTCCAGGGGCTGGAGGGTGACCTCGCAGGCCATCTCCGGGTTCTGGGCCAGGCCGGTGAAGCTGCCGGCGCGCTCGCGCACGGCGCGATACTCCGGCAGGTAGCGGCCGGCCTGGCGCATCATCCAGACGGGGGTGGCGTCCACCGGCTCGCCGGCGATGGCGCGCAGGAGGCGGTCGTTGCGCAACTCGGTCATGTTCTCTCCCGGATGGGGCCGGCCTGCCGCCGGCGGTAATCACTGTTCGCCATGGTAGCGCAACGCCCCGGACAAGTGGGCCCTGGCAGCCCGTGCGGAACGGCCGGCCCGGCCTGGATACGCGGCTCGGATAGACCCTGGAGCGGTCAGTGGCGGCCGGGGCGGGTGACCCTTACCGAACGTGCGGGGGAATGCACCCTTCGGGTGCCCTGCGCGGCTCGCCCGAAAGGGGGAAGCGCGCAAACTCGCTTCGCTCAGACAAGCGCGCTTCCTTTTCCCTTTCGGGCTGCGCTGCTCGGTGCATTCCACACGTTCGGTAAGGGTCACCCGCCCCGACCAGTCCACTCGGGCCGCTACCCCCCGGCCCCGAACTAGCTAAACCCCTCAGACCTCCAGGAAGTCGAGGATCCCCTCGGCGGCCTGACGGCCCTCGTACACGGCGGTGACCACCAGGTCGGAGCCGCGGACCATATCGCCCCCGGCGAAGACCTTGGGGTTGGTGGTCTGATGGTGGCAGGCCTGCTCGGCGGGGGCGCGGACCCGGCCGCGCTCGTCCACCTCGATGCCGAAATCGGTGAACCAGGGCTGCGGGTCGGGGCGGAAGCCGAAGGCCACCAGCACCCGGTCGGCGGGGATGATCTCCTCGGAGCCGGGGACCGGCTGGGGGCTGCGGCGGCCGCGCTCGTCGGGCTCGCCCAGCTCGGTGGTGACCACCTTCACGCCCTCCACGCGGCCGTCGCCCACCACCTCCACCGGCTGGCGGTTGAAGAGGAAGTTCACACCCTCCTCCTTGGCGTTGGCGACCTCCTTCTTGGAGCCGGGCATGTTGGACTCGTCCCGGCGGTAGGCGCAGGTCACCGAGCGGGCGCCCTGGCGGATGGAGGTGCGGTTGCAGTCCATGGCGGTGTCGCCACCGCCTAGGACCACCACCCGCTGACCGGCCATGTCGATGAAGTCCTCCCCCGGCTCCTGGAGGCCCAGGCAGTGGCGGACGTTGGAGACCAGGAAGGGCAGGGCATCCACCACGCCGGGCAGGTCCTCGCCGGGGAAGCCGCCCTTCATGTAGGTGTAGGTCCCCATACCCAGGAAGACGGCGTCGTACTCCGCCTCGATGGCATCGAAGGTAATGTCGGTGCCGACGTCGACCCCCAGCCGGAACTCCACCCCCATCTCCTCCATGATCTGGCGACGGGTGCGGATGACCTCCTTCTCCAGCTTGAACTCCGGGATGCCGAAGGTGAGCAGGCCGCCGATCTCGGGATAGCGGTCGAAGACTACCGGGGTGACGCCGTTGCGCACCAGGATATCCGCCGCGCCGAGGCCGGCCGGGCCGGCACCGATGACCGCCACCCGCTTGCCGGTGTCCACCACGCCGGACATGTCCGGCCGCCAGCCCTGCTTGAAGGCCTCGTCGGAGATGTACTTCTCCACCGAGCCGATGGTCACCGCACCGAAGCCGTCGTTGAGGGTACAGGCCCCCTCGCAGAGGCGATCCTGGGGACAGACCCGGCCGCAGATCTCGGGGAGGCTGTTGGTCTTGTGGGAGAGCTCGGCGGCCTCGAACAGATTCCCCTCGCTGACCAGCTTCAGCCAGTTGGGGATGTAGTTGTGCACCGGGCACTTCCACTCGCAGTACGGGTTGCCGCACTCCAGGCAGCGATCGGCCTGGGAGGCGGCGGTCTCGGCATCGAACTCGCCGTAGATCTCGCTGAATTCTTTGATCCGCACCTCGGCCGGCTGCTTCTCCGGATCGACGCGCGGGACCTGGAGGAACTGGAAGTTGTTGGCCATGCTTTCGTGTCCTGTCCGTTCAGGCGGCGCGGCGCCGCAGGTCATCCAGGAGCTCAGCGAGCTCCACGGCCTTGGGCTTGACCAGCCAGAACCGCTCCACGCAATCGGCGAAATGGTCGAGGATCCACTGGCCACGCTCGCTGCCGGTGGCGCCGACGAATTCGCCGATGAGGTCGCGCAGGTGGTTGCGGTAGGCCTCGGTGGCCTCGGTGCCGATGCGCTGGATCTCGATGAGTTCGTGGTTGTAGCGGTCCACGAAGGTGTTGTCCTCGTCGTAGACGAAGGCGAAGCCGCCGGTCATGCCGGCGCCGAAGTTCACCCCGGTCTCGCCGAGGACAGCCACCATGCCGCCGGTCATGTATTCGCAGGCGTGGTCGCCGGCCCCCTCCACCACCGCCGTGGCCCCGGAGTTGCGCACGCCGAAGCGCTCGCCGGCGGTGCCGGCGGCGAAGAGCCGGCCACCGGTGGCCCCGTAGAGGCAGGTATTGCCGATGATGGCGGTGCGGTGGCTGGCGAAGGTCGAACCCTGCGGCGGGTAGAGCACCAGCTCGCCGCCGGCCATGCCCTTGCCCACGTAGTCGTTAGCATCCCCCTCCAGGACCATGTTGAGCCCGCTGGCGTTCCAGACGCCGAAGCTCTGCCCGGCGGTACCGGTGAGCCGCAGCGTGATGGGGGCCTCGCTCATGCCGTAGTCGCCGTGGCGCACGGCGATCTCGCCGGAGATCCGGGCGCCAATGGAGCGGTTGACGTTCTTCACGTCGTAGTGGAACTCGCCCCCCGACTTCGCCTCGATGGCCGGCAGGAGGTCGGCGACCATCTGCTCGGCCAGCTCGCCCTGGTCGTAGGGCTCGTTCCTCGACTGCAGGCAGTGGCGCGGCTTGTCCGCCGGCACGCCGCCATCGCCGAGCAGCCCGGAGAGGTCCAGGTGGGCCTGCTGCCGGGTCTCGGCCTCCTTCTCCACCAGCAGGTCGGCGCGGCCGATGAGCTCGTCCAGGCTGCGCACGCCCAGGCGGCTCATGAGCTCACGGACCTCCTGGGCGACGAAGCGGAAGTAGTTCTCCACCATGTCGACCTTGCCGATGAAGTGGTCCATCCGCAGGACCTTGTCCTGGGTAGCGACCCCCGTGGCGCAGTTGTTCAGGTGGCAGATCCGCAGGTACTTGCAGCCCATGGCGACCATGGGACCGGTGCCGAAGCCGAAGGACTCGGCGCCGAGGATGGCCGCCTTGATCACGTCCAGGCCGGTCTTGAGGCCGCCGTCGGTCTGCAGCCGCACCTTGTCCCGCAGGTCGTTGGCGCGCAGGGCCTGGTGGGTCTCGGTGAGCCCCAGCTCCCACGGGGAGCCGGCGTACTTCACCGAGGTGGCCGGGCTGGCGCCGGTGCCGCCGTCGTGGCCGGCGATGGTGATGAGGTCGGCGTAGGCCTTGGCCACGCCGGCGGCCACGGTACCCACGCCGGCCTCGGAGACCAGCTTCACCGAGACCAGCCCCTGGGGATTGACCTGCTTGAGGTCGAAGATGAGCTGGGCCAGGTCCTCGATGGAGTAGATGTCGTGGTGCGGCGGCGGCGAGATCAGCGACACCCCCGGCTTGCAGTAGCGCAGCCGGGCAATGAGGTCGTTGACCTTGTGGCCGGGGAGCTGGCCGCCCTCGCCGGGCTTGGCCCCCTGGGCCACCTTGATCTGCATGACCTCCGCCGAGCGCAGGTAGGCCGGCGTGACGCCGAAGCGGCCGGAGGCCACCTGCTTGATCTTGGAGCGGCGGTCGGTGCCGTAGCGGTCCGGGTCCTCGCCGCCCTCGCCGGAGTTGGAGCGCCCGCCCAGCCGGTTCATCGCCTGGGCAAGGGTCTCGTGGGCCTCCGGGGAGAGGGCGCCCAGGGACATGGCGGCGGTATCGAAGCGGCGGACGATGGACTCCATGGGCTCCACCTCCTCCAGCGGGATGGAGTCGGTGCCCTCGCGCAGCGCCAGGCGGTCGCGGAAGGCCAGGGTCGGCCGCTCGTTGACCAGGCGGGCGTACTCGTCGTACTTCGACCGGTCGCCGGTCTTCACCGCATCCTGGAGGGCGTGGACCACGTCCGGGTTGTAGGCGTGGTCCTCGCCGCCGTGGATGTACTTGAGCAGGCCGCCCTGGTCGATGGGCTTGCGCGGGTTCCAGGCGACCTTCGCCAGCGCCTGCTGGCCGGTGGCCAGGTCCTGGAAGTCGGTGCCCTGGACGCGGTTGGTCGTCCCCACGAAGCACAGATCCACCACCTCGTCATTGAGGCCCACGGACTCGAACAGCTGGGCGCCCCGATAGCTGTGGATGGTGGAGATCCCCATCTTGGAGAGGATCTTGTAGAGCCCCTTGTTCACGCCCTTGCGGTAGTCGTGGAAGAGCTTTGCCGTGTCCTGCTCGCGGATCTCGCCGGTGGCCTGGAGATCGCGGATGCACTGGTAGGCCAGATACGGGTGCACGGCGGTGGCGCCGTAGCCGATGAGCACCGCCAGGTGGTGGGAGTCCCGGGCGGTGCCGGTCTCCACCACGATGTTGGCGTCGCAGCGCAGCCCCTCGCGGATGAGGCGATGGTGGACGGCGCCGGTGGCCAGAAGGGCGTGGATGGGCAGCCGTTCCCGGGCCAGGTCGCGGTCGGACAGGACCAGGACCACCGTGCCCTCGCGCACGGCCGCCACGGCCTGGTCGCAGACCGCCTCGATGGCCGTGCGCAGGTCGCCGCTGGCGGCGTCGTTGCCCAGATCGATGCGGGTATGGGCGTAGTCCCCGCCGGTAGCCAGCAGGCGCTGGAACTTGGACGGCGACAGCACCGGGGAGTCGATGCACAGCCGCGCGGCGTGCTCCGCAGACTCCTCGAAGACGTTCTGCTCGCGGCCGAAGCAGGTCTCCAGGGACATGACCATCTGCTCCCGGATGGGGTCGATGGCCGGGTTGGTCACCTGGGCGAACTGCTGGCGGAAATAGTCGTAGAGCGGCCGCACCCGCCGGGAGAGCACCGGCAGCGGGGTGTCGTCACCCATGGACATTACCGCTTCCTGGCCGCCCTCGGCGAGGATGCGCAGGACCTGGTCACGCTCCTCGAAGGTAACCTGGTACATCTTCTGGTGGACGTTGAGCGCCGCCTGATCCAGGGGCCGGAAGGCGTCCAGCTCCTCCTCCAGGCTCGCCTCCAGCCGCCGGGCGTGCCGGGCCATCCACTCCTTGTAGGGCTGGCGGCGCTTGAGGCGGTCGTCGATGGCCTCCGGCAGCAACAGCTCCCCGGTGTGGGTATCGGCGGCGATCATCTGGCCCGGCTTGAGGCGGCCCTTGGCCTCCACGTCGGCGGGATCGTAGTCCCAGACGCCGATCTCCGAGGCCAGGGTGATGTGGCGGTCCTTGGTGACCACCCAGCGCGCCGGGCGCAGGCCGTTGCGGTCCATGCCGCAGGCGGCGTGGCGGCCGTCGGTGAGGACGATGCCGGCGGGCCCGTCCCACGGCTCCATGTGCATGGCGCTGTATTCGTAGAAGGCGCGCAGCTCCGGGTCCATGGTCTCCAGGTTCTGCCACGCCGGCGGGATGAGCAGGCGCATGGCCTGGAAGATATCCAGGCCGCCGGCCACCAGCGCCTCGAGCATGTTGTCCAGGCTGCTGGAGTCGGAGCCGGAGAGGCCCACCAGCGGCCGGATCTCGTCGAAGGGGACGAGGTCCGAGGCGAACTTGTGGGCGCGCGCCACCGACCAGTTGCGATTGCCCTGGATGGTGTTGATCTCGCCGTTGTGGGCGAGGTACCGGAAGGGCTGGGCCAGGCGCCAGCGCGGCCAGGTGTTGGTGGAGAAGCGCTGATGGAAGACCGCCATGGAGCTGGCCATGCCGCCCTCGCCCAGGTCCTGGAAGAAGGTGGGCAGATAGGCCGGCATCACCAGCCCCTTGTAGGCGATGACCTGGCTGGCGAGGCTGGGGACGTAGAAGGTCTCGTCCTCCGGCTCCAGCGTCTGTTCGGCCTTGCGCCGGGCGACGAAGAGCTCGCGATCGAAGGCGGACTCGTCCATGCCCGCGGGGGCGTTGACGAAGACCTGCTCGATGCGCGGCAGGCTGTTCAGCGCCTCCTGGCCGCAGGCGGAGGGGTCCGTGGGGACCTCGCGCCAGCCGGCAACGGTGAGCCCGCGCGCCTCCAGCTCCGCATTCAGCGTGGAGCGGGCGCGATCGGCGGCGGCCTCGTCGGTGCTCAGGAAGACCATGCCCACGGCGTAGGGGTCGGCCAGCTCGAAGCCCTTTTCGGCGGCAACCTCGCGGAAGAAGGCGTCGGGCTTCTTCAGCAGGAGGCCGCAGCCGTCGCCGGTCTTGCCGTCGGCGGCGATGGCGCCGCGGTGGGTCATGCGGGCCAGGGCGTCAATGGCCGTGGACACCAGCCAGTGGCTCGCCTCGCCGTCCATCTGGGCGATGAGGCCGAAGCCGCAGTTGTCCCGTTCGAATTCGGGGCGATACAGGCCCCGGGATGTGCGCTCGGTCGCGTTCATGCTGCGTGCCTCTTGAGGAAGTCTTCCGCCGGCGGGTCGGGCGGCGCGCGCTCGCCGGCCCGCGGGGTGCAAACCAGGCAACCCGGGGCCGGCGGCGGTGGCTTCGGGCAAAATGGCCGGAAAGTATACTAATCCTCCCCACCGCATTGCCAGCCTCCGGGCCGCCGCAAGGACCAGCCGGCGCCCAGCGGGCCGCTCTCAGGATAGCGGCCCGCGGCGGCGAGGCATCAACACGCGGGGCAGGGGATCACTCGGAGCCGGCCCGGGACTCGGCGAGTTCGTCCACGGGGCGGGGCCACGGCCCCAGGTCGCGCACCTCGGCGGGGAGGTCGTCCACGGCGGCGCGGGCGGTTTCACGATCCGGCCAGGCCCCGGTAACTACCAGGTACCACGGCGTGCCCTCACGCTCCACGGCCACCAGGCGGGTCTCGAGGTCGCTCTCCTCGCGGAAGGCCTGGGCGCGCTCCCGTTCCCGGGTGGCGAAGAGCTGGAGGGTCACCTGACCGGCCTGCTCGCGCAGCCACGCGGCCCCCTCGGCCTCTGCGGTGGACTCGGTGGATTCCTCCGGCACCGGGGCGTTCCCGGGAAGGCGTCCCTGGATGGCGGAGAAGGGCCGCTGCCAGGGCTCCAGATCGGTGCGCTCCGCCAGCGCCGCGGCGGCCGATTGCGCCGCCTCGGCATCGGCATAGTCGCCGTGGAGGAGCAGGTACCAGCCATCGGCGGTGAGCACGGTGGCCACGGGATCGGGCCAGTCGCGCCCCTCGGCGGCGCGCTGGACCACCTCCTCGCGGTGGCTGGCCAGCAGCTGCAAGGTGCGATGGTCGCCGGGGCGCTGGCGAACCCAGTCGCTGCCGTGGGGGCCGCCGGTCTCCTCGGCCGCCGCGGGCTCGGCCGGCTGAAGGCTCTCCGTCGTCTCTGGCTCCGGCTCTTCCGGCTCGGGTGCCGCCGGTGCGGTGTCTTCCCGGGCAGACTCGGGCGTCTCGTCGGCCGTGGGCTCGGGCTCCGTGGCGCCGGCCGCAGCGGAATCCGCTACGCCGGACTCCTCCTGCTCGGGCGGCTCGGCGGTGGGCTCTTCGGGTTCCGGTTCCGATTCCGGTGCCGGCTCGGGTTCGGGGTCGGGGGCGACCACCCGGAAGCTTGCGGTCCCGGTCCCCTGCCCTTCCGGCGTGGACACGCGGGCGGTCCAGGTGTCGGCGGCCCCCCCAGGGTCGAAGGTCACGGCCAGCCGCTGCCCGTCCAGCCGCTCCACGGCGTCGGCCGGGATGTCCCGGGCACCGCCGGTATAACCCAGCCGCACGCGACTCCCCTCGGGGAAGCCGTCACCGTGGAGGACCAGGCGCTGCTCGCCCTCCCCGGCCGGGACCTCATCGGGCTCCACGCGTTCCAGGGTCGGGCCACCCTCCGCGTCGGCGGGCCAGCCCTTGAGACGGGGCCGCTCGTCCGCCATGCCTTCCGGGCTCGTGGGGGATCCGCCGGACGACGGCTCCTCCTCCGAGGCCGGCTCGGCCTGCCCTGCCTCCTCGGGCAGTTCCAGGGCCAGCGGCTCCAGCTCCTTCTCCTCCGAACCGTCGCCGCCCCAGATGGGCAGCAGGGCCACCAGGCCGAGACCGGCGGCGCCGCCCAGGGCGTAGATCACTCGGCGGTCGGGAGCGAGGGCCAGGCGGGGGCCGCTGCCACGGCCGGCCTTGGCCAGCAGGCTCTTGTGGGCGAGTTCGTTGATCCGCGCCGGGTTGCCCCGGGCGGTGCGCTGGATCCGCCGCGCCACCTTGGCCGGGAAGGGGTCCTGCTGGCCGTCAAAGCCGGCCACGCGCAGGCGGTGGTGGAGATAGGCCGCCGTCTGCGCCGCGGTGAGCCCGGGGATCTGGAGGGTGTGGGTGATCCGCTCGCGCAGGGGGGCGAGTTCGCCGTCGGCCAGGGTCTCCTCGATGGCCGGCTCGCAGAAGAGGATGACGCGGACCACCGGCCCGCTGTCCTCCTCGCTGTCGGCCAGGTCGAGGATGAGCCGCAGGGCCTCCGCCCCCAGCCGGTGGGCATCGTCGACGACCAGCAGGGGCGTCCCGCCATGGCCGGCCTGGCGGAGTTGCCGGGTCAGCTCGGCCGGCGTGGAGCCAGGGCCCAGGCCGAAGGCCTGGCCGATCCGGCCGGCCAGGGAGTCGGCGTCCAGGGCCTCGTCCACCTCCACCTGGCCGATCTGCAGCTCGTTGCGGTTCTCGGCCACGAACTGCTGGCGCAGGCTGGTCTTGCCGGCCCCGGCGGGGCCGATGATCATCAGCAGCAGGTCGCCGTAGCGGGCCAGGTGGGCGAGCATGTCCAGCCGCTGACCCAGCTCGGCGTCCCGATAGAAGAAGTCGGGGTCGGGTTCCGGGGCGAAGGGGGGCCGATCCAGGCCCAGCATCTCCAGGTAGGGGATCTCGCCGGTGGGCATCAGGGCTGCTCCTCGCCGCGGGTGAAGACGACCCGGTAGCCACGCTTGGCCTGGTCGTCCCGGCGGCGCTGCAGCGCCGCCTCGGCCTCCTCGCGGGTGTTGAAGTGCTCGCTGCGGACCTGCCCGCGCCCGCCCTGGGGGCCGGACTCCCGGACCAGGTTCCAGCCCCCGAGCAGGTCGGGCTGCAGAAGCAGCTGGTAGAAACGGGGGTTCTTACCCTCGACGGGCGGCGTCTGCATATAGATCCGCATGGGCTGTCACCGGCTCCCCCGATGGCTCGATCCGATCAATGTACCAGCGCCGGGCGTGCGGGGACCACCGCGACGCATTGCCACTGGAGTCCTTGCTTCCGCCGGGACGGGGGTATGGGTACCCTGCCTATCCACGCGATACGGAGCGGGCCGGCAGGGCGTGGTGTTCGTCCAGGGTGGCGGCCAGGGCCTCCGGATCGTAGTCGGCGGTCACCGTCGCGTTCCCGATGGCGGTGGGCAGGACCAGCCGGATCTCGCCGCCCCGGGCCTTCTTGTCCACTCGCATGAGTTCCAGGAAGCGCGCCCGGGAGAGATCCGCCGGGGCCCGGGTGGGCAGGCCGGCGCGCACGGTGAGCGCCTCGATGCGGTGGACCTCTTCGTCGCTCAGCCAGCCCAGGCGCCGGGCCAGCTCGGCGGCCATCAGGCTGCCCACGGCCACCGCCTCGCCGTGGAGCCAGCGGCCGTAGCCGATCCCGGTCTCGATGGCGTGGCCGAAGGTGTGGCCGAGATTCAGGAGGGCGCGCTGGCCGCCCTCACGCTCGTCGGCGGCGACGATGGCCGCCTTGGCCTCGCAGGAGCGGCGGATAGCGGTGGTGAGCGCCGCCGGGTCGCGCTCGGTGAGCGCCCCCATGTGCTCCTCCAGCCAGGCGAAGAAGTCGGCGTCACCGATGACGCCGTACTTGATGACCTCCGCCAGGCCGGCGGCGAACTGGCGCTCGTCCAGGGTGGCGAGGGTGTCGGTATCGATGACCACGGCCCGGGGCTGGTGGAAGGCGCCGATCATGTTCTTGCCCAGACGGTGGTTGACCCCGGTCTTGCCGCCCACCGAGGAGTCCACCTGGGCGAGCAGGGTGGTGGGCACCTGGACGAAGGGGACGCCGCGCTGGTAGCAGGCGGCGGCAAAGCCGGCCATGTCCCCCACCACGCCGCCCCCCAGGGCGACGATGGTGGCACCGCGCTCGAAGCCGCGCTCCAGCAGGCGGGTGAAGACGGGGTCCAGCTGGTCCAAGGTCTTGTAGGCCTCGCCGTCGGGGAGTTCCACCCGCTCCACCTCCAGCCCCGCCAGCGCCTGCTCCACCCGTTCGGCATAGAGCGGGCCCACGGTGGTATTGGTCACCACCAGCGCCTGGTGGCCCCGGATCCCGGCGCGCACCCGCTCCCCGTGCTCCAGCAGGCCGGGGCCGATGTGGATGGGGTAGCTGCGTTCGCCGAGGTCGACTTCCAGTTGTTCCATGGTCATCCGGGTCCAGGGGTCGGGGTGGGCGCTGGTTCGTCCACTGATTCTACTACCATCCGGGCCCGGCGTGGGCTCACTCCTCGCGCCAGGGGCGGATGATCTCGCGGACCACGGCCCGCGCCGGCCGGTTCCCGGTCTCCACCACGCGATGGGCCGTTTCGCGATAGAGGGGATCGCGCTCGGCCATGAGTGCCTCCAGGCGGGCGCGGGGGTCCTCGGTCTGGAGCAGGGGGCGGTTGCGGTCGTAACGGGTCCGCTCGTAGAGGTGGCCCGCCGGGGCGTAGAGATAGATGACATAACCCCGCTCGGCCAGCTTCCGGCGGGTATCGGGATCGAGGACGGCGCCGCCGCCGGTGGCGAGCACCAGCTCGGGCTCCCGGGTCAGCTCGTCGAGGATCCCGCGCTCGCGGCTGCGAAAGCCCTCCTCGCCCTCGATGTCGAAGATCCAGGGGATACTGGCCCCGGTCCGCTCCTCGATGGCGCGATCGGCATCCTGGAAGGGCCGATTCAGGGCGCGGGCGAGCTGCCGCCCCACGGTGGTCTTGCCCACGCCCATGGGGCCCACGAGGATGATTCGATCGGGTGCTTGCATCCACTCATGTTACGGCAGCCCGACGGAGCGCGGTCAAGCAGCGAGGTCCGCGGGGGTTCTCAGAGGTCCAGCCGCTGGTCGGCCACCGGCTCCCGGGTGGGCTCCCCCTCCAGCAGTCTCGGCGTGACGAAGATCAGCAGCTCCGCCTTGGCGTTGACCTCCCGGGTATGGCGAAAGAGGCGGCCCAGCAACGGCAGGTCCCCCAGCAGCGGGACCTTCTCCACCTCGCGACTCTGCTCGGTCTCGTAGATCCCGCCGAGAACGACGGTCTCGCCGTTGGTTACTAGGGCCTGGGTGGTAACCTCGCGGGTATCCACGCTGGGTACGCCGTTGAAGACCTCGCCCACGCTGTCCTTGCTGATCTCCAGATCCATGATGATACGGCCATCCGGGGTGATCTGCGGCGTCACCCCGAGGCTCAGAACCGCCTTCTTGAAGGAGACGGAGGTGGCACCGCTGGAGCTCGCCTCCTGGTAGGGGATCTCCACGCCCTGCTCGATGACCGCCTCGTGCTGGTTGGCCGTGATCACCCGAGGGTTGGAGACGATCTCCCCCTCGTTCTCCGCCTGGAGGGCGGAGAGCTCCAGATCCAGGAGGGTATCGCCGTCGAGTACCGAGACGGCGAGCTGGCCGGCGGGATTGCTCACCGGCAGGTCCACGGCCATTCGATCGCCCCCGCCTATACTGGTAACGGCATCATTACCACCGGTATTGTTCTCACCAATAGCGCTGCCCGTGCCCGAAGCACTCCCGGAAATGGCGGTGGAAACACCACCGTTCGTGTCACTGACATGGCTGGCACCGAAACGGGTTCCCAGGTCCTCGCTGAAGTCGTCGTTGGCGATGACGATCCGGGTCTCGATCATGACCTGCTGCACCGGCACATCCAGCTCTTCCACCAGCTCCCGGGCGGAGCGGAGGTTGGCCGGGGTATCCCGGATCAGGATCTTGTTGGTCCGCTCATCCACCCGGACCGAGCCGCGCTCCGAGAGCATGCCGCCCTCCTCGGAGCGCAGCGTGGAGGCGATATCGGCGGCCTTGGCGTAGTTGACCTGGAGGGTGGTCTTCTCCAGCGGTACCAGCTCGTCCCGCCGCTGCTCCGCTTTCAGACGTTTGCTCTCGGTATCGAGCAGCTCCTGCTGCGGGGCGATAATCCGGACATCGCCGTCCTGACGCATGCCCAGACCCTTGAGGGTGAGGATGTGGTCCAGTGCCTGGTCCCAGGGGACATTCTCCAGGTGCATGGTCAACTTGCCCTGCACGGAGTCACTGACCACCATGTTCAGCCCGGTGAACTCGCCGATCCGGAAGAGCAGGCTGCGGATATCGGCATCCCGGACGTCGAAGGACAGGTGGTCCCCGGTATAGGCCGCCTCCCCGTCTTCCTCCGCCTGCGCTGGCTCCTCGTCGGCCCGAGGAGAGACCGCCAGGGTCAGCTCCCCGTCCAGGCGATGGAGGCGGTGTTCGGTCTCGCCCTCGGCGTGGACGAGCAGGTGGGCTCCGCCCTGGCGCTGGCGCACATCCACCCGCTCTACCGGCGTGGCGAAATCGCGTACGTCGTAGCGCCGCCGCTGGCCCTCGGGGACCTCGGCACCGTCGATGAAGAGGCGGTAGCCGGCCTCGTGACGGCGGATATCGACTTCGCCGCCGGGACCGGAAAGCGCCAGTTTCAACTCCCCCGCCCCTGCCTCGCCACGACGGAAGTCGACCCCCTCCAGCCGGGCCTCGGCAGTGGACGGTCCCGCCTCGTCGGCATTGGATTCGCCAGCGGCCGATGTCCCGATATCCGTATCCCCGGTTTCGGGTTCCCCGGGGCCGGGGTCCTGGCCGACCCGGCCCAGGGCGAGCCGGACCCCCTCCTCGGTGGTGCGCAGACGGTGGGCGTGGGGCCCTGGCAGGGTCGCGATGACCCGGGTCCGCCCGCCGGCCTCGATGACCCGCAGATCGCGGACCGTACCTTCCGCGACCTCCGGATGCCGCTGGACACTGCTGCCGGTCCCCGGCAGGTCCACCACCACCCGATGGGGGTCGGCCAGGGTGAAGGAGGTGGGCTCCGCCGACCCGTCGAGAGCGAGATGGAGTCCCTCGTCCGTCGCCCGGACGCCGGTCAGCTCCGCGGCCTGGCTCGCGCCCGCGCCGAGCAGCGCCAGGGATGTCAGGATGGCTCGCCGCATCTTTTCCTCCGCTCAGGGTTCCTGACCGTTACGCGCGTGGTCGCGCGTAACGGTGTTGTTCCGTTGCTGCCAGCCGTCACTGGCCTCTTCCCATTCGCGCAACTCGATGGTGGTGGCGGTGATCCGCTCCACGCGGCCGTGATTCCGCCCCATGTAATCACCCTCGGCCACCGAGTGGAGCCGGCCCTCGGGGTCCTCCACCAGGGCGACCCGCCGTTCACCGGAACCCATGGTCCCCACCATTCGCAGACCCTCCAGGCTGTAGCTCTCCAGGGGATCCGGCTTGCGCCCATCCTCGGGGCCCGGCCCCTCGGCGCCATCGGGAGTAGCCGCCTCGCTCCCGCCGGGGCGCTCCATGGGATTGCGCCCCTCGGTGGCGAAGGCGGGCGGGTCGGGCTCGTTCAGGGTCGGCAGCGGGGCCACCTCGCCCCGCGCCTCGCTCTCCATGCTGGCCATGCGGGCCTCCAGCTCCTCGAGATCGGGATCGGCGCAGGCGCCGAGCAACAGGACCACCAGCGCTGCCAGGATCGAACGGTACCGGGTCACGTCTCTTCCTCCCCGCCACGGTAGCGATAGGTTCGCGCGGTCATCTCGATAGTGACCCCTTCCCCCTCCTCGTTGGTCTCGATAGTGACGTCACCGATGGTGACCACCCGCGGCAGCTCCACCAGCGCCTGGACGAAATGGCCGAACTCGGTGAAGGTCCCGCTCAGGCGGAGCCGGACCGGCGCCTCGGCGTAGAACTCGTCCGGCACCTCGGGGAGGGGTTCGAAGCGCTCGAAGCGCAGGCCGGCGGACCGGCCGGCCTCGGAGATCCGGGTGAGGAGGCGGGCCATCTCGCTGCCCCTGGGGAGGCGCTCGAGGAGATCGCGGTAGAGGTCGCGGATGGCCTCCATGCGCTGCCGGTGGCGCGGCAGATCCGCCGCCAGCGCCCGCCGGTCGGCGTAGCGCTCCAGCAGCTTTTCCTCCCGGGCCTCGGCGGCGGTGAGATCCGACCAGGCCGGCCGCAACAGGAAGAGGCCGGCGAGCACCAGGACCACGGCGGTCCCCATCCCGGCCAGCAGCAGCCGGACACCGCGGGGCCAGCGGTGCGCCGTCGCCAGGTCGATCTCGATATTATTCAGGTCACTCAGGGCCATCCGTGCCCTCCCCGGTTCCGGTGGTCCCCCTGAGGGGGACATGCAGACGAAAACGGTAGGCGTCCTCCCCGGTCTCCTCGATGAACTCCAGCCTCGGCGCGCGGAAGGCCGCCGCCCGTTCGAGGCTGTTCATGAAGAGGGAGATGGCGTCGTTGGCACGGGCCTCGCCCACTACCTCCATGGCGCCCTGGTGCACGCGCAGGGAATCGATGACCACGGCCTCGGGCACCGCATCGACCAGGCCATTGAGCCACCGCAGGGGCTGCGCACGCCGAACCACCAGGCCTTCCAGGACCGCCATCCGTTGCTCGATGCGCTCGCGCTCCTCGCGCAGGCGGGTCACCTCGTCCAGACGCTCTTCCACCTCTCCGATGGCGCGCTCCAGGTAGTCATTCCGCTCGGCCTGGGCGGACTGCCAGGCCGCCAGTTGCAACCAGGCGCCCCCGGCTACAAGCGCCGCCAGCAGTGGGGCCCCGGCGATCAGGAGGAGTACGCGCAGCCGTTCGCGCCGACGGCGTTCCGCCCGCCAGGGGAGAAGGTTCACCGCGTGCGTCATAGGGGCCTCCGTCGTCCCAGGGCAGCGGCCACGGCCAGGGCCGGCTCCATCCCGCGCAGGCCGGCGGGGGCCTCGTCCCCCTTCCGGGAGAGGGGCCGCGCCAGGGCCACGGGGAGGTCGAGGGCATCCCGGAGCGCGGCGGCGATCCCGGGAGTCAACGCACCGCCGCCGGCGAGGAGCAGGCGATCCGCGCCACGGCCGGCCTGGTCGGCAGCCAGCGGGAGGAGGCGATTGAGCTGGGCGGCTACCGCCTCGACAAAGGGGGTGACCAAATCGTCTGCGGGCACCTCTCCCTGGCGCAGGGCGTTTTCGGCCTCGACGCGGGTCATGCCGCGGGCACTGGACAGGGCCGTCGCCAGAGGAGTCCCGGAAAGGGCCTGGGACCGGCTGAAGTGGTGTCCGCCGCCTCCGGCCAGGGCGAGGGTCATGCTGGTGGCCCCGATGTCGGCCACCGCCACGGCTTCCCCCTCCCCGGCCATGGCGGCGGCGGACTGCTCCAGGGCGAAGGATTCCAGGTCCACCAGCAAGGGGCGCAAACCGGCCTCACGGGCGGCGGCGAGGCGGCCGTCTACCTGGTCGGCCCGCGAGGCCGCCAGCAGGACCTGGCACAGGCCGGCATCGTCGGGATCGGGCCCGAGCACCTGGAAGTCGAGGTAGACGCTGGCCGGGTCGAAGGGGAGGGCACTCGCCGCCTCCTCCCGGACCCGCGCCTCCAGCTCCTCCTCCTCCAGATTGGCGGGGAGGCGCCATTCGCGAGTCATCACCGCCGCCCCGCCCACGGCCAGGGCGGCCCGGCGAGGGGGGCGGCCGAGTTCGCCCAGCGCGGTCCGCAGCGCAGTGGCGACCGCCTCCGGCTGCTGAACCTGTTTCTCGCTGACGACGCCGTCGGGGAGGGGGACGACGGACCAGCGCGGCGAATGACGGCGCGGCAGCGCCACCACCTTGACCGCACTGGTCCCGATATCGACCCCCAGAAGGGGGGTAGAGCCCATCCCTGTTCTCTTCATTGCGCGAAGTCCGTATCACGCGGGTTTTATTCATCTTCGCGCCAACAGCCGCCACCGTCAACGGCAAGCATTCCCCTGGCCAGGCCCGGCGCCGTATACTGGACGCCTGTTCCGGCAACATCGCGCCCCCATGTCCTCTCTGGTCCGCTATTCCCGTCGCCTGGTCCTCGGCCTGGCCCTCCTCTACGTCGCCGCCGTGGCCGCCGGCTTCGCCGCCTATGCGCACCTCGCGCCCGGGCTGCCCGCCCATGCCGAGCTGCAGGACATCGAGCTCCAGGTGCCCCTGCGCGTCTACAGCCGCGACGGCGTCCTCATGGCGGAGTACGGCAGTCAGCGCCGGATCCCGCTGGAACGCGACGAGATCCCCCCGCTCATGATCCGGGCGGTCATGGCCGCCGAGGACAACCGCTTCTACGAGCATCCCGGGGTGGACTACCTGGGCCTGCTCCGGGCGGCGGCCAACCTCGCCGCCACCGGGGAGAAGAGCCAGGGGGGCAGCACCATCACCATGCAGGTGGCGCGCAACTTCTTCCTGACGCGGGAGAAGACCTACCTGCGCAAGTTCCGGGAGATCCTGCTCGCCTTCAAGATGGAGCGGGAGCTGGACAAGGGGACCATCCTCGAGCTCTACCTCAACAAGATCTACCTGGGTAACCGCGCCTACGGGGTCGGGGCGGCGGCGGAGGTCTACTACGGCCTCGGCGTGGACGAACTCAACCCGGCACAGATGGCGATGATCGCCGGACTGCCCAAGGCGCCCTCCCGCTACAACCCGCTCACCGGGAGCGAGCGGGCACTCATCCGGCGCAATTACGTCCTCGACCGCATGCACGCCCTGGGCTACCTGCCGACCAATCGCTGGCAGGAGGCGCGCGCCTTCCGCGACAACGCCAGGTATCACGGCGCGGAAGCGAGCCTGCACGCCCCCTGGGTGGCCGAGCTCGCCCGCCGGGAGATGGTGGCGCGCCACGGCGAGGGCGCCTACACCGGCGGCTACCGCGTCTACACCACGGTGGAGAGCCGGCTCCAGGAGGCGGCCAACCAGGCCCTGTCCAACGGCATCCACGACTATTCCTTCCGCCACGGCTACCGGGGTCCGGTGGAGCGGCGCGAGCTGCAGCTGGATGGTCCGCTACGGTACTGGCTGGCCACCGCCGACAGCCCCGGCCCGCTGGAGCTGCGCCCGCCGCAGCTCCAGCAGTGGCGCGACTGGCTGGACGAGATCCGCCTGCCCCGGGATCTCGAACCGGGACTGGTGCTGGCGGTGGAAGAGCGCTCGGCGCGGGTCCTCACCCGGGAAGGCAACCTGGATACCATCCCGTGGCGAGGCCTAGCCTGGGCGCGCCCCTACCGCGATACCAACAGCACCGGGCCGGCCCCGGACACCGCGGCGGACGTCGTGGCGGTGGGCGATATCGTTCGCCTGCGCCCGCTGGGTGAGGGCCGCTGGCATCTGGCCAACAGGCCCGAGGTCCAGGGAGCCCTGGTCTCCCTGCACCCGGACGACGGCAGCGTCCTGGCCCTGACCGGCGGCTACGACTTCAGCCGCAGCAAGTACAACCGGGTGACCCAGGCGCGCCGGCAGCCGGGCTCCAACTTCAAGCCCTTCATCTACTCCGCGGCGCTGGAGCACGGCTTCACTCCCGCGAGCATCATCAACGATGCGCCGGTGGTCCTGGAGGACTCGGCCCTGGAGGGGGTCTGGGCGCCGGAGAACTACAGCGGCCGCTTCTTCGGCCCCACCCGGCTGCGTACCGGTCTGGTCAAATCGCGCAACCTCATCTCCATCCGCCTGCTGCGCGCCATGGGGATCCGCTACGCCATCAACCACGCCACCCGTTTCGGCTTCGACCGCGAGCGCCTGCCCCGGGACCTGACCCTGGCCCTGGGCAGCGGCGCCATAACCCCGCTCGAACTGGCCACCGGTTTCACGGTCTTCGCCAACGGCGGCTACCGGGTGGACGCCCACTTCCTCCAGCGTATCGAGGACCGCGACGGGCGCATCCTCTACGAGGCCAACCCGGAGCGGGTCTGCCCCGACTGCGACGAGGCCGTCCCCGACGGTCTGCGAGGGGCGGAGCACCTGGTCGCCCGGATCGGCCTGCCGGGACTGCCGGTCCCCGAGCCCCGGGCCGAACGGCCCGCCGAACGGGTGCTGCCGCCGGGGAACGTCTACCAGATGAATGCCATGCTGCGGGATGTGGTCAAGGAGGGGACCGGCCAAGGGGCGCTGGCCCTGGGCCGTGACGACCTGGCCGGCAAGACCGGGACCACCAACCAGCAGGTGGACGCCTGGTTCACCGGCTTCAACCACGCCGTGGCGACCACCGCATGGGTGGGCTTCGACAGCCCCCGCCCGCTGGGTCGGCGCGAGACCGGCGCCCGGGCCGCGCTGCCCATGTGGCGGGACTACATGCGGGTCGCCCTGGCCGGGGTCCCGGAGAAGGAGCTGGAGCGCCCCTCGGGCATGGTCACGGTGCGCATCGACCCGGAGACCGGTCAGCTGGCCGGTCCGGACAACGAGGAGGCGATCTTCGAGACCTTCCGCCCGGGCCACGTCCCGGAGCCGAGCAGCGAGGGCAATGGCTCCAATTCTGACGACGACGTCCAGCGTTCGCTCTTCTAGGGGACCCGCCCATGGCATCGACTCCCCGGCGACACGACCAGGCCATGCGCCAGAGCATCGCCACCGAGGCGGCGCGACTCATGAGCGACGGCGCCCTCACCGATTTCCACCACGCCAAGCGCAAGGCGGCGGCACGGCTGGGGGCGGCGGACACCCGGAACCTGCCGCGCAACGAGGAGATCGAGGCCGCCCTGCGGGAACATCAGCGGCTCTTCGAGGCGGACCACCAGCCCCGGGAGCTGGCGCGGCTGCGCCGGGTGGCGCTGGAGGTCATGGCGGCCTTCGAGGACTTCCGGCCGCGCCTGGTGGGGCCGGTCCTCACGGGGACGGCGGGGAGCTACAGCCGGGTGACGCTGCACCTGTTCAGCGACACCCCGGAGGCCATCGCCTTCCGGCTCATGGACCACCACCATCCCTTCGACGAGGGCGAGGTGGAACTACGGATGGGCGAGACCGAGCAGCGACTGCCCAGCTTCCGCTTTCCCTGGGGTGAGGAGGAGAATCCCCCCGAGGTGGAGGTGGTGGTCTTCCCGGAACGGGGGATCCGACAGGCACCGGCGTCGCCGGTGGACGGCCAGCCCATGGCACGGGCCAGCCGCGAGGCGGTGGCCGAACTGCTGGCCGGCGAGGGGGAGTCGCCGGCCTGACGGCCCTTACATGCCGTACTTCTGGCGGAACTTGTCCACGCGCCCGGCGGTGTCCACCAGCCGCTGCTTGCCGGTGTAGAAGGGGTGGCACTCGGCGCAGACGTCCACGTGGAGGTCCTCCGAAGCCGTGGAGCGGGTCTTGAAGCTGTTGCCGCAGCTGCAGCTCACATTGATTTCCTGATACCGGGGATGGATATCCGCTTTCATCGCTACCTACCTCGCGTTGGACCCTGAAGCGCCCTCTCCCTCGGGACGCCGCGAACAAGCCGGCCATCTTACGCCAGCGCGCCGCCCCCCGGCAAGGGGAGCCGGCGCCGTCGCGGTCAGCGCTTCATCGAGTCGAAGAACTGGTCGTTGGTCTTGGTGGCCTTGAGCTTGTCGTGGAGGAATTCCATGGCCGCCACCTCGTCCATGGGATTGAGCAGCTTGCGCAGCACCCACATCTTCTGCAGCTCGTCCGGCTTGGTGAGCAGCTCCTCGCGCCGGGTGCCGGAGCGGTTGATGTTGATGGCCGGGAAGATCCGCTTCTCGGCGATGCGCCGGTCCAGGTGCAGCTCCAGGTTACCGGTGCCCTTGAACTCCTCGAAGATGACCTCGTCCATGCGCGACCCGGTCTCCACCAGGGCGGTGGCGAGGATGCTCAGGCTGCCGCCCTCCTCGATGTTCCGCGCCGCGCCGAAGAAGCGCTTGGGCCGGTGCAGGGCGTTGGCGTCCACGCCGCCGGTAAGCACCTTGCCCGAGGAGGGGATCGTGGTGTTGTAGGCCCGCGCCAGACGGGTAATGGAGTCCAGCAGGATGACCACGTCGGTCTTGTGCTCCACCAGCCGCTTGGCCCGCTCGATGACCATCTCCGCCACCTGCACGTGGCGGGTCGCCGGCTCGTCGAAGGTGGAGGAGACCACCTCGCCGCGCACCGACCGCTCCATCTCCGTGACCTCCTCGGGCCGCTCGTCGATGAGCAGGACGATGAGGAATACCTCGGGGTGGTTCTGCGTGATGGACTGGGCGATCTGCTGCAGCATCAGGGTCTTGCCCGCCTTGGGCGGAGAGACCACCAGGCCGCGCTGGCCCTTGCCGATGGGAGCGATGAGGTCGATGACCCGGGGGGTAATGTCCTCGGTGGAGCCGTTTCCCACCTCCATCTGCATGCGCTCCGTGGCGTGCAGTGGAGTCAGATTCTCGAACAGGACCTTGTTCTTGGAGTGCTCCGGCCGCTCGAAGTTGATCTCCTCGACCTTGAGCAGGGCGAAGTAGCGCTCCCCCTCCTTGGGCGGCCGGATCTTGCCGGCGATGTTGTCCCCCGTGCGCAGGTTGAAGCGCCGGATCTGGCTGGGGGAAACGTAGATGTCGTCCGGCCCCGCCAGGTAGGAGCCGTCCGCCGAGCGGAGGAAGCCGAACCCGTCCTGGAGGATCTCCAGCACCCCGTCGCCGTAGATGTCCTCGCCGCGCTCGGCGTGCGCCTTGAGCATGGCGACGATGACGTCCTGCTTGCGGGCCCGGGAGAGCCCCTCCAGGTTCATCTCCTCGGCCTGCTTGATGAGCTCGGCCGCGGTGGTGCGCTTGAGTTCGGTCAGATTCATGGTCTTGTCGCTGTTTTGATCGGATGATTCGGGCATGGGGATTCCGGCGGGTACGGGAACGACTCCGCGGAGACTCCACCGATCGGCGGCCACACGCCAGGAGGGAGGGTCCGTTTCCGGGATCGGGAGTTCGGGGCGAGAGTCCTGAAAAACGAAAAGGTCGCGCCGCAGGGGGCAAGCGCGTAAGGGAAGCTACCACGAAGGTGGACCGGGGTCCACCCTCGACCGGCGGCCACCCGCGGGCGGCCGCCGGTCAGCGGCTACAGGTTGCTGTCGACGAAGGCCGAGAGCTGCGACTTGGAGACCGCGCCCACCTTGGTGGCCTCCACGTTGCCGTCCTTGAACAGCATCAGCGTCGGGATCCCGCGGATACCGAACTTCGGCGGAGTCCCCGGATTCTCGTCGATGTTGAGCTTGGCGATCTTGAGCTTGCCGGAGTACTCCTCGGCCAGCTCGTCGAGGATGGGTGCGATCATCTTGCAGGGCCCGCACCAGTCGGCCCAGTAGTCGACGAGCACGGCCCCGTCGGTGTTCAGGACTTCGTCCTCGAAGGTGCTGTCCGTCACATGGACGATATTATCGCTCAATGTCCTGCCTCCGCTTGTCACCGTATTCCGTCCGGTGCCGTCCGGCACCGGTTCTTGCTAACCGTTACCACCATTTGAGCCGAAAGCGCCGGTGTTTTCAAGGCCCGTCAGCCGGCCTATGAGTTCATCCAGCTCGGCGGAACTCACCGGCTTGGTGAGGAATCCGTCCATCCCGGCGTCCGCGCAGGCCGCGCGGTCCGCCTCGGTGGCGTTGGCCGTCAGCGCCACCAGGGGCACCCAGCCCTCCCCCTCCTCGGCCCGCCAGCGACGGGCCACCTCGATACCATCCAGTCCCGGCATGCGCAGGTCCAGCAGGGCGATATCCACGGGCACGTTCTCCAGGTGGGCCAGGGCGGCGTCGCCGTCGCCGACCACCGTGACCTGATGGCCGGCCTGCTCCAGGAAGGTCCGGATCACCCGGGCGTTGATGGCGTTGTCCTCGGCCACCAGTACGCGAATGGCCACTCCCTCGGCCGGAGGACCCTGCGACCGGAGCTCCCGTTCCTCGCCCACCAGGCATCGGGCCAGCTGCCGCCACAGCACGGGAGCGCGAAGGTGTACCGGGCACCGGTTCCGGGTGGGCCCCTCCCCCAGCGGGAACAGACAGATGAGTCGGGTCCCTCCGGCAATGGCCGCCAGTTGCTCGTCCCGGGGGGCCTCCTCGCCGGGTGCCCGGCTGATCACGATGATGTCGAAGGCCTCGGCGGTCACCTCGCTCTCGCTGGCGGGCAGCGCCGGCCACCCCGTCACGACTCCGCCCAGGGCGATGATATAGGCCTCCAGTGTGCGACGCTCGCTCTCCCGACCGCTGACCACCAGAACCCGCTCCCCGGTGAGGCGCGGCAGGGCCTCCTCCTCGCCCGGCGCCAGCCGCCAGGGGAGCCGGAACCAGAAGAGCGACCCCTGACCCGGCTCGCTCTCCAGCCCGATCTCGCCCCCCATGAGCTCCACGAACTCCCGGGCGATGGTGGTCCCCAGGCCGGTGCCGGGAACCGGCTCGCCCTCGTCCACCCGGGCGAAGCTCTCGAAGATGCGGGCCTGGGCATCCGGGGCGATACCCACGCCGGTATCACGCACCCGGAAGCCGAGCCACTGGTCCGCATCGGCGGACCCGCGTTCCGCGGTGACCTCCAGCACCACCTCGCCCGACTCGGTGTACTTGATGGCGTTGATGGCGAGGTTGGTGAGGATCTGCTTGAGCTTCTGGGCATCCCCCACGACTTGGGGGTGGATCCCGGGCTCCACGAAGCAGACCAGGTCCAGCCCCTTGGCGTGGGCGCTGGGGGCGAGCATCCGGGCCACGGACTCCACCGCCTCGCGCAGGTCGAAGGGCCGGTGCTGGAGGCGCACCTTGCCGGCCTCGATCTTCGCCAGGTCCAGGACATCGTCCAGCAGGACGTGGAGACTGTCGGCCGCCATCCGCAGGGCGTCGACATAATCCCGCTGGGACGGGTCCAGCGGCGTCCGTCCCAGGAGTTCGGCCATGCCGATGATGCCGCTCATGGGGGTCCGGATCTCGTGGGACATGTTGGCCAGGAAGCGGGTCTTGGCCTCGTTGGCCGCCTGGGCATTGCGGCGCTGGGTCTCCAGGGCCCGGTTCTTGCGCTCCAGCTCCTCCAGGACGTTGAGCAGCTCGCCCGTGGCCTCCTCGATCCGTCCCTGCATCTGGTCGTGGGTGGACTTGAGTTCGGCGATCATGTGGTTGAAGCCGCTCTGGAGAACCGCCAGCTCGCCCCCCGCCGTCTCCGGCACCTGGCGCTCCAGCTCCCCGCGACCGGCCGCGCGCAGGGCTTCGGCGAGTTCCCCCAGGGGCTGACCGATGGAGCGCCCCGCCCGTGCGGCCACCAGGCCGCCCAGCAGGAGCACCGCCAGGGTGATCCCGGTGGCCCGCAGGATCGCGGCGTTGCGCCGCTCGCGCAGCGGCACCACGGACATCTCCACGTAGACCCGGCCCACCACCTCGGGCAGCACCCGGGCCGGACCGCCGAAGTCCTCCACCGGCAGCCGGGTCCGCTGGATGGGGGCACAGAAGAGCACCCGCTCGCGACCGCGGGCACACTCCCGGGCGCTCCCGCCCTCCCGATCCATGCGCAGCTCCGTGGCGTGCTCGAAGTCGCCCTGATGCCAGATGACCTCGCCATCCGAGTCCACGACGGCGATGCCGGCCACCTCGCGGTCGCCCCAGGCGGCGGCCACCACCCGCCGCAGCAGGGGGCGATTCTCGGTGACCACGCCGTATTCCGCGGCCGGGGCCAGCTGCTCCGCCAGGGTCCGGCCCTGTTCCTCCAGGGCATCGTCGAGCAACTGCATCTGCTCGCTGACGAAATAGCCGAACAGCAGGACGGCGGTGACCAGGGCCGGCAGCAGGGCCACCACCAGCAGGGTGCGCCGGATCCCCGCCGGCATCATGGCCGCCCCTCCTGCAGTTGCCGGTACAGCTCTCCCTCCGGTGGCACGGCCAGCCCCAGGGCGCGGGCAACGCCGTAATTGACCACGACCCGGAATGCCCGGGGGTGGCGATGGCCGGCGGGTGCCGACCCCGTGAGGGCGGCGTACACGTCGCCGGCGGCCTCGCGCCCCAGCTCGGCGGGATCGGTATGCAGGGCCATGAGCGCCCCCGCGCGAACGCTGGAGCGCCCGGGCCCGAGGAGGGGGACGCCGCGCAGATAGGCTCCCTGGATGAGGGGCACGGCGGTGCGGCGATTGATAACCAGCGGATCGGCGGGGACGATGAGCGCCTGGCTCTCGGTAAAGAGCTCCTCCACCCGCGCCTCCACCCCGGCCTCATCCTCCACCTGGCGGACTGCCGGCTCCCGGCCGGCCTCCTCGAGGGCCGAGCGCAGCCGACGACCGTAGTGGCGGGAAGAGGGGCCCAGCAGGAGGCCCACGCGGCGCGCCTCGGGCAGAATGTCGACCAGCAGGGCCACGACCCGTCGAGGGGGCTGTTCCACGACCCGGGCCGCCGCCCGGGGATCCCCCTGCAGCCACTCCCGGGCGGCCCCCCAGGAGACCAGGCCGTAGAGGCGCCAGTCCCCGCTACGCTGCTCGGCCACGGCGGCCCCGGCCCGCTCGCCCACGGCGATCACCAGGCTCGCGGGGTCGATCCGGTCCAGCTCCGCCGGTGAACGCCGTTCCAGCGCCGCCCGGCCCTCCCGCCGATCCTCCAACCGATTCTGGAGCCCCTGGATGAAGGCCTGCTGGTGGGCGCTCTCCGGGTCGGCAACCACCACCACCGGCGGCGGTGCAGCGCCGACCGGCAGCGCCAGCAGGGCGAGGAGGAGGAAGGGGAGCCACCAGGCCCGGCGGCCACCCGCGAGCGCCGGACCTCTGCTCCTGGCCGCGTCACTCCCTGGCACGGTCGTCTCCATGGCGGGCGGGCTAGAAGGTCACCGAGGCGTGGGCGTAGAGGCGCCGGTCACGCCGATACTCGTCGTGGAAATCGGCGTACTCCCCCGGGGCATCCAGGGCGGCGACGGCCAGGCGGCCGTCGCCGAAGCCGAGGTCCAGGTCGCGCGCCACCGTCACGTCCAGGGTGGTCCAGCCGTCCAGTTCATCGCTCATGATCCACTGCATGGCGGAGACGTGGTAGGCCGCCGCGGAAAACCGCCAGGCCCCCAGACGCTGGCTGCCCCAGAGCGCCGCCGTGTGCTCGGGGATGGTGCTGTCAGCGCTCTGCGTACTCTCAAGGAGGGGGTGATCCGGGACTGCGGTGTCCAGCTCCCCCTCCGCGGTACCCCAGGCGTAGGCCAGCCCCAGGCGGCTGCCCCGGGCCGGTTGCCAGTCCAGCTGCAGCTCCGCCCCGCGGGTCCGGATGGTCTCGCTGTTCTGCTGCAGACGGACGTGGCTGGCCAGATAGGCACAGGGACGCCCATACGGGTCCTCCGGGCACTGGCCTCGATAGTCGGAATAGGGCTCGCCGGTGGTGGCGGGATAGGTATCGACCCCCACAATGAGATCCCGGAAGGTCCGCTGGAAGAGCTTGAACTCGTAGTTGAAGGCCTCTCCGCCCCCCACCAGCGCCAGCTCCACGCTGTCCACGCGCTCGGGCTCCAGGTCGCGGTCGCCGCGCATCATCAGATCGACGAGCTCGTTGTTCCCCGCCTGGCGCAGGCCCCAGTTCCCCTGGGCCTCCAGCAGGGAGGGCGCCCGCCGGGCGCGGGTGGCGCTCAGGCGCACGGCATGGCCGGGATGGTAGTGCCAGTTGGCGCCCAGCCGGGGGGCTGCATGGGTCCCGGTATAGGGCTCATCCTCCACGCCGACGCCGGCGTGGAGGGTCCAGCGCGCGCCGGGGCGCCACTCGGTGTGGAGGAAGGCGCGCCGGGTGTTCAGGACCACCGGCTCCTCGTCACCCACGTAGCCGGGGGCGATGAGCTCATCGTGGCGACCGTGGAGACCCCACGCCAGCCGCAGGCCCGGCAGGGGGCGGGAGTGGTGCTCCAGCTCGGCGGCGGTGCGCCGGACGTCGGTGGAGGGGTCGTTGGTCAGGGGGGCATCCCCGGGAAAATCCTCGATCCCGTCCAGTGCATCGCCGCCGTCCCGTTCGGTATAGGGCGGCACCTCCATGCGGTCGTCGACATCGGCCCGTTCGTGGCTG
Source organism: Thiohalospira halophila DSM 15071 (assembly GCF_900112605.1). Lineage (NCBI taxonomy): Bacteria > Pseudomonadati > Pseudomonadota > Gammaproteobacteria > Thiohalospirales > Thiohalospiraceae > Thiohalospira > Thiohalospira halophila. Next base: position 90,198 of record NZ_FOMJ01000006.1, read on the forward strand.
AGATGGACTCGCCAGTCCTCGTGGGAGGAGCGCAGCCACTGCCACTGGACCTGGCCGAAGTAGCGCTCCACCTCCCGGTCGTGGGCCGGTTCGTGGTAGGAGCCATCGCTGCCGCGGCCGGTATAGCCGGCATTCACGCCCGCATCCACGTCGAGGATGGTATTCACCCCCGGCCGGTGGCGGCTGCGATAGCGGACCCGGTGGCGCCGCTGGTCGTGGCGAGTGCCGGCCTTCCCGGTGTAGCCGTCGTCCCGGCGGCGCTCCCAGGTCAGCCGCTGGCTGCTGCTGCCATCGCGGGTCCCCATCCGGACCAGGCTGCGGCGGTAGCCATCGCCGCCGACCTCGGTGAGGATTCGGGTGCCTTCGGTCTCCTCCGGCGGCCGGGTGCGGATGTGGATGGCGCCGACGAAGGCGTTGACGCCGTAGCTGGCGCCGTTGGGCCCGCGAGTCACCTCGATGCGGTCGATGTTCTCCAGGGAGACGGGCAGGTCGTACCAGGCCACGCCCGAGGTGGCCGGGGTGTAGACCACCCGGCCGTCCACCAGGACCTGCATCTTGCGCGAGAACTCGTCGGCCAGCCCCTGCTGGGTCACGGTAGCCTTGGCGCCGCTGAAGTGGCCCACCTGGACGCCGGCCACCAGTCGCAGCAGGTCCGGCAGGTCGGTAGCGCCGCTGGCGGTGATGGCCTCTCGGTCGATGACGGTCACCGAGGCGGGAACCCGCGTGCGCGGCTGCTCCAGGCGGCCGGCGGTGACCACCGTGGGGAGGTCCCCGTAGTAGGCCGCCTCCCCCGACTGCGCCAGCGCGCCGGGCGCGGTGGCCACCAGCAGCGCAACTCCGGTCATCGATGTCGCCGTGCGCCTCATGCACTACCTCGCTGTGCCTCTTCCAGGGGGTGCAGCCCGTCGACGATGGTTGCCAGATCCGGGGCACCGGGACCGACCGCCGGACGCTCCTCCGCGGTAGTATCGGGCCGCCGGATCTGGTGGCAGTGCCGGATCCCCCAGGCACGCGCGGCGGCGAGGACGTCGGGGTTGTCGTCCACCAGCAGGGTCGTGGCGGGATCCAGGGGCTCGCGCTGGGCGAGGGCCGCCCAGAAGGCCGCCTCCTCCTTGGCTGCGCCGAACTCGTGGCTGGTATGCACCGCCTCCACCCGGCTCAGCAGGCCGGTCACCTCCTCCTTGAGCGCCAGCCCGGCGCCGTGGGAGTTGGTCACCACCACCCGCCGCAGGCCCAGCTCGCCGAGCCGCGCCAGGGCCGCCTCGACCCCCGGCAGCCAGGCGATGCGCTCGGCGGCACCGGCCTTCAGGGCGAGGACGTCCAGCCCCAGTTCCCGGGCCCAGTAGTCCAGGCAGTACCAGTCCAGGGTCCCCTCCACGGCGCGAAAGCGCGGAGCCAGCTCCGCCCGGGCCGCCGCGGCGTCCAGGCCGCGCTGGGCACCCCAGGTGGCGGGCAGGACCTCGCCCCAGAAGTAGTTGTCGAAGTGGAGGTCCAGCAGGGTCCCGTCCATGTCCAGCAGGACGGTCTCCACCGGCTCGCCATCCAGGCTGGCCCGATTCATGCCCTTCCCCGGGTTGATGTGATTCGGAGATTCGGTGTGAGCCGGGGATCATGCCGTCTGCCGCCCGGGCACGCCAGCCCCTCGCCGGGACCGGGCCGCCGCAGGTACCATGACGCCACCACACGGAGTCCGCCATGCCCCGCAAACCGACCATCCGCCAGACCGAGACCGTCGCCCGCAGTCGACTCTTCCGGATCGAGGCGCTGGAGCTGGAATTCACCAACGGCACCGTCACCCACTACGAGCGGTTGGCCGGGTCGGGCCGCGGTGCGGTGCTCATCGTGCCGGTGACCGAGGCCGGGGAGGTCCTGCTGGTCCGGGAGTACGCCGCCGGGGTCCACCGTTACGAGCTGGGCCTGCCCAAGGGGCGCATCGAGGGGGAAGAGCCGCTGCTGGAGGCGGCCAATCGGGAGATCATGGAGGAGGTCGGCTTCGCGGCCAACCGGCTGGAGGAGCTGACCAGCCTGACCCTGGCGCCGGGCTATCTGGGGCATACCACGCACGTGGTGATCGCGCGGGACCTCTATCCCCGCCGCGAACCCGGCGACGAGCCGGAGGAGCTGGAGGTGGTTCCGTGGCCGCTGGCGGATATCGGTGAGCTGGCCGCGCGCCCGGACGTCACCGAGGCGCGCACCATCGCCGCCCTCTACCTCACCCGGGACCGGCTCGCCACGGAAGAGGGCTGAGGCCGGTGCCCTGCCGGCCGGGGAAGGGCCCCGACCGGCGTTCTCGTACCCGGCCCGGGCTCAGTGGTGGTGTTCCTCGGCGCGGTGGACGTTCTTCACCGCCCACACCCCGAGGAAGATGATCATCCCGATGGCGAAGACCACCGTGAAGACCGAGAGCAGGCCGATCCAGCTACCGAAGAGCAGTTCCAGCGCGGGCATGGGTCATCTCCTTAATACTTGCAGCCCCGCCGACCCCGTGCCGACGGGCGATCCGGCCCCACTATTCCGCGAGGGGCCTCCCACAAGCATTGATCAGGATCAGTTTCCCGCAAGGGTCGTGGGGTGACCGCCAGCCTCCAGGGCCTCGTTCCCGGCCGCCCGGGCCAGGGCCGCGGCATCGTGGATGACCACGTGCTTGCGCTCGGCGGTGAGGATGCCCTCCTCCTGGAAGCGGGTGAAGGTCCGGCTCACCGTCTCCACCGCCAGCCCCAGGTAGTTGCCGATATCCCCCCGGGACATGGAAAGATGGAATTCGGTAGCGGAGAAGCCGCGCCGGCGGAGGCGCTCGGCCAGGTCCATGAGATAGGCCGCCAGGCGCTCGTCGGCCCCGCGGCGGCCCAGCAGGAGCAGGTGGCTCTCCTCCTGGAGGAGTTCCCGGCTCATGAGCCGGAAGATCTGCTGGCGCAGGGCGGGGATGCGCCCGCCCAGGGACTCCAGTAGTTCGTAGGGGATCTCGCAGACGCTGGCGGTCTCCAGGGCGCGGGCGCCGCAGGGGTGGTCGCCGTTACTGATGGCGTCCAGCCCCAGCAGCTCGCCGGGCAGGTGGAAGCCGGTGATCTGCTCCCGCCCGTCCACCGAGGGCGCGTAGGTCTTCACGGAGCCCGAGCGGACGACGTAGAGGGACTCGAACTGGTCCCCCACGCGGAAGAGGTGCTCACCGCGCCGCAGGGGGCGGCGCTGATGGATGATGCGGTCGAGCTCGGAGAGTTCCTCCGCCTCCACCCCTACCGGCAGGCAGACCTGATAGAGACTGCAGTCCCTGCAGGCCACCCGCGGCTGACTGCCCCTGTTTCCCTGGGTCATCGAACGCTCTCCTCTATTCCCCCAATTGGCATAATGCCATGGTCCACGCCATGCGCCCAAGCAGGCGAAAGGGAGAGGCCCGACTGCCAAGGGCCCCGGCCTCATGTGTATAATACGGGGCGAAATCCACGAGGTAGCCCGAGCCATGAGCCGACAGGCAGAAGTCCGGCGCCAGACGCTGGAAACCGACATCCGCGTGGCCCTGGACCTGGACGGGTCCGGCCGCGCCACTCTGGACACCGGGGTCCCCTTCCTGGACCACATGCTCGAGCAGGTGGCCCGCCACGGCCAGGTGGACCTGGAGGTGGGTGCGGTGGGCGACCTCGATATCGATGCCCACCACACCGTGGAGGATGTCGGCATCACCCTGGGTCAGGCCCTGGCCCGGGCCCTGGGCGACAAGGCCGGGATCCAGCGCTACGGCCACGTCTACGTCCCGCTGGACGAGGCGCTCTCCCGCGTGGTGCTGGACTTCTCCGGCCGCCCCGGGCTGGTCTGGAACGTCGCCTTCCCGCGCCAGTGGGTGGGCGAGTTCGATACCGACCTCTTCCACGAGTTCTTCCAGGGGCTGGTGAACCACGCCTGGATGACCCTGCACGTGGACAACCTGCGCGGCGACAACTCGCACCACGTGGCCGAGACCGCCTTCAAGGCCTTCGGCCGGGCCCTGCGCGCCGCCGCGGAGCCCGACCCGCGCCTGGGCGGGGCGGCCGCCTCCACCAAGGGCAGCCTCTAGGCCATGGGGGGCAAGGTCACCGTCGTCGACTACGGCAGCGGCAACCTCCACTCCGTGGCCAAGGCCCTGGAGCGGGTGGGCGCCAGCCACGTGGAGGTCAGCGCCGATCCGGCCGCCATCCGCTCGGCGGAGCGCATCGTCTTCCCCGGCGTGGGGGCGCTGGGCGACTGCATGGCGGAGCTGCGCCGCCGCGAGCTGGACACCGCCATCACCGATGCCGTGGCCGCCGGGATCCCGCTGCTGGGGGTCTGCGTCGGCATGCAGGCGCTGTTCGAGCACGGCGAGGAGAGCGGCGGCACCGCCGGGCTGGGGCTGCTGCCCGGGCAGGTGCGCGCCTTCCCCGAGAACCTCCAGGACCTGACCACCGGCCAGCGGCTGAAGGTCCCGCACATGGGGTGGAACGAGGTCCACCAGGTCATCGAGCACCCGCTCTTCGCCGGCATCCCCCAGGATGCCCGCTTCTACTTCGTGCACAGCTACTACGCGGAGCCGGCCGGTCCGGACCCCATCGCCGCCTTCACCCTCTACCCCTATCCGGTAACGGCGGCGGTGGCGGCAGAGAATGTCTTCGGGGTGCAGTTCCACCCGGAGAAGAGCCAGGAGCACGGCCTGACGCTGTTCGCCAACTTCCTCACCTGGGATGGCCGCCCCTAGCGGCCGCCGGTAACGAGAACGCCATGGACATCATACCCGCCATCGACATCCAGGACGGCCGCTGCGTGCGCCTGCGCCAGGGCGACCTGGCCGACGCCACGGTCTACGGCGACGACCCGGCGGTCATGGCCGACCGCTGGGTGGACGAGGGCGCCCGCCGCCTCCACCTGGTGGACCTGGACGGCGCCGTCGCCGGCACGCCGCGCAATGCCGACATCATCCGCCGCATCCGCGCCAACCACCCGGAGCTGCCCACCCAGGTGGGCGGCGGGATCCGCGATGCCGAGACCGCCGCCGGCTATCTCGAGGCCGGCGTGGGCCGGGTAATCATCGGGACCCGCGCCGTGGCCGATCCCGACTTCGTCGGCGACCTCTGCCGCGACTTCCCCGGCCGGGTCATCGTCGGCCTGGATGCCCGGGACGGCCTGGTGGCCACCGACGGCTGGGAGCAGACCTCGCAGTGGTCGGTCATCGACCTGGCGCGGCGCTTCGAGGGCGACGGCGTGGCCGCCATCATCTACACCGACATCGGCCGGGACGGCATGCTCGCCGGCCTCGCCCTGGAAGAGACCGCCGCCCTGGCCCGGGCCACCGAGATCCCCATCATCGCCTCCGGCGGCGTCTCCTCCCTGGAGGACATCCGCGCCCTGTGCGGCGTGGCGGAGGACGGCATCGTCGGCGCCATCACCGGCCGCGCCATCTACGAGGGCACCCTGGACCTGGCCGCCGGCCAGCAGCTGGCCGACGAGCTGTGCCCGGAGGGCGCGGCATGAGCCTGGCCAAGCGCATCATCCCCTGCCTGGACGTGGAGGGCGGCCGGGTGGTCAAGGGGGTCCAGTTCGTCGACATCCGCGACGCCGGCGACCCGGTGGAGGCGGCCCAGCGCTACGACCAGCAGGGCGCCGACGAGCTCACCTTCCTGGACATCACCGCCAGCCACGAGGGTCGCGGCACCATCCTGGAGGTGGTCGAGGCGGTGGCCGGGCGGGTCTTCATCCCGCTCACCGTGGGCGGCGGCGTGCGCGCGGTGGAGGATGTGCGCGCCCTGCTCGCCGCCGGCGCCGACAAGGTCGCCATCAACACCGCCGCGGTGAACGACCCCGCCCTGGTCCGCGCCGCCGCCGACCGCTTCGGCCGCCAGTGCATCGTGGTGGCCATCGACGCCCGCCAGGTGGAGCCGGGCCGCTGGGAGATCTTCACCCACGGCGGCCGCACCCCCACCGGCCTGGACGCGGTGGAATGGGCGGCGCGCATGGAGGAGGAGGGGGCCGGCGAGCTGCTGGTGACCAGCATGGACCGCGACGGCACCCGGGACGGCTTCGACATCGACCTCACCCGCGCCATCGCCGACCGCGTGGGCGTGCCGGTCATCGCCTCCGGCGGCGTGGGCAACCTCGACCACCTGGCCGAGGGGCTGCGCGACGGCCACGCCGACGCCGTCCTGGCGGCGAGCATCTTCCACTTCGGCGAATACACCATCGGCGAGGCCAAGGCCCACCTCCACCGGGCCGGCCTGCCGGTCCGCCTCTGACCCCGAACCGGAGTTGACCATGAGCGAAGCCTGGCTGGACGCCATCGCCTTCGACGACCAGGGCCTGGTCCCGGTCATCGCCCAGGACCGCGACAGCGGCCGGGTGCTGATGTTCGCCTGGGCCGACCGCGAGGCCCTGAGGCGCACCGCCGCCGAGGGCCGCGCTGTCTACTACTCCCGCTCCCGGGGCAAGCTCTGGCCCAAGGGGGAGGAGTCCGGCAACGTCCAGGAGGTCCACGACATCCGCCTGGACTGCGACGGCGACGTGGTCCTGCTCTCCATTACGCAGCACGGCGGCGCCGCCTGCCACACCGGCCGGGAGAGCTGCTTCTTCCACCGCCTGGAGGGCGAGGAGTGGGTGGTCACCGACCCGGTGCTCACGGACCCGGAACAACTCTACGGGAGCCACCACCATGAATGACGACACCCTCGCCGAACTCGCCCGGGTCCTGGAGGCGCGCAAGGGCGCCGACCCGGATAGCTCCTACGTCGCCGGCCTCTACCACAAGGGGGTGGACGGCATCGCCAAGAAGGTGGGCGAGGAGGCCACCGAGACGGTGATGGCGGCCAAGGACGGCGACCCGGATGCGCTGGTGCACGAGGTCGCGGATCTGTGGTTTCATAGCCTGGTGCTGCTGGCCCAGCAGGGGCTCGGCCCCGAGGCGGTGCTCGCGGAGCTCCGCGGCCGCTTCGGCCTCTCCGGTCTGGAGGAGAAGGCGCGCCGGGGCGAGGGCCACCAATCCGACTCTTCAGGGGAATGACCTATGGGTATCAGTGTCTGGCAACTGCTCATCATCCTGGCCATCGTGCTGGTCCTCTTCGGCGCCAAGCGGCTGCGCAACGTCGGCGGTGACCTGGGCGCGGCGGTGAAGGGCTTCCGCTCCGCCGTCAGCGAGGAGGGGGGCGACAAGGACAAGGAGAAGAACGAGTCCGACGACCCCGAGAAGCTCCAGGCCGAGCAGGACGAGGAGGGCCACGTGATCAACGGCGAGGCGCGCGAGGAGTCCGAGAAGGCCGACGCCGAAAAGCGTAAGTAGCCTCGCCCCATGTTCGATCTCGGCTTCTGGGAGCTGCTGCTCATCGGGACCATCGCCCTGCTGGTGATCGGCCCCGAGCGCCTGCCCGAGGTGGCCCGCACCGTGGGCGGCTGGGTGGGCAAGCTGCGCCGCTACGTCAGCTCCGTGCGCTCGGATATCGATCGCGAGCTGCGCACCGAGGAGCTGCGCAAGATGATGGAATCCCAGCAGTCCGAGCTGAACAACCTCCGTCAACGCCTGGAGAAGACCCCCGAGGAGCTGGACCAGGATGCCGGCGGGGACGGCTCGCAGTACGCGGTGCGCGCCCGCGACGACGGGGGCTCCGCGGCAGCCGGCGAGGAGTCCTCGTCGGGCGAGGCCGCCGGCACGGAAGAGGCCCCGCGGGCCGACCGGACGGAACCCGCTGACCGGCCCGCCACCGGGGAGCGCAAGGGCGAATGAGCGAGCAGGAGCCGCAGGAACAGGGAACCGAGCCGGGGCCCGACGCCCGGGTGGAGGAGGAGCAGCCCTTCCTCACCCACCTGATGGAGCTGCGCGACCGCCTCATGAAGGTGGTCCTGGCCGTCATCGTCCTCTTCCTGGGGCTCTTCTACTTCGCCAACGACATCTACTCCTTCGTGGCGGCGCCGCTCATGGCGCACCTGCCCGAGGGCGCCGGGATGATCGCCACCGAGGTGGCCTCGCCCTTCCTGACCCCCTTCAAGCTGACCCTGGTGCTGGCCATCTTCCTGGCGGTGCCGGTGATCCTCCATCAGCTCTGGGCCTTCGTCGCCCCGGGGCTGTATCAGCACGAGAAGCGCCTGGCCCTGCCCCTGCTGGCCTCGAGCATCGCCCTCTTCTACGCCGGCATGGCCTTCGCTTACTACGTGGTCATGCCACTGGTCTTCGGCTTCTTCACCGCCACCGCCCCCGAGGGGGTCTCGGTGATGACCGATATCGCCCGGTATCTCGACTTCGTCCTCAAGATGTTCTTCGCCTTCGGACTGGCCTTCGAGGTGCCGGTGGCGACCATCCTGCTGGTCTGGGCAGGGATCACCAGCCCGAAGGCGCTGGCCTCCAAGCGGCCCTACGTCATCGTCGGCGCCTTCATCCTGGGCATGCTGCTCACGCCACCGGATGCCATCTCCCAGACCCTGCTGGCGGTACCGGTATGGCTGCTCTTCGAGCTGGGCCTGGTCCTCTCCCGTTTCTTCGTCCGCCAGCGGGAAGAGACCGACACCGACGCGGCCGAGGATGAGTGGCATCCCCTCTCCGAGGAGGAGATGGATGCCGAGCTGGACCGCGCCGAGGCCGACGAGGAGCCGTCCGGTGACCGGCCCGACGACGAACCGCCGCGCCGCGACGACTGACCGGCCACCGGCCTTGGCCACCCGTGTCCGTGCCCTCACCCCGTGCGGAGTCCTGGCCCTGGCACTGTTGCCGGGGCCGCTCCCCGCCCAGGATGTACCTCCCGCCTCCGAACCCGCCCGTATCGGGCTCCTGGCCGGCCTCCACAGCGGCACCTCCCGGGGCGTCACCGGCACCGCCGAGTGGCTGGACAGCTTCTTCATCGACGACCGTATCGAGGTGGAGGACAACCGCAGCCACCTCCTCCTGCGCAACGACAATCTCTGGCGCGAGGGCGAGACGGGGGCGCACACCCTGGACATCCGCGCCCGCCTGCGCCTGCCGGCTCTGGAAGAGCGGCTGGAGCTGGCCATCACCGGGGCCGACGAGGACGAGACCGGCCTACCCGCCGACGGGACCGCCACCACCGAGAGCGAGGAGGACGAGGCCGGGATCACCGATCTGACCCTGCGCTTCGTCCAGGACGTCTCCAAGCGGATGAATCTGCGCTACGAGAGTGGCGCCCGCTTCCAGGGGGTGGGTGTGCAGGCGTTCGTGGGCGTTCGCTACCGCCAGAACATCCCCATGCCGGGTGCATGGGCCGGCCGGTTCATCGAACGGTGGCGCTGGTACACGGACTCCGGCTGGGAATCCAGGGGGAGACTGCAGGTCGACCGACAGCTCGCGCCCGGCTACCTGGGCCGCTTCCAGGTCACCGCGGACGCCGACCAGCCCCGGGAGGGGTGGTTCTACAGCGCCGGCCCCCGCCTGTTTCAGGAGCTGTCCAGTAACCGGGTGATCCGCTACGAGATCCAGGGCTACTGGGCGATGGCCGAGGAGGCCAGCCACCGCCGGACGGTGGCCCGGCTCCACTACCGCCAGCGGTTATGGCAGAACTGGGTCTTCGCCGAGCTGACCCCGGCGGTATCGTGGCCACAGGAGGAGGGCTTCGAGCCCACGCCGCAGCTATTGCTGCGCCTGGACGCCTACTTCAGCGAGCGCCACGCCGAACCGCAGGCGCGGCTGCGTCAGTCGCCCTCCAGGACCCCGGAGATGGCGGCGTTCACCGCCTCCCCGGCCCCCGGCCCGTAGCGGGTCGTGGCCGGGTCGAAGGTATCCGTGAAGGCGTAGTCGAAGGTAACGTCCTGCAGCCCCAGGGCGCCGAAGAGGCGGGACTCGCTGCTGTCGTCGTCGTCGTGGAGGACCAGGGTGGGCCAGCCGTCCTCCCCGGGCTCCAGGATGGGGCCGAAGAAGATCGCCCCGGGCTTGTTCTTCAGCCGCAGGGCGCAGCTTCCGGCGGTCCGACCCGACATGGGCAGGAAGTCGATGGTCCGGGTGAGCTTGACCTTGCTGTTCAGCGGGGTGTCGATGCTGCCGTCGATGGCGGCGACCTCCGGCTCCCAGGCCAGGGTCTCCAGCCCCTCGCCCCGCCAGGCCTCCACATCCCGCACGCCGAAGCGGCTGGGCAGGAAGAGGTAGGTGGGCTCGGCGGCATCGCGCAGCGTCGCCGCCAGGGCGGTGGACCAGGTCGGGGCGTTGACCAGGATCCCGCCGGCGTCCTTGTCCGCGATGTAGTAGACCGCCGGGGCCGACTCCGTGGTCACCCGGTAGATGGTTCGGTCGCGCAGTTCCGCCAGGGTCTCGAGCATCAGGCGGCCCTCCGCGAGGCGATGACCCGGGCGAATCGCCCGCCCTTGAGGGGCTGGCTCTCCACCACGTCGAAGCCGCAGCGGCCCAGCATGTAGGCCAGGTCCTCGCGGGAGAAGCGGTTGTGCTCGGCGAAGTGCTCGAAGAGGTCCTCCAGGGTCTCCAGGGAGGTCTCGGCGCCGAAGACGGTGGCCTCGTCGGACTGGGTGGCGACGTAGTCGGCCAGGGGGGCGCGCACCCAGTCCAGGACGAAGAGGCGGCCCCCGGGCTTGAGGATGCGCGCCGCCTCCTGCAGTGCCCGCACCGGCTGGGTCATCTCGTGGAGGACCACGGAGGCCAGCACCGCATCGGCGCTACCCGTCTCCAGCGGCAGGGCGGGATTGTGCAGGTCCTGGCAGACCACCTCCGCCCCCTGGGGGAGCGGCTCCATGGCATCGAGCATCCAGGGGGCGCACTCCACCCCTACGGCGCGGGCGCCGGGGTAGCGCTCGACGATGCTCTTGAGGAAGAGGCCGGTGGCACTCCCCAGGTCCACGACCACCGGCTCCGCCGGGAGCACCTCCTCCATGTAGTCGGCCCAGTGTTCCCAGAAGTCGGCATCGAAGCGATCGGCGTGGGAGCGGGTCATGAGGTCGGCGAAGTGCTCGCCGTCCCGGTGGTGGCGCTGGAGCTGCTCTCGGGTCTGTTCCAGGTTCGCGGGCATGATGGACCTCTCGGGCGATGGGGCGGTTCGGGTGCCCCGGCGGGGCCTCCTCGGGTCGTTCCCTGACGGCGGAATTCCCTACTTTTCGAGTCGGGTGATTCTACTAGAATCTGGACTGAGTACAAATCCCGCGAACGGTCCGTCCCGGCCAATGGCCGGGCCACCGGCCGGCACGAATGGCCCGGGCTGGGCCGCGTCCCGCCCGGCGGGTTACAGTTCCCCCACACCCTGATTGGAGAGAGGCCCCTTGGAACTCATCAGCTTCCGGCTCTGCCCCTTTGTCCAGCGCTCGGTGATCACCCTTCAGGAGAAGGGCGCCGAGTTCGACATCACCTACATCGATCTGGCCGATCCGCCCTCCTGGTTCCTGGCCATCTCGCCCTTCGGCAAGGTCCCGGTGCTGCGAGTGGGCGATTCGGTGGTCTTCGAATCGGCGGTCATCAATGAGTACGTGGACGAGGTCACCCCGCCCTCGCTGCACCCGTCGGATCCGCTGATCCGGGCGGTGAACCGCGCCTGGATCGAATTCGGCTCCGATCTCATCTTCAAGCAGTACGGGCTCTACACCGCGGCGGACGAGGAGACCTTCGAGGCGAAGCGCCACGAGGTCCTCACCGGACTGCGCCAACTGGAGGATGTACTGGGAGAGGGGCCCTGGTTCAACGGCGCCGACTTCGCCCTGGTGGACACGGCCTACGCCCCGCTCTTCCAGCGCTTCGAGCTGCTGGAGCAGTGGCACGCCATGGACTTCTTCGAGGGGCTGCCGAAGGTCGCCGCCTGGCACCGCGCCCTGGTGGAGCGGCCCACCACGACCACCTCGGTGGCCGAGGACTTCGCCGACGACTTCCGTAACTACATCGCCAAGACGGAGGGTTACGCGGCCCGGCTCTACGCCGGCCGGACCGCCTAGGGAAACCGCCCCGCCGCGTCTACGGCATGAGGCCGTGGAGGCGGCGGACCACGTGGTGGCGGTACCAGGTCACACCCACGGAGAAGCCGAGGACCACCAGCCCCAGGGCGGCGGCCAGCCAGATCCACCAGGGGGTCTGGCTGCCCAGCTCGGCACGGGCATCCCGCAGCCGGCGGATCTCGCCTTCCAGCGCCTCGTGGCGCTGGTTCATCTTCTCCAGCTCCTGGGCCAGGGCCGCCTGCTGGTTACGGGCATCATCCAGCCGGCCGGTCAGATCCTCCACCTCGGCCGTGAGCTGATCGCGCTCCTCCTTGAGCCGCTCCACCCGGAGCTGCGCCGGGAGCTCGGTGGTGACATAGCTGGCGTTGACCCAGCCCTCTTCGCCCCCCTCGGTGCGGATGCGCAGATACTCCTCGCCGCGCTCCAGGACCTCCAGCTTCATGCCGCTGACGACAATGCTCTCGGCCGGGAGACTGCTGTCCGGCTCCTCGCGCACCCCCAGCCGCAGGGTGTCGCTGACATAGACGGTCTCCGCCGCGGCGACGCCACAGGCCAGCAGGCCGAGTACCGCAATGAGCAGTCGTTTCATCTCCCTCTCCTGACTTCATGCCCCCTCCGGGACATCCCGGGATGGTAGCACGGGGCCGCCGGAGTGTCCGACGCCGTGCCGGCCTGCCCTACAACCAGCCGCCCAGGGCGGTGAACCACAGGGGCAGGACCACGGCGGCCACCGCTGTGGACAGGGTCACGGCCTCGGCATAGAGGCGGGTATCCAGGCCGTAGCGCTCGGCGATGACCAGGCCGATGACCATGCTCGGCATCGCCGATTCAATCACCGTGGCCCGCCAGAGTTCGCCCTCCAGCCCCACCACGGCCGCGAACCAGGCCACCCCCAGCGGGATGAGCGCCAGGCGGATGGCCAGGACCGGCGTTACCTGCCCCAGCCGCTGCTGCCAACCGGCCACGCCCTGCAGGGCCAGACCGGTGCTGATGAGCATCAGGGGGACGACCCCGGCGGCCAGGGTCTCCAGCAGGCCGATGAGCCAGGCGAAGGTGGGCACGCCGCCGAGGTTCAGCGCCACGCCGGCCGCCGCCGCCCACAGGGCCGGGACCCGGGCCACCGCCGCCAGCGCCCCCTCACGGCGCTGGCCGTCACCGTGGGCGGCGGCGATGGCGACCCCCAGGGTGAGCAGCAGCGGCGTGGCGGCGAAGAGGTCGAACTGGATGGCCACCTCCCGCCCCCAGGCGCCGAAGCTCGCCTCCAGCAGCGGCAGGCCCAGGTAGGTGAAATTGCCGAAGCCGGCGGCGAGGATGAGCGCCCCCGCCGCGGCGGGCGGGATCCGGAGCAGGCGACAGGCGGCCCAGCCCAGGGCCAGCCCGGTCAGGACGCAGGCCGCCGCCACCACCGCCAGGCGGAGGGTATCCAGGCCGAGGTCCGACCCCCAGAGGACGGAGAGGACCAGGGCGGGCAGGAGGACGATGTAGACCAGACTGGTGAGGGCCGGGCGGAGGGCGTCGGCCTCCAGCCCCATGGGTCGCAGCCGTCGCCAGGCCACGCCGATGGCGATGAGGGCACCCGCCTGGGCGATGACGCCGTACACTCAGGCCCCCGTGTGGATGAGGATCTCGCGCCGCCCGGGACGGTGGCGGTGCTCCCAGAGGTAGAGCCCCTGCCAGGTCCCCAGCCCCGGCCGCCCGCCGACCACCGGGATACTGATGCTGGTGGCGGTGAGGGCGGCGCGGATGTGGGCCGGCATGTCGTCGGGGCCCTCGTCGGTGTGGGTGTAGAGGGAATCGCCCTCGGGCACTAGCCGGGCCAGCCACGCCTCCAGGTCGCGGCGCGCGGAGGGGTCGGCGTTCTCCTGGATGACCAGGCTCGCCGAGGTGTGGCGAACGAAGGCGGTGGTCAGCCCCTCGGCCACGCCGCTGTCAGCCACGGCGGCGACCAGCCGGTCGGTGAGGTCGTGGAGCCCGGGGCCGCCGGGCTGGAGGGTGATGCGCGCTACGCTGCCCATGGCTATTCCCTGTAAGACGTAAAACCGCGTTGCGACTGTCCGGGGATGCCTTTCGGGCCCGGGGGGCTCCCCTCAGGTACGCCGTACATACGTCCATGTAGGCTCCACGACGGCATCCCTGCCGTCGAGGACCTGAGGGGAGCCCCCCGGGCCCGAAAGGCATCAGGCCTGTTCAGCCCCTTCGGCTACGTTCCGCCTGCTGCTTCGGTCGATGCCGGCAAGTCGAAATCGGCCACCGCCGGGGCGTGGTCGGAGGGGCGCTCCCACCCCCGCGGCTCCGGGTCCACGGTGGAGCGGGTGCAGACCTTCGCCAGCGCCGGCGAGGCGAGGATGTGGTCGATGCGCAGCCCCATGCCGCGGCGGAAGAGGTTCATGCGGTAGTCCCACCAGCTGTAGACCCCCTCCGGCTGGTCGAAGAGGCGGAAGGTATCCGCCAGCCCCAGGTCCAGCAGCCGCTGGAAGGCGGCCCGCTCGGTCTCGCTGAAGAGCACCCGGCCCTCCCACGCCTCGGGGTCGTGGACGTCCGCCGCGGCCGGGGCGATGTTGAAGTCGCCCACCACCACCACCTGCTCGTGGCGGGCCAGCTCCTCGCCCAGGAAGTCGTTGAGCGCCTCCAGCCAGCGCAGCTTGTAGTCGAACTTCTCCGAGCCCACCTCGCTGCCGTTAGGGACGTAGAGATTGACCAGCCGCAGGTCGCCGTAGGTGGCCGCCAGCACGCGCCGCTGGGGATCCTCCAGGCCGGGGAGGTCGGTCACGATATCGTGCGCCTCGCCCCGGGCGAGGATGGCCACGCCGTTGTAGGTCTTCTGGCCGGCGTGGACCTCCTGCCAGCCGGCCTCCGCCAGTCTCTGCGAGGGGAAGCGTTCGTCGGCGAGCTTGGTCTCCTGCAGCGCCAGCAGGTCGGGGCACTGCTGCTCGGCCCACTCCAGCACCTGGGGCAGGCGGACGTTCAGGGAATTCACGTTCCAGCTGGCCACGCGCAGCATGGGACCTCCTCCGGGATCGGGATTACGGCATCGGGCTCAGGGGATCAGGTGCTCGCCGCGGTAGAGGTCGGCGATATGCTCACGCTGGCGGACCACGTGGACGGCCTCGCCGTCGACCATGAGCTCCGGCGGCCGCGGGCGGGTGTTGTAGTTGGAGGCCATGGCGAAGCCGTAGGCCCCGGCGGAGCGCACCGCCAGCAGGTCGCCCTCGGCCAGGGCCAGGGGACGGTCACGGCCGAGGAAGTCGCCGGTCTCGCAGACGGGGCCGACGATGTCCCAGGTCGCGATCTCCGCTCCGCCGCGGGGTCGCACCGGCTCAATGGCCTGCCAGGCGCCGTAGAGGGCGGGGCGCAGGAGGTCGTTCATGGCGGCGTCGACGATGGCGAAGTTGCGCCGCCCGGGCTTGAGGTACTCCACCCGGGTGAGCAGGACCCCGGCATTGCCGGCGATGGCCCGGCCCGGCTCCACCAGTAGCTCCAGGTCGCGGCCGGCTAGGACATCATCCAGGGCGGCGGCGTACTGCGCCGGCTCCGGCGGCGCCTCGTCGGCGTAGCGGATGCCGAGGCCACCGCCGATATCCAGGTGGTCCACCGTGATGCCGGCGCGCGCCAGCCGGTCCACCAGCGCCAGGACCCGCTCCAGGGCGGCGACGAAGGGGGCGGTATCGGTGAGCTGGGACCCGATGTGGCAGTCGACCCCGGTGACGGTGATCCCCTCCAGCTCGGCGGCCCGATGGTAGAGGGCCTCGGCCTCCTCCACCGGGATCCCGAACTTGTTCTCCGCCAGGCCGGTGGCGATGTAGGGGTGGGTCCCGGCATCGACGTCGGGATTGACCCGCAGGGAGACCGGCGCATCCACGCCCATCTCCCGGGCGTGGCCGGCGATCCGCTCCAGCTCCCCGGCCGACTCCACGTTGAAGCAGCGTATCCCCACCTCCAGGGCGCGCCGGATCTCGGCATCGCTCTTGCCAACACCGGAGAAGACCACCCGGTGGGGATCGCCACCGGCCTCCAGCACCCGCTCCAGCTCGCCGCCGGAGACGATGTCGAAGCCGGAGCCCAGCCGCGCCAGGAGATTCAGGACGCCGAGGTTGGCGTTGGCCTTCACGGCGTAGCAGACCAGGTGGGGCCGCCCGGCCAGCGCCTCGTCGAAGGCGCGCCAGTGGCGCTCCAGGGTGGCACGGGAGTAGACGTAGGCCGGGGTGCCGTGTTCGTTGGCGAGGGCGGTCAACGACACCTCTTCGGCGCAGAGTTCGCCGTCGCGATACTGGAAATGGTCCATGGGGATCAGTCCGATGATTCGGCGGGTGGGTTGTCTTCCGGCAGGTAGAGCTCGCCCTTCTGGCCGCAGCCGCCCAGCAGGGTCATCAGCGCCAGCACGACGACCATGGCGACAAACAGCAGGTACCCGGGGCACAGGCGCATGGGGCGGTCCTTGGCGTCGACAAAGGATGCAGTATAACGTGGTCCATCGGCCTGTCCCATGGTGGTCCCCGGTGCATCTGCGAACGCACATCTTCGTCTGGGTGGTGGTAGCCACCGTCATCCCCCTCACCGCGCTGGGTCTGGGGGCGACCTGGCTGGGCGAGCGCGCCCAGCGGGAGGAGACCGGCGCGGCCATCATCGACGCCCTGAACAACCTCACCGCCGAGATCGACCGCCAGCTGGAGGCGGAACGCGCCATGGTCGCCTCCCTGGCCGAGGCCCCCGGCATCCGCGATTTCCGCCCCGTGCTCGCCGCGGCCCGCGAGGGCCGGCGCCACCCGGAGCAGCCCCGGCGCGCGGCGGCGCTGGCGGACTTCCTCACCGTCTTCCAGCAGACCCTGCCGGGCTCCTACACCATCCGCCTGCTGGACCATCGCGGGAATACCGTCCTGAAAGTTCGCGACGGCGAGCGCCGCCCCGCCCCCTATGCCGGCCTGGGCCCGCTGCCCCTGGCCGAGCCGGAGGTCACCGACCCGACCTTCCGGGAGCGGCTGCGGGGGATCCAGGCCGGCGAGGTGCGCCACCTCCTGCTGCCCCAGTCCCGCCAGCGCCGGGACCGGCGGGTGGAGCCGGCCCTGCTGGACCAGGTCACCCCGCTGGGCGGCGACGGCGACTCGGCACCGGTGGGCTACCTGGCCGTGAGCCCCGATGGCAGCCGCGTCGAGCGGATCCTCGCCTACAAGACCTCGCTCCCCGCCGGAACCCTGGCGGTGGCCGAGGTCCAGCCCGGCGACCCGCGGCGCAACGGCATGATCCTCCACCACTCCGGCGACAACCAGCGCTTCGACCGCCTCCGCCGGACCCCTCGCCACCTGGAGGAGGCCGGCCTGGGGGCGCTGCGCACGGCGGTAATGCAGCGCCCCTACGGCCACCTGGCCGACCGCCCGCGGCTGCACTTCGTGGAGTACTACCCCTACCCCGGCCGACTGGTGAGCTGGGTGGTGGCCCTGGAGGTGGAGGAGGCGGTCTTCGCCGAGCCCTTCAAGCGCATCCGCGCGGCCATCGGGGTCTTTACCGGCATCGCCCTGGTGCTGGCGCTGCTGCTCATCCCGCTGGGCTCCCGGGTCATCGCCCGCCCGGTCTGCCACCTGGCCCGACGGCTGAAGGCCTACGCCGACGGCGACCACAGCGCCCGGGTCCAGCCTGCCGGCCCCACCGAGATCCGCGAGCTGGGCGAGGCCTTCAACTACATGGCGGATACCCTGGAGGCGGCCCGCGCCGAGCGCGACGAGGCGCAACAGCGCGCCCTGCAGAGCGCCCGCCTGGCCTCCATCGGCGAGATGGCCGCCGGCATCGGCCACGAGATCAACAACCCGTTGAACAACATCCTCTCCCTGACCAAGCTCATGAGCCGGGAGACCGACCGCCCCGAGCGGCTGGCCCGGGACCTGGAGGCGGTGCGCGAGGAGGCCCTGCGCGCCTCGGAGACGGTGCGCGGGATCCTCAACTTCGCCCGCCAGGTGCCGCCGGACTTCCATACCGTGGAGGTGGACGCCTGGCTGGCCGAGAGCACCCGCCTGGTGGCCGAGCGCGCCCGCACCGCCGGGGTCGGCATCGGCGTGGAGGTGCCGGCGGGGCTGCGGGTTCGCGGCGACCGCCACCTGCTGCAGCAGGCCCTGGCCAACCTGGTGGACAATGCGGTGGCCGCCAGCCCCGCCGGCGGCTCCGTGGAGGTCGCCGCCAGCGGCGAGGGGGAGGACGAGGTGGTGGTCACCGTCACCGACCAGGGGGCCGGTATCGACCCCGAGGGGCTGGACCGGGTCTTCGACCCCTTCTTCACCACCAAGGCGGTGGGCGAGGGCAGCGGTCTGGGGCTCTCGGTAACCCTGGGCATCGTGGAGCACCACGGCGGCCAGCTGGACATCCGCAACAACGCCGCCGGCGGCGTCACCGCCACCATCCGCCTGCCGCGCGCGGAGAGCGACCATGAGTGAGGCGACCCCGACCCTCTTCTACATCGACGACGACCCGCGGGCCGGGGAGATCATGGCCCGCTTCAGCGAGGATGCGCCCTACCACTGCCGGGTCTTCACCGAGCCGGAACAGGCCCTGGCCGCCGCGGAGACCGACCCGGTGGACCTGGTCATCACCGACCTGCGCATGCCGGGAATGGACGGCCTGGAGGTCCTGCAGCGGCTGCAGGCCCGGGACCCGGAACTGCCGGTAATCCTCCTCACCGGTTACTCCAGCGTCGATTCCGCGGTGGAGGCCCTGCGCCTGGGGGCCAGCGACTTCCTCAAGAAGCCCTTCGACATGGACGAGCTGCGCGCCCAGGTGGAGCGGACCCTGGAGCACCGCCGCCTGGAGCGGGAGAACCAGCAACTGCGCCAGGCCCTGGCCGAGCGCGAACAGCGCCACGGCATGGTGGGCCACTCCGAGGCGGTGGCGGCGGTCCACCGGATCATCGACAAGATCGCCGACATCCGCTGCAACGTCCTCATCGAGGGGGAGTCGGGCACCGGCAAGGAGCTGGCCGCCCGGGCGCTGCACGACCACTCCGACTACGTCGAGACCCCCTTCGTGGTCATCGACTGCGGGGCGCTTACCGACACCCTGCTGGAATCGGAGCTCTTCGGCCACGAGAAGGGCGCCTTTACCGGCGCGGTGAGTGCCAAGCAGGGGCTGCTGGAGACGGCCAGCGGCGGGACGGTCTTCCTGGACGAGATCGGCAACATCTCCGACGCCATGCAGATCAAGCTGCTGCGCGTGGTCCAGGAGCAGCAGCTCACCCCGGTGGGCGGCGTCACCCCGCGCCCCATCGACGTCCGCTTCATCGCCGCCAGCAACCAGCCCCTGGAACAGCGGGTGGCCGAGGGCACCTTCCGCGCCGACCTCTACCACCGGCTCAACGTGGTCAACCTGCGCATGCCGGCCCTGCGCGAGCGGCGCGAGGACATCCCCGCCCTGGTGGAGCACTTCGTGGCCGAGTTCGCTCACCGCTACGGCCGCGAGGTCACCGGCTTCGACCCCGCTTCCCTGGAGCGGCTCACCGCCGCCGACTGGCCCGGCAACATCCGGGAGCTGCGCAACACCGTGGAGCGCTGCGTGGCACTGGCCGACGGGCCGACCCTCCACTACGAGCCGGCCCCCGCCGCGCCGACGGGCGCCGGGGAGGCCATCGACGCCGACCGGCCCACCCTGGCGGAACTGGAGCGGCGCTACATCGAGAAGACCCTGGCCCGCTTCGACGGCAATCGCGAACGCACCGCCGCCGCCCTGGGGATCAACAAGACCACCCTCTGGCGGCGGCTGCAGCGCTACGAGGAGGGGGGAGAGGAATGAGCACGATGCAGATTGCACCGACGACCGTTGCAGAATGCACCGACCGGCCCGCGGGGCGTGTTATAAGTCACTGATTAGTGGAGCTCCGGGTTTGGCACGCAACTTGTAACTCGATGGGCGAACCTGACCACACCGCAACGGAGAAACGACCATGAACCGTCGCATTTTCCTCAAGGGCACCCTGGCCGGCTCGGCCATGGCCGCCGCCGTCGGCGCCGGCCTCGTCACCCCCGGCCGCGTCCTCGCCGCCTGGCCCAAGGAGGCCTTCGAGGCCGAGTCCGTCGATAACGCCCTCGACAACCTCTTCGGCGATACCTCCATGGAGGCCGCCGACAACATCAACATCAAGGCCCCCGACATCGCCGAGAACGGCGCCGTGGTCCCGATCACCGTCGATACCGACATGGACGGCGTCGAGTCCATCGCCATCATCTCGGAGAAGAACCCCACACCCCTGACCAGTAACTTCAAGCTGGCCGACAACACCCACGGGTTCGTCTCCACCCGCATCAAGATGGGCGAGACCTCCGACGTCATCGCCCTGGTTCGCGCCAACGGCACCAGCTACACCGCCCGCAAGGAGGTGAAGGTGACCATCGGCGGCTGCGGCGGCTAAACACACAGCCCGCGCAGACCCACCAGCAACCGAACGAGGTACATGACCATGGCCAGCAACACCATCCGTGCCCGCGCCTCCGTCCAGGGCGGCACCGCCAACGTCAAGACGCTGATCTCCCACCCCATGGAGACCGGCCAGCGCACCGACTCCTCCACCGGCGAGAAGATCCCCGCCCACTACATCGAGGAGGTGACCGTCACCCATAACGGCAACCAGGTCCTGGTCGCCCAGATGGGCTCCGCCGTCTCCAAGAACCCCTACCTCTCCTTCCGGTTCGATGGCGCCTCCTCCGGCGACACCATCTCCATCAGC
Organism: Thiohalospira halophila DSM 15071; assembly: GCF_900112605.1. Classification (NCBI taxonomy): domain Bacteria; kingdom Pseudomonadati; phylum Pseudomonadota; class Gammaproteobacteria; order Thiohalospirales; family Thiohalospiraceae; genus Thiohalospira; species Thiohalospira halophila. The sequence continues at coordinate 110,752 of NZ_FOMJ01000006.1, forward strand.
TGGAACGACAACAAGGGCGAATCCGACTCCATGGAAACCTCCATCGGCTAGTCGTCGCCACGCAAGCGGGAGAACAAGATTATGCGTAAGATCATCGTTGCCGCCGCTGCCGCCGGCCTGCTCGCCGGCCCCTTCGCCGCGGCTACCGCCAGCCCCCAGGAAGACCTCAAGGACTTCCGGGCCTATTTCCAGCAGAAGTTCCCGGACACGCCCTTCGCGGACTTCAAGAACGGCGTCTACTCCGTGAACGAATCCCGGCGCATGGAGTGGCAGTCCATGGAGCAGTTCCCTCCCTACATGGCCGGTGTCGACAAGGGCGAAGAGCTCTACAACCAGCATGCCGACGTCTATCGCCAGTGTTTCGGTGAGGATGCCCCGGGCGTGAAGGCCGACTTCCCGCACTGGGACGAGGAGAACGAGCGCGTGCTCACGCTGGAACTCGCCATCAACGAATGCCGCGAGGACGCCGGCCTGGAGCCCTACGGCTGGAAGAAGGGCAAGCTCGCCGCGGTTTCCGCCTACATGGGCTACGAGTCCCGCGGTGACACCATCGACGTGGAGATCCCCAACGCCGCGGCCGAGGCGGCCTACGAGGACGGCAAGCAGTTCTTCTACGCCAAGCGCGGTCAGCTCAACCTCGCCTGCGCCAACTGCCACATGGACTCCGCCGGCCAGCAGATCCGGGCCGACATCCTCAGCCCCGCCCTGGGCCACCCCACCCACTTCCCGGTCTACCGCAAGAAGTGGGAGGCCCGCGGTGACGGCGACCTCGCCGGCTTCGGTACCATGCACCGCCGGTATGGCGGCTGTAACCGGAACATCCGGGCCAAGCCGTTCGCCGCCCAGAGCGAGGAGTATCGCAACCTCGAATACTTCCAGAACTACATGAGTAACGGCCTGGAAGTGAACGCGCCCGGCATTCGCCAGTAAGCGTATCCGGACCGGGCCCCTGGCCCGGCTCCTGGAGGGCCGCTCCCCGCGCTGCGGGGGCGGCCTTTTTTGATCCTTCCTGTACCGGGGATCGGCTACTCGGGGTTCAGGCGCTGTGAGCGGGCCGTTCGGACCGAGCCGACTCCGGGTCCGGACCTCCCCGCCGCCGATCGCGAAAGAGGCTGTTCCCGGGTTGTCGCTTGGCCTGGTGCTTGGCCTCTGAGGCCAGCGCGGCGACGTCGTGATGGGAGTCGCAACGCTCCGGGTCGGGATGGGCCACGCCGATAGAGAGGCTGAGCAGGGGAAAGAAGGTCTCGTTGCCGGCGCGGTCCTCGCACCGGATCCCGCCCTGCCTTCGATCCTCGTCGGAATAGAGCCGCCCCACCTCCCCCGCGAAGGCGTCGAGAAGCGCGCGACAGCGCTCCTCCCAGTCGGTGCCCCGCAGGATGATAATGAAGTCGTCGCCACCGATGTGACCCACGAAATCCAGCCGATCGTCCATGTGCTCCACCAGCAGGGCCGCCACCGTCTTGATGACCTCGTCCCCCTGGCTGTAGCCGTAGACGTCGTTGAAGGGCTTGAAGTGGTCGAGGTCGCAGTAGGCGATATGGAAATCGGCCCGTCGGCCCAGCAGGTCATCGATGAAGTCGTAGATGGGGACGTTGCCCGGAAGCTGGGTCAGGGGATTGGCATAGCGGGCGTTGCGGATCTGCAGGTCGGTGATCTTGCGCAGCAGATCCATGACGGCCCCCATGCCGAGATAGGCGCCGTTGCGCGCGATGATGAAGTCGTGCTCGCCCCCGCCGCCGTCGGTGATCTGCTGGGAGACCGCCTCCACCGGGGTATCGTGCTCCACCACCAGGGCCGGCTCTGCCAGGCTGCGAACCGGCTTCCGTCCATGGAGGTCGCGACCGTAGGGCGAGAGGAAGACATCCATGAAGCGGGACCGGCGGATGACCCCTGTCGGGGCCCCGACCTGGTCCACCACGGGGATGGTATCCAGCCCGCCGGCGTTGCGGAACATCTCGCCCACTGCCTCCACCCGGGTCTCCGACCCCACGGCAGGCGCCTCCCGCAGCAGGCTCGTCACCGCGTCGGACAGACGGAAGCGCGGTCCACTGGCCCCGTTGGTTCCGCCATGCAGCAGCTCCGGCGGGACATGGCGCGAGGGCGCCGAGGCCGGGGCACCGAAGAGATACCCCTGCCCCACGGCGATATCCAGGGAGCGGATGGCGCGCATCTCGCCCTCGGTCTCCACCCCCTCGGCGATACTCACGCAGCCCAGGCCGGTGGCGATCTCCTGAATGGAGCGGACGAACTCCCGCTTCACCAGGTCCTGTTCGATGCCGCGGATGAAGTGCTTGTCGATCTTCACGTAGTCCGGACGGAGTTCCGACCAGAGGCGCAGGCCGGCGTAGCCGGCACCGAGGTCATCGATGGCAATGGAGAACCCCATGGACCGGTAGTGGTTCGTGGCGCGGCGCAGCACGTCGTAATCGGGGTTGGGGAAGTGCTCGGTGAGCTCCACTACCACCCGCTCGGCCGGAACCCCGACACGGCGCATGAGTTCGCGCGTTATTCCCGGTCGGAAATCCTCCTGCAGGAGGGTATCCGGGGTCACGTTCACGAACAGCTTGCCGGGAAGGTCCTGGGCCGAGAAGGCCTCGATGGCGCGCCGCCGGCACAGGGTCTCCAGTTCCACCAGCCGGCCCTGCTCGGTCGCCGCATCGAACAGCACCAGCGGGTTGTGCAGGGGTGAATCGGCCGGCCCCCGGGAGAGCGCCTCGTAGCCGAGGATCCGCCCGGCGCGCAGGTCTACCAGGGGTTGCAGGACCGTCTCGACCTGCTCCCGGCGGAGTACGTCATCAATGGTCGGTAGATTGGAGAACATGCCTCATTCCCTGGGGATCGAATGCACTGCTCAGTGTTTCACCAGCACATGACGTCTTGGTTACATCGCGGATTACCGCGCTCAGCGTTTTGAGACAGGGCCCGCCCGTGGGATAATCCCGGGTTGATTTTCCGCCCATTGGCGAGAGGGGAGCGAGGAGAATGACCGAGACACTGACACTGACCCCCGAGATGATGCTTGTCCTCGGGATCCTGGCGGTAACGATCTTCCTGTTCGTTGCCGAAATCGTCCGCGTCGACGTGGTTGCCATCATCGTCATGGTCTCCCTGCCGCTGCTGGGGCTGGCCATCTTCCCGGACCAGGTGGCCCGAACCGCGGAGCGAGCGGAGGGGGACCTCTTCATCGCCTTCGACCAGGCCTTCTCGGGCTTCTCGTCCAATGCGGTCATCTCCATCATTGCGGTGATCATCATCGGCGCTGCGCTGGACAAGACCGGGGTCATGAACAAGGTCGCCCGGCCGATCATCCGCATCGCCGGTAACAGCGAATCCCGGCTCATTACCGGCATCGCCGGCACCGTGGGCGTCATCTCCGGCTTCATGCAGAACATCGGCGCCGCGGCCCTCTTCCTCCCGGCGGTGACCCGGATCGCCAAGCAGACCAACATCCCCATCTCGCGACTGCTCATGCCCATGGGCTTCTGCGCCATCCTCGGCGGCACCGTGACCCTGGTCGGTTCCAGCCCCGTCATCCTGCTCAACGACCTCATGCATACCAGTGGCGTGGAGCAGTCCTGGAATCTCTTCGACGTCACCCCCATCGGCCTGGCCCTCATCGCCACCGGCATCCTCTACTTCATCATCGCCGGCCGCTGGGTCCTGCCCTCCAACACCGATACCACCGAGACCCTGGCCACCGACTCCAGCGAGCTGGCCGAGACCTACGGCCTGCCCACCGAGACCTTCGAGGTGGAGGTCCCGCGGGGCAGCAACCTGGTGGGGATGGACCACGAGTCCGCCGCCTGGCGCACCGAGTACGGCGTCAGTGTCGTCGCCCTGGAACGCAATGGCGAGAAGGTCTATGCGCCGAGCCGGCGCACCGTCTTCGGCGCCGGTGACATCCTGGCCATGGTAGGCACTCAGGAAGATGTCCGCCGCGCCGTTGAGGCCTACGGCCTGCAGCAGCGCGACGACCTCACCGCCTTCGCCGACGACCTGAGCCCCTCCAATGCCGGCCTCGCCGAGGTCGTCATCGCGCCCCGTTCCCGGCTTATCGGCAAGACCATGCGGGAGCTCCAGTTCCGCGAGAAGTACAACGTCGACATCGTCGGAATTGCCCGGGGCCAGGAGGTCTTCCGCTCCGGCCTCTCGGACCGGCCCTTCCAGCCCGGCGATGCCCTCCTGGTCCACGGCCTCAACGAGAAGATCGGCTTCCTCCAGAAGGAGAGCCGGGACTTCCTCGTGACGACGCCGGTGGAGGTCGAGGAGATGCGCGAGCACAAGGCCCCCTGGGCCATCGGCTTCTTCCTGGTGGCCATCTCCATGATCCTCTTCACCGACATCCAGCTCTCGGTGGCCCTGATGACCGGGGCACTGGGCGTCATCCTCTCCGGGGTGCTGACCATCGACGAGGCCTACGATGCCGTGGACTGGCGTACCGTCTTCCTCCTGGCGGGACTGATACCGCTGGGAATCGTCATGGAACAGACCAGCACGGCGGCCTGGGTCGCCCAGGAGACACTGAGCATGCTCGGGGACGTGGAGCCCATTGTCCTGATGGCGACCATCGCCGTGCTGGCCACCATCTTCTCCCTGGTGATGTCCAACGTCGGCGCCACGGTGCTGCTGGTCCCCCTGGCCATCGCCATGGCGCGGGGGGCCGGCGGCGCCGAGGCCGGGGCCGATCCCATGGTCTTCGCCCTGGTGGTGGCGCTGGCGACCTCCAACTCCTTCATCATCCCCACGCACCAGGTCAATGCCCTCATCATGGGTCCGGGTGGCTACCGCAACGCGGACTACATGCGCGCCGGCGGGATCATGACCGTCCTCTTCCTGGTGGTCCTGATCACCATGCTCTACTTCTTCTACCAGTAGGGGTGGTCCGGGGTGTTGTGACACCCCGACACAGAAAGGGCCGGCCCCCGCGGGGGCCGGCCCTTTCTGATCGGCTGGACACTCCGGATTTCAATCCTTGATGGCTTCCTCGCCTCCTTCCTCCGAGAGTCGCTGGCTCTCCGCCTCCAGGAAGGCCTCCAGCCGTTGCTGGAGCTCGCGGTAGCTGGCCACGGCCCGCTCCCCGGCGGCGGTGAGCGCCGCACCGCCCCCACCCTTGCCACCGGCCTCGGTGGTCACCAGGGGGTCATCGGCGAACCGGTTCATGGCCTCTACCAGGTTCCAGGCGCGGCGGTAGGACATGCCCATGTGGCGGGCGGCGGCGCTGATGGAGCCCTTCTCGGCGATGGCCTCAAGCAATGCCACCCGGCCCTCGCCGAGCTGGACATCGTCGCCGCCGGAAAGCCACAACCGGGCACCGGCACGGACACCGGGGGACTCCTCTTCACTCATGCCGAGATCCTGCAGGGCTGTTAGGGACGACCCTACTATAGCACCCTCGCCCGCCACTTCGATGGTGGGCGCCTCGCCTGCATCCCCGCTCCAGTCGGCAACCGGCCGCGGTTCCGCGACCCATCCGCCGTCGACGGCCACCACCCGGTCGGCCAGCCGCTCCACCTCCCCGGCCTGATGGGAGACGAAGAGCATGGGCACGCCGGTCTCGTCCCGGAGCCGCTCCAGGTACGCGAGGATGGTCTCGCGCGCCGCCTGGTCCAGCGAGGCCAGGGGCTCGTCCAGCAGCAACAGCTCCGGCGCCGCGAGCAGGGCGCGGCCCAGGGCCACCCGCTGGCGCTGCCCGCCGGAGAGGGTCGTTGGCCAACGGTCGGCCAGGGGCCCGAGGTCGAGGAGTTCCATCACGGTCCCGGTATCCGGCGCGGCAACGCCGGTCGGCAGCCGGCGCCGACCGTACTCCAGGTTGGCAAGCACGCGCCGATGGGAGAAGAGCGCCGCCTCCTGAAAGACATACCCCAGGCGGCGGCGATGGACCGGCACGAAGGTAGCCGTCGCATCGTCCTGCCACACGGTCCCGCCGAGGGCGACCCGACCCCGGGCGCGTGTCAGCCCGGCGATGGCCCGCAGGAGCGTGGTCTTGCCGGATCCGGAGGGGCCGAACAGCGCCGTCACCCCGCTGGCCGGGAGCCGTAGGTCGGCCGCCAGCGAGAAGCCGGAGTAGGCCTGCGCCAGCCGTACCTCGAGGGCGGTCACAGAGTGGCCTCCGGGCGACGCCCCCAGCCGTAGACCGCCAGCAGCACCAGGAAGGAGAAGGCGAGCAGGCCGGCCGAGAGGACATGGGCACTGGCGTAATCCAGTACCTCCACGTGGTCATAGATGGCGATGGAGAGGACCCGGGTCTCGCCGGGGATGTTGCCGCCGATCATGAGGACCACGCCGAACTCCCCCACGGTATGGGCGAAGGCGAGCGTGGTCGCCACCAGGTAGCCCCGCCGGGAGAGGGGCAGGATCACACTGAAGAAGCGGTCCAGGGGCCCGGCGCCCAGGGTCTCCGCCGCCTCCAGCGGCCGTCGCGGGAGCTGCTCGAAGGCGTGCATCAGGGGCTGCACGGCAAAGGGCAGGGAATAGAGGACCGAGCCGATGACCAGACCGGTGAAGGTAAAGGTCAGCCGCTCTCCGCCGGCGCCCTCCCAGAGGGCGCCCACCGGCCCGTGGGGCCCCAGCATCACCAGGAGATAGAAGCCCAGCACCGTGGGCGGCAGGACCAGCGGGAGCGCAACAACCGCCTCTACCATCCCGCGCCAGCGCCGCTGGGTCCGCGCCAGCCACCACGCCAGCGGCGTACCCAGGATCAGCAGGATCACCGTGGTCACCGCCGCCATCTGCAGAGTGATGAAGATGGGCCCCGTCTCCACGGGGATGCCGAAGACGGTCATGCGCTACTCCGGAACCGAGTAGCCGAAGTCGCGGATGATGGCCGCCCCCTCCTCGCCGCGCAGGAAGGTCAGGAAGGCAGCCACCGCCTCGTTGTCTTCTCCGGACGGGAGGGTCACCGCCTGTTGCCGGATGGGCTCGTGGAGATCGCCGGGGATGGTCCACTGGCTGCCTCCGGCCTCGATGACCTGGGACAGGGCCACGACCCCGGCCTCGACATTCCCCGACTGGACGAAGTGCTGGGTCTGGCCGATGTTCTCGCCCCGGATGAGCCGGGGCTCCCAGGTGGACCAGACACCCAGGTTGGTCAGCGCCTGCTTCGCCGCCAGGCCGTAGGGGGCCAGCTCCGGGTTGGCGATGGCCAGGCGCTGGAAGGTGCCGGATTCGAGGGCATTGCGCCCGTCCTCAAAGGCCTCGGGATCGGGGCTGTAGAGGACGACCCGCCCCTGGGCGTAGGTGAAGCGCGAGCCCGCCACGGCGTGGCCCTTCTCCTCCAGCAGCCGCGGCCGGCGGCTGTCGGCGGCAAAGAAGAGATCGAAGGGAGCGCCGTTGCGGATCTGAGCGTAGTGCTTCCCGGTGGAGCCAGTACTCACCCGCACCTCGTGGTCACTGCCCGCCTCGAAGGCGGAGGACAGCTCCTCCAGGGTGCCGGCGAAATTCGAGGCCACCGCCACCCGCACCGTTTCCGCCGCCGCCGGCAGGCTCGCCAGGGCCAGCACCAGGCCCGGAATGATTGCTCGCATTCGAAACTCCCTCCTCCGTGAACGAGGGCCTACCCTAGCAAGGGCCGTCGTTATGCACAACCATGCACAACGACGGCAGCCGAGGTCACTCCTCGGTCAGGCGGGGGATGAGCTCGGCGAAGTTGCAGGGGCGGGTGCGATTATCCAGGGCGCGCTCCAGGATCTGGTCCCAGGCGGTGCGGCAGGCGCCGGTGGAGCCGGGCAGGCAGAAGACGAAGGTGCCGTTGGCCACCCCGCCCAGGGCGCGGGAGGCCAGGGTGGAGGTGCCGATCTCCTGCCAGGAGAGCCAGCGGAAGAGTTCGCCGAAGCCGTCGATGGTCCGGTCCAGCAGGGGCTCGATGGCCTCCGGGGTCCCGTCCCGACCGGTGACGCCGGTGCCGCCGTCGGTGATGACCACATCCACCGCCGGGTCGGCGATCCAGCGGCTCACCTCCCGGCGCAGGAGATAGATGTCATCGGCGACGATATCCCGCTCCGCCAGCCGGTGGCCGGCGGCGGTGAGCCGCTCCTCCAGGGCATCGCCGGAGGTGTCGTTCTCCCGGGTGCGGCTGTCGGAGACTGTGAGCACGGCGATATTCAGGGACTTGAAGGGGGTCTCGTCGGCGGACATGGCGGCGCTCCAGTGAGGGGATCTCCGCCGGATTCTACCTCGTTAGGCACACACGAATATAGCGGAAGCCGGGAAACGGCCCCTTCCGACCATCGCCCCGGCTATCGCTCCTTCAGGCAGTGTACGACCGGCGCGCAAAAAAACAGGGTGTCGGCCGAGCCGGCACCCTGGAAAGGGGAACGGGAGATGGGTGTGTTCCCCGGAGGGACCCCGAAGGGTCAAAATCGACCGTGACGGCCGAATGCTAGAGGTCGAAGGTATCGTCGAAAGGCTCGCCCCCCTCCACCACCGGGAGCGACAGCGCCCGCCCCCAGTGGGACCAGCCGCCGTCGTAGAGGCGGACATCCTCGAAGCCCAGGGCCTTGAGCTGCATGAAGGCCAGGGTCATGCGGAAGCCATCGTGGCAGTAGACGTAGACGGTCTTCTCCCGGGGCAGGTCGTCGTAGAGGGCCTCCAGCTCCTGCAGATCGTGCCAGGTCTGGGTCTGGCCATCGGTACCATCGAGGCTGACGATGTTCACCGCCCCGGGGATATGCCCACCCCGCGGGGCGCCAGCGACGGTCTCGCCGCTGTAGTGGTCCTCGGGCCGGGCGTCCAGGAGCACGATGTCCTCGTCCCGGCGGGAGACGACATCGTCGTAGACATCCGTCCACTCCACCACCAGGGACTCGTCCCGGGAATCCAGGGTGACACCCCCCGGCTCCACCTCGGGGGCCTCCTGGCTCAGGCTGTTGAAGACCGTCCACTCCACCGTCCCGCCCTCGAGCATCTTCACCTGCTCCATGTCGAAACCGTAGAGTTCCAGGAGGTAGTAGAGCCGCGAGGCCAGGGCCGTCCGCGAGTCGTCGTAGAGGACCACGGTGGAGTCGTCGTCCACGCCCCACTCCCGCAGGCTTGCCTGGAAGGCCGCCCGGGAGGGGAGATGCATGAGCGGCAGGCCACTGTTGTCCCCCAGGTCCTTGAAGCGCTGGACCTGTACCGCCCCGGGGATGTGGCCCACGGTGTAGTAGCGATGGGGGTGGTAGCGGACCTCCAGGAGGACCGTATTCGGATCGTCGATATGCTGCTCCAGCCAGCCGGCATCGACGATGAAGTCCGGCTTGGCCGCGAAGGCCGGGCCGACCAGCCCCAGGCAAAGGGCAGCCGGCAGGACCTTGTTCAACAGATGTCTCCAGGGCGCCATGGGGCACTCCTCTTCCGCAGGTGACTCCCTGCGGCCCCCGCAGGGACCGCATTACTCCGACGACAGGACGGACTAGAACTTCACGCGGAAGCCGCCACCGATGCCGGTATAGTCGTCCAGGTCCTTGGAGGTGGAGCGGATGACGCCGCCATGGAAGCGGGCCTTGCTGGAGAAGTGGTGCTTCCAGGCCAGGGCGGAGTAGGTGCCGCTGGCATCCGTATTGTTGTCATAGGTGTCGTCGTTGCCGGCGAGGCTGAGGATGACCTCGTTGCGATCGCTGAAGGCCCAGGTGGCGCTGGTATAGACGAAGTCCGCGGCGTTGTCGTAATTGGTGGCGAAATTCTCGGTGGACTCGTATTGCCCCACGAGGGTCAGGCTGCCGCTCTGGTGGCGCACAGCCACCTTGGCGCTGCTCGCCCCCTCGCCGGCGAAGTCCATATTGTCCCCCAGGTCCTGGTAGCCGATGGCCAGGTCGGTGCCGTCGGCCAGCGGGATGGTGGTGCCAAAGGAGTAGCCGTGCTCGCCGTTGGCCTCCCCGGCATTATCCGGATCTTCGCTCTCGTCCATGGTCATGGAGACCTTCACCTTGGCCCCACCAAAATTGTTGCCGTAGGCGATGGTATTGGGCAGGTAGGAGTTCTGGGCGCGGCTCATGCCGCCCTGCCCGCGGGCCTGCATGAAGGTCCCCTTGAGGGGGTCCCACTTCACGGTGGTGGACTTGTAGGGGGAGGACATGGTGCCGATGGTCACGGAGCCGAACGGGCCCTTGATACCGGCGAAGGCATCACGACCACTGAAGAGGCTGTCGTTGTTGGCGCCGGACGTTTCGGGCGAGGGCCCCTGGGGATCGCCGGTGTCGGAGAGGTACTTCGAGCCCTTGTTGAAGCCCCAGTTGCCGGGCCGCACCTTGAGCCGCGCCCGGGCAATGGCCGAGTAGCCGTTCCCGAGGTCGTGGCTCCCCTTGACCCCCAGCCAGGTCTCGTTACCGCCGTACTTGCCATCCCGGCGCATGGCATCGGTGACCATGAGACCTTCGTTTCCCCCGTAACCGTCGCCACTTACGCTGGCGACCTCGGCGTTGACCACGCCGCCCCAACTGATTTCGGCGGCGGCGGCGGGGGCGGCGGCGAAGGCCAGGAGGCAACCGGTGGCGATGACGTGTTTCTGCATGTTTGGACTCCTCTCATCCCTTGTATCGTTATCCGCGGAAACCGCGGTCGCCCTTCCCCGAGCGAAGAACATGCCAGGATCCGCATACGCGTAACTAGTTGATTCAAGGTCCCCGCCCAACCGACCGGCGGCAGTCCGGGCCTAGCGATCTGCAAGACCCTGGCAGGATGCAAGGGTTCTCAGGTGGGGACCGGGTCGTCGCCGAGGGAGCGGAGCTTGCGATGGAGAGTGGAGGGGTCAATGTCCAGCCGCCGGGCGGCCTCGCTCTTGTTACCACCGCAGCGCTCCAGGGTCTGGCGGATCCAGAAGGCCTCCACCTCCGCCAGGGTGGCATCCTCGGCGGGGAGAGCCGGAGCAGCCGATCGCGGCGCACCTGCCCCCACCGTCTCGGGCAGGGCCCCGACCGCCACGGCACCCTCGCGGGTGAGGACGGCCGCCCGACGGACGGCATTCTCCAGTTCGCGGACATTCCCCGGCCAGGCGTGGGCCTGAAGCCGCTCCATGGCGTCGGGGGTGAAGCCGATGAAGGCGCGCCCCAACTCCTGGCCGGCGGCGCGGAGGAAGCCCTCGGCCAGGGGGAGGATATCCTCCCGCCGCTGGCGCAACGGCGGGATGGTGACCGGGAAGACATTGAGCCGGTAATAGAGGTCGGCGCGGAAGGCGCCGTCGGCGACGACATCGCTGAGGGGGCGATTGGTGGCAGCGACGATGCGGGTGTCCACCTCCACCGCCCGACTGCCGCCCACGCGCCGCACCCGCCGGTGCTGCAGGAAGTCCAGCAGCCCGGTCTGGACCTCGGCGGCGGCGCTGTTGATCTCGTCCAGCATCAGAGTGCCACCGGCAGCCGCCTCCAACAGGCCGCGGCGCCCCTCCCCGGCGCCGGTGAAGGCGCCCTTTTCATGGCCGAAGAGCTCGCTGGTCACCAGGCTGTCGGCGATGCCGGCGCAGTTCACCGCCTCGAAGGGCCCCTGTGCACGGGCGCTGCGCTGGTGGAGCCACTGCGCCGCCACGCCCTTGCCGGTACCGGTCTCCCCTTCCAGGAGAACGGGGATCTCGGTCTCCGCCGCCTTCTCCAGCAGTTCGCGCACCGGGGCTAGCCCCGGCGTCTCCAGTCCCTCCGGGCGAGCATCGTCGGCGGCCATGCGCTCGTGGTGGCCCAACTCGGCGGCGAGGTTGGCCAGCCGGGCACGCAGGTCTCCGGCGTCGAAGGGCTTGGTGATGATGTCCCGCACACCACCCCGGAAGGCCTGGATGGCGCTCTCCGCGGTAGCGTAACCAGTGATCATCATCACCGGGAGGTCGGGTCGGGCGGCCCGGATCCGCTCCAGCAGCCCCATGCCGTCGCCCCCCGGCATGCAGAGGTCGGTGGCCACCGCATCGGTCTCGGCGAGGTGGGCCCGGGCGGCGGCCCCGTCGGCCACCAGGGTGACTGCAAAGCCGGCCTGCTCGGCCAGCCGGGCCAGCATCCGCCCCATGTCGGCATCGTCCTCGGCAATGAGCAGGCGCGGTGTCATCTCTCCTCCGGGGTGCAGGCGGTGGTCGGTGCCCCCCGTGGCAGGATCAGGCGAAACCGGGTCCCCGACGATGAAGTGGCCGCCAGCTCCAGGCGGCCGCCCAGGCTATCGGCAAGATTGCGGCTGACGTAGAGGCCCAGGCCGGTCCCCTCGCCGGCGCGCTTGGTGGTGGCGAAGGGATCGAAGAGGCGCTCCCGGAGCCCCTCCGGTATCCCCGGACCGTCGTCGATCACGGCGATGGCCACCTCCGCCTCGTCGGCCTCGTCGACGGCCACGCGCACCCGGCTCGCCCCGGCATCCTCGGCGTTGGAGACCAGGTTGAAGAGGATGTGCTCCAGGGCCGCCGTATCCACGGTGATCGCACCGGTGCCCTCGCCCGCGACCTCGACACTGGCCCCGCCCTGGCGACGGGCCACCGGCCCCAGCATGCCGGCCAGCCCCTCCAGCCACCCCCCCAGCTCCACTTCCCGGGCCTCACCCTCAGGATGAGCCATGGTCATGAGGTTCTCCACCACGCCGGCACAGAGTCCCGCCTGGCGCTCGATGACATCCAGGGCCTCGAGCCGTTCCGCCTCGCCCCCCTCCCGCGCCATCTGGGCATAGCCACGGATATTGCCCAGGGGGGTGTTGAGACCGTGGGCCAGGCCGGCGGCGAGCTGCCCCACGGCCGCCAGCCGTTGCTCCTGGCAGGCCCGCGCGGTGGCCCGCTCGGTCCGGGCATTGGCCCGGGAGAGGGCCGTGAGCTGGCTGCGGACCTCGGTGGTCATCTCCGCCAGCCGGTTGCGGATGAGGGCCACCTCCCGTGGCACCCGGCCTTCGGGCAGGGGCGGCGGAGGCGTGGTGGGATTCATGTGGCCCACCAGTTCCCCCACCGGCCGGATGAGCCGATGGCGGAAGAGGCGGCGCAGGAGGAGGAACAGCCCCCCCGAGAGCAGTGCCATGCCGCCCAGGCCGATGAGCAGCGAAGTCAGCAGGACGGGCGTCAGCGCCGGCGGGGCGTGGGCCAACTCCACCTCGCCGTAGTCCCGGCCCAGGAGGCGGATGGGCTCGGTCACCTCCACCGCCGCCTCCGGCCAATCGCCGGCAGCGGCCAGCTCCCGCCCCGCGGCGTCCCGGATACGGACGGCCGGGATACTCTCCTCGGCGACCAGGTCCCGGGCCAGGCGCTCCACGGTACCGTAATCGTGGATCATCACGGCATCCAGAGTCACGCTGGCAGTCTGGCGGGCGAGCATGCGCGCATGGTCGCGCAGGGTCTCCGCCTGGAGACCAGCCACCACCTGAAAGAAGACCAACCCCACCAACAGGACCAGGACCAGCATGCCCCCGCCGGCGTAGACGGTGACCATGGAGGAGAGGGTCCGCGGATAGGGGATCACGGTTCACCCTCCCCCGAACAGGGCCGTTCCACCGCTCGCAGGTGGTCACGCCCCACTTCCATGAGGTCCGCGTCCGGCGCCCGGAAGTGGGGGACGTAGGCGGGAATCCGGCCGCCGGCCAGAGGCTCCCGCAGGAGGCGGGCCACACGCTCGGCCTGCCCCCGGGACAGGGCCGGACCGGCCACCACCGCCGGCGGGGGTAGCGGCCCCGACTCCGCCAGGACCCGCAGCTCACCCCCCTCTTCAGTGAAACGCGCCGCCAGGGCCGCGTTTACGGCGCCAGCGGCGTAGTCACCGTGGATCACTGAGCGAGCCACCCTCCCCTGGCGATGGAGGAACTCGTAATCGGCGAGGTCGGCCAGGTGTACACCCGCGTCCGCCAGCAGGCGGCGCGGGGCGTAGTGGCTGGAGAGCGAGCGATAGGCGCCGAAGGCGAAGGTCTCATCCCCGAGGTCGGTGAGTGCCTCGTGAGGGCTGTCCCGCCGGACCACGACGGCCGCCCGGTAACCGGCCTCGGCCGCCAGTGGGCGGAATCCGCCACCATCCGGATACCGCCGCTCCAGCCGGATGAGGCCGGTGGCCCCCAGGTAGGCCAGGTCCGCTCGCCCCTCGGCCAGCATGCGCAGGGGCTCGGCGTAGTCGCGGCTGACGTGGAGCTCCACCCGCCGCCCCAGCCCCGCCTCCAGATAGGCCGCCAGGGGCTGGAAGCGCTGGGCGATGCGGCTCGGCGAGGTGTAGGGCAGGACGGCGAAGGTCAGCGGCGGCTCCGCCCCCGCGGACTCGGCAACCGGCGCCTCCTCCCCCCGACAACCGACCAGCGCCAGTGTCAGGCACAGCGCCGCGAACCATCCGCGCCGGTCCATGGGGTCACCCCTCGAACTGGAGATAGGTCCGGTTCATGTTGGTGGGGTGCCAGTCGTCGAAGTGGCGCAGGTGCTCGAAGGCCGGGGCCTCGCGGTAGCGGTCCATGACCTCGTTGATGGGGTCCCACGCCCGGGCGTCCGCACCGACGTTCTCCACCAGGAAGTCGAGGTAGTCGCCGGTCTCGGCGCGGACCTTGGCCGGATCGCTGACGCCGCCGTGGCCGGGGACGATGGTCTTCGGTGCCAGGGTCTCCATGGCCTCGTGATAGGCCTCCTGCCAGGCAGCGACATCGCTCCAGGGGTGGACGCCCAGGAGGCGGTCGACGTAAACCATGTCCCCGGTGAAGAGCACCTCCTCCTCCGGCAGCCAGACCACGGCATCGCCGGGGAAGTGGGCATCGCCGAAGTAGCGCAGCTCCAGGGTGCGCCCACCCAGCTCCACCCGGTGGCGGTCGCCGCTGGCGGGTTCATCGGCGTGGACCGGCTCGATGGCCGCGGCGGCCTCTTCGCCCAGGACCCGCTCCAGCCGCGGCAGGTGACGGTCGGCGAAGTCCTGCTGGGTCGCCACGGTCTGCTCCAGGGCGATGATCTCGGCCCCGCGCTCGGCGAAGTAGCCGTTGCCCAGCCAGCGGTGGTCCTGGCTACCGGTATTGATGACCCACTTCACCGGCTCGTCGGTGACCGCCCGCACGGCGCGGTGCAGGGTCTCGGCGGCCACCGGGGCGGCCCCGCTGTCGATGAGGACGGCACCCGCGTCGGTGACCACCACCCCGTAGTTGGCGTTGAGGGCGAGATTCTCCTCGGTGCGCGGCTCAGTGGGGCCGATGAGGGCGTAGACGCCGTCACCTGCCGCCTCGATGTTCAGCGGCCCCACCTGCTCGGGCGTGTCGCGTTCGGGGGCGGCACAGGCGGCCATCGTCAGGGCCACTCCGGCCAGTACCAGGTTTCTCGGGGACATACTGGATACCTCGCGTTATCGGGGTTCAGGAGAGCCAGCCGGCCACCGTCTTGTGGTCGGGCACGCCGCCGCTGTGGACGACCTGGCCGTCCACCACCACGCCGGGCGTGGACATCACCCCCCAGCTCATGATGTCGCCGATGTCCTCGACCTTCTCCAGCTCGATCGCCGCCCCCTGCTCGCCGGCGACCTTCTCGATGAGTTCCGCGGTGCGCTGGCAGTTGGCGCAGCCGGTACCCAGTACCTTGATGTTCTTCATGGTCCGTTACCTCCGTAAAAGATGAGTTCAGCAGCAGGACTGGCCACTGGCGGTGGTACCGCAGCAGCCGCCCTCGCTATCTGCGGCCGGCTCGGGCTCCGGTTCGGCGGGACCGCAACAACCGCCGGCCTCGGAGCCGGTCGTGGCCTCGGCCGCCGGGGTGCCGGCCTCGGCATCGAAGGCGGCATCCAGCTTGTCGCCGGCCTCGTCCCGGATGTGGCGGGCCACCTCGATGACGGTGTCGATCTGGTGCTCCGGGATCCCCAGCTCGCGCAGCTTGGATACCTGGCACAGCCCCATGGAGGGGTGGTTGGCGGCGATGGAGGCCCCCAGGGACACCATGGAGACGATGGAGGGGTGGAGATTCGGCTTGTCGGTCATGCGGTCCTCCTCGGGTTCGAAACGCCGTTTCAGGCGAAGAGATTGAACAGCCAGCCCACCAGCATGAAGGCCACCGCCAGCACGGCGGCGTAGAGGGCCAGGGCCTTCCAGTGGATGACCTTGCGCAGGATGAGCATCTCCGGCAGGGAGAGGGCGGCGATGGACATCATCAGGGCCAGTACCGTACCCACGGCCACGCCCTTGCCCAGCATGGCCTCGGCCACGGGGATGACGCCGGTGGCGTTGGCGTAGAGGGGCACGCCCAGCAGCACGGCCCCGGGGACGGTCCACCACTGGCCGCCGGCGAGGTAGGTGGTCACCCACTGCTCGGGGACGAAGCCGTGGAAGGCGGCCCCCAGGGCGATACCGGCGACCACCCACTTCCAGATCCGGCCGACGATCTCGCGCACCTCGCCCACGGCGAAGCGGTGGCGACCGGCCAGGCTGGTATCGGCCTCGGGTTCGGCGGTCTCGCCCATCTGGATCTTCCAGACGTAGTCCTCCACCCAGCGCTCGGGGCGGAAGCGCTCCATGACCCAGCCGCCCACGTAGGCGACCACCAGGCCGGCGGCCACGTACATGGCGGTGAGCTCCCAGCCGAGGATCCCCACCAGCAGGACCACCGCCACCTCGTTGATCATGGGGCTGGCGATGAGGAAGGAGAAGGTCACCCCCAGCGGGATCCCCGCCTCCACGAAGCCGATGAACAGCGGCACCGAGGAGCAGGAGCAGAAGGGCGTCACCGCCCCCAGACCCACCGCGGAGGTGCGCGCCGCCCACTTGGGCTTGCCGCTGACGTAGTTGCGCACCCGTTCCGGGCTGATCATCGCCCGGAGCAGGCCCATGATGTAGATGACCACCACCAGCATCACGAAGATCTTGGTGGTATCCATGACGAAGAACTGGACCGCCGGGCCCAGGGAGCCCTCGGCGGCGAGCCCCAGCAGGTCGTAGGCGAACCAGTCGCCCAGCGCCTTGAACATGATCAGCCTCCCGTTGCGTCGTTGGTTGCGGTCAGTCGGGCCACCAGCGCCCGGACCCGCTCCTCCACCTCGTCCCGGGTGGCGCGGAAGGTCGCCATGATCGCCTCCTCGCTGCCGGTGGCCCGGGCCGGATCCTCCAGGGGCCAGTGCTCCCGTTCCGTTCCCGGCGGCAGGACGGGGCAGTTCTCGTCGGCGTGGCCGCAGACGGTGACCACCCGGTCCGCCCAGTCCAGGAGGGCACTGCTCAGGCGGGTGGAGTGCTGGTCGCGGATGTCCATCCCGGCCTCCTCCATGACGGCGATGGCGCGCGGGTTCTGGCCGTGGGCCTCGATGCCGGCGGAGTCGAAGGCCAGGCCGGGGTTCGCCAGGTGTCGCCCCCAGCCCTCCGCCATCTGGCTGCGACAGGAGTTGCCGGTGCAGAGAAAGAGGATGTTCATGGCTGTTGTGCCTCCGGGAAGCGGCCTCGGGTACGGTTGGCGATCTTCACCAGCGCGAGCATCAGCGGGACCTCCACCAGGACGCCCACCACCGTGGCCAGCGCCGCGCCCGACTGCAGGCCGAACAGGGCGATGGCGGCGGCCACCGCCAGCTCGAAGAAGTTGCTGGCGCCGATGAGCGCCCCCGGGGCGGCCACCGCATGGGGCACCCGCCAGGCGTACGCCCAGCCGTAGGCGATGAAGAAGATCAGGAAGGTCTGGAGGATGAGCGGCACCGCGATGAGCGCGATGTGCAGCGGGTGATTGAGGATCACCTCGCCCTGGAAGGCGAAGAGCAGCACCAGGGTGAGGATGAGCCCGGCGGGCGTGATGTGGCCCAGCCGCGGCAGGAAGGTGTGCTCGAACCAGGCCTGGCCCTTGCGCCGGATGAGGGCGACCCGGGTGACATAGCCGGCGGCCAGCGGAATGACGATGTAGAGCACCACCGACAGGGCCACCGTATCCCAGGGGACGGTGATGTCCGAGATCCCCAGCAGGAAGACGACGATGGGGGCGAAGGCGACCAGCAGGATGAGGTCGTTGAGCGAGACCTGCACCAGGGTATAGGCCGGATCCCCCCGGGTGAGATAGCTCCAGACGAAGACCATCGCCGTGCACGGCGCCGCCCCCAGCAGGATGGCCCCGGCCAGGTACTCCCGCGCCAGGTCGGCGGGGATGAGCGGGGCGAAGATCACGATAAGGAAGAGCCAGGCGATGGCGAACATGGTGAAGGGCTTGATGAGCCAGTTCACCGCGGTGGTAATGACCAGGCCCCGGGGCTGTCGCCGCACCCCCAGGATGGAGGCAAAGTCGATCTGGACCATCATGGGGAAGATCATCGCCCAGATGAGGAGGGCCACCGGGATCGATACCTGGGCATACTCCAGGCGCGAGAGCGCCTCGGGCACCGCCGGGGCGAGCTGGCCCAGGGCCACGCCGGCAACGATGGCCAGGGCCACCCAGAGGGAGAGGTAGCGCTCGAAGGGGCCCATGCCTTCGGCGACATCGGGCACCGCGGTGGTCGAATCGTGGCGCATGGTCCGGTCCTCGCGGAGGGATCGGGAGTCAGCCGCAGCAGCCGGTGCTCGCCGGCTCTTCCGCGGCCGGTGTGCAGCAGCTGCTGGCGGGGTCGTGAAAGAGCTGTGCCTCGCCCAGGGAGTGGAAGGTCTCCCACGCCACCCCTGCCGGATCCGTGGCCCAGTACTTGTCGGAGACAGCATAGCAGCAGGTGGTCCCGACCTCGGCGAGGCCGGCGGCATCGGCGGTCCGGGCCCGCTCGGCCAGGTGGGTCTGCTCCGCTTCATCCG
Source organism: Thiohalospira halophila DSM 15071 (assembly GCF_900112605.1). Classification (NCBI taxonomy): domain Bacteria; kingdom Pseudomonadati; phylum Pseudomonadota; class Gammaproteobacteria; order Thiohalospirales; family Thiohalospiraceae; genus Thiohalospira; species Thiohalospira halophila. The sequence goes on from NZ_FOMJ01000006.1 coordinate 129,358, forward strand.
CCGCCTGGAAGCCGAGATGGTCGACCCCCGGCTCGCGCCCCCGGGCCGAGATGGCGAAGTTCACCGCCGGGTCGGTGAGCTCCCACTTGGCGTAGTCCTCCTTCTGCACGGAGGGCTCGGTACCGAAGAGGGCGTTGTAGAACGCGATCCCCTCGCCGAGATCGGCGACGGCGACATGGACGTGGAAACGGCTCATGGGTTCCTCCTTCCCGTCACGGGATTGTCATCACTCCTGTGGGAGCCTTTTATATTCGGTTAACCCGATATGTCGAAGAGTGTATATTCGCTAACCCATATACGCAAACGGAGTCCTCCATGACCAGCCCCGTCCGTGTCCTCTTCCTGTGTACCGGCAACTCCGCCCGCTCGCAGATGGCCGAGGCCCTGCTGCGCCGGTACGGCGGCGCCGACTTCGAGGTCCGCAGCGCCGGCACCGACCCCCAGGGGGTCCATCCGCTGACCCTGCGCATGCTGGAGGAGTGCGGGGTCGCCACCGACGGGCTCCGCAGCGAGCCACTGGAGCAGTACACGGGGGAGGCGTTCGACTACATCATCACGGTCTGCGACCGGGCGCGGGATAACTGCCCGACCTTTCCGGGGGATGCCGAGCGGATCCATTGGGGCTTCGAGGATCCGGCTGCGGCCAGCGGGGACGAGGCCGCCCGGCTGGCCGTCTTCCGGCGCGTCTACAACGAGATCGCCGGCCGGATCCGTACCTGGGTCGAGACGGCGCGCAAGGGCCGTCGCTAGGGCTCTACCCCGGAGTGCTCAGCCGCGCCCCATGAGCCGCTGCCACCAGCGGCGGCGGTTGCCGGGGACCGGGGCATCGTCGGCCACCGGCTCCGGCGGGATCCGGGTGATCACCCAGCGCGGGGGGATGCGCTTGCCGCTGCTGCCGCAGGAGGCACCGAGGTTGTTGGGGTCGTAGACCTTGATGAGGGCGGGGTCGGTGGGCTCGTCGACGTAGACGATGCCGCAGAAGTCCTCGTCGTGCTCCCGGCGCAGGAGGGCGTCGAGTTCCTCGATAAAGGGGATCAGCTCCCCGGCCGGCAGCGGCTCCTCGGGCACGCCCTCGCCGATCTGGTAGACGTACCAGCCTTCGGCATCGCCGCGCAGCCGCTCCCAGAAGGCATCCAGCTGGTGCCAGCGCAGGATCCCGGAGAAGGCGCCGTCGAAACGCTCGCTGAAGGTCGCCATGGTCTCAGGCACAGCAGCTGTTGGCCGGTCGATTGGGCATGGCGGCCAGGCGGGCGGCGTCGGCCGCCCAGGGCTCGCGGTGGAGGAGGCCATCGGCCGTAGCCGCCAGCACGGCCCGGGCCCACTCGGGCAGATCGGGGTGGAGGCGGTAGTGGACCCAGTAGCCGTCGCGCCGGTCCTGGACCACCCCGGCGCTGCGCAGATGGCCCAGGTGCCGTGAGATCCGGGGCTGGGGCAGGTCCAGGGCGTGGGTCAGCTCGCAGACGCAGAGTTCCCCCTCCGCCTGGAGCAGCATCAGGCACCGCAACCGGGTCCCGTCCCCCAGCGACCGGAAGAACTGCTCCGCCTCCATCTTCACCCTCCCACCTGTTCGTGAGAGCAACCTAATACACCACCGGGACGGGGTAAAGCCGAGGGTGCGGAGGGAATGGCCTTCGCCTACAATAACCCGGGCCCTGTCGGGTCCTGCTACGCCCAGGGGGAGATCATGGAACTCGATCCGGACCACCCGCTCCACGACCGCGAGATGGCGGGGCTTCTGACGGTGGCCCTGGAGCAGACCTTCCTGGGCGTGGTCATCACCGATGCCGAACTCCAGGCGCCCGGCCCCCGGATCCTCTGGGCCAACCGACGCTTACTGGAGATGACCGGTTACACCATGGCCGAACTGCGTGGCTCCTCCCCCCGGATCCTGCAGGGGCCGGAGACCGAGCCCGCGGTGATCCAGGAGCTGCGCCGCGCCCTGGCCGCTGGCGAATCCTTCCAGGGGGAGACCGTAAACTACCGCAAGGATGGCATCCCCTACACGGTGGAATGGACCATCTCCCCGGTCCACACCGACGACAGCGGCAAGCCCGCCTACTATGTCTCCTTCCAGAACGAGACCACGGAAAAGTGGCAGGAGCGACGTCAGCGCCAGCAGCTCTCCACGGCGCTGGAGCAGACCGCCGACTCGGTCATGATCACCGAACCCGACGGCACCATCCGCTACGTCAATCGCGCCTTCGAGAACTACACCGGCTACGGCCGGGACGAGGCCATCGGCCGCCAACCCTCCCTGATGAAATCCGGCGAACACGATGCCGAGTTCTATCGGGAGCTGTGGGAGACCATCCAGGCCGGCCAGCCCTTTCGCGCCACCTTCACCAACCGCAAGCGCAATGGAGAACTCTTCTTCGAAGAGACGACCATCACCCCGGTCCAGGACGAGACCGGCCGGATCCGCGCCTACGTCTCTTCCGGCAAGGACGTCACCGAGCGCGTGGAGATGGAGCGCCAGCTACGGGAGATGGCGGTCACCGACCCGCTTACCGGCCTGGCCAATCGCCTGCGCTTCGAACAGACCCTGGAGGCCGAGCTGGAGCGTAGTCTGCGCTACGACAACCCCCTTTCCCTGGTCATGTTCGACATCGACCACTTCAAGGCGGTGAACGATACCCACGGCCACGAGGCCGGTGATGACGTCCTCCGGACCCTCGCCGACTGCGTCAATAACCAGCTTCGTCGCAGCGACGCCCTGGCCCGCTGGGGCGGGGAGGAGTTCCTGGTCCTCGCCCCCCAGGTGGGCGCCGCCGAGGCCGCCGCCCTGGCGGAGAAGCTGCGCGCCGCCGTGGCCGCCCAGGACTTCGGCCTGAGCGATCCCGTCACCGCCAGCTTCGGCGTGGCGGAGCGGGCCCCGGGTGATACCCCCAAGCGGCTCATCCGTCGGGCCGATGACGCCCTGTATGCCGCCAAGGAGACTGGCCGCAACCGGGTCGAGGTCGCCGACGGACAGGTACGCTAGGGGAAGCCCTCCCCCCAGCACCCCCGTTACCGAACCGGCCCCGCACGAGGGAGCCGGTCACAGGGGGCTCAGCCCGCCTTGCGACGACGCTGCAGCGGGACCGGCATCTCGCCGCGGTCGACGTAGCTGGCCAGCCCCTTGTGCAGGCTCCAGGTGAGCAGCAGCAGGAGCACCGCGAAGGGCAGGCCGGTACTGATGGCGGCGGTCTGCAGGGCGCCGAGGCCACCGGCCACCAGCAGGGAAGCGGCGACCACGCCCTCGGTCACCGCCCAGAAGATCCGCTGGGCCACCGGCGGCTCGGTCTTGCCGCCGGCGGTAATCATGTCGATGACCAGGGAGCCGGAGTCCGAGGAGGTGACGAAGAAGGTGATGATGATCAGCGTCGCCACCACCCCGGCCGCGGCAGCGATGGCCGCGGCCAGACTGCCGGTAAGCACCGTGAAGGGGAGCATGTCCAGGAAGACGAACAGGGAGGTGGTCAGGTTGTCCTGCACCGCCTGGGCCATACCCTTGTCGGCGATCATCTCGAAGTACATGGCGGCGTCCCCGAAGATGGAGAGCCAGATGAAGGTCAGGGTCGTCGGCACCAGCAGCACGCCGAGGACGAACTCCCGGATGGTCCGCCCCTTGGAGACACGGGCGATGAACATGCCCACGAAGGGAGACCAGGCGATCCACCAGCCCCAGTAGAAGATGGTCCAGGCGTTCTGCCACTCCCCGGCGGAGTAGGTCTCGTTCCAGAAGGCCAGGCGGAAGAAGTCGTTGAGGTAGTTACCGACGTTCTCCACGAAGCCGTTGAGGATGAACAGGGTCGGGCCCAGGACCACTACGAAGAGCAGCAGCAGGCCAGCGGCGACCATGTTGATCTCCGACAGCCGCCGGATGCCGTGGTCCAGTCCCGCCACCACGGAGATCGTGGCCATGACGGTAATGATGGCGATAAGCCCCATCTGGACCGCCGGCCCCTCGGGGACACCGAAGAGGAAATTCAGCCCGCCGTTGACCTGGGAGACGCCCAGGCCCAGGGAGGTCGCCACGCCGAACAGCGTCGCCACGGTGGCGATGATGTCGATGAGGTGGCCCCAGAAGCCGTAGATCCGATCCCCCAGCAGGGGGTAGAAGATCGTGCGGACCGACAGCGGCTGCTTCAGGTTGAAGGTAAAGAAGGCCAGCGCCAGCCCCACCAGGGTGTAGACCGCCCAGGGGTGCAGCCCCCAGTGGAGGAAGGTGGTCATCATGGCATCTTCCGCCGCCTGGACGGTGCCCGGCTCGGCGCCGTGGGGCGGCGTGATGAAGTGGTACATGGGCTCGGCCACGGCGTAGAAGAGCAGCCCGATGCCCATGCCGGCGGAGAAGAGCATGGCGAACCAGCCGGCGTAGCTGAACTCCGGCTTGGCATCGTCCCCGCCCAGGCGGATGTGGGAAAAGCGCGAGAAGGCGAGATAGACCACGTAGGCCAGGATGGCGTTGATGGCCAGGACGAAGAACCAGCCGGTCTTGTTGGTGATCCACTGCTGCGTGGCCTCGAAGATGGCCGACATGGTGTCGAGCTTGATGAAGCTCAGGATCACGAAGCTGGCGATGATCAGCGACGAGGTGAGGAACACGACAGGGTTGAGGTCCAGGACGCGCGTCCCGTTGACCTTGTAGACCCAGTTCTTCATGGAAGAGCTCCTTGAGAGGACTGCAATGGGGTCAGCGGGGCATTGCGGGAGCCGTATCCGGCGATGCCCCCTGGCACGGGTGGTCTTTACGCTAGCACAATTACAGCCTTTCGCCATAAGGACGACACCGCCCGTGCGATGGTCCCGCCTCCTGCCGCCCCTGGTTCCGGCCCTCGCCCTGATGGGGGCCGGGGCCCTGTGGTGGACCGCTGGCGGGACTCCGGCGGAGCTCCGAGGTATCGCCCTGAACGAGCCCTGCCCCCTACCCACCTTCCGGCTGGGGAACGGAGAGGGCGAGGCCCTGGAGCGGGAAGATCTCCTGGGCCAGTGGCACTTCGTCTACTTCGGTTATACCCACTGCCCCGACGTGTGCCCGCCCACCCTGGCCCGGCTCGGCGAACTCGCCGACCTCCTGCCGGCCGGGGAGGCCGGCTACCTGTTCGTCTCCGTGGACCCGGCCCGGGACGACCCGGCGCAGCTGGCCGAATACACCGATTACTTCCACGAGCGACTGCAGGGCTATACCGGCACGCGGGCCGGGATCGACCGCCTGGTGGCCGCTGCCGGCGCCCATTACCGGCTGGGCGAGGGAGCCGACTACACCGTCGACCATTCCGCCGGGGTCTTCCTCGTCGGCCCCGAGGCCCGTGTGCGTGCGGTCCTGCCGCCGCCCCACCGGCCTGCCGAGATGGCCGAACTCTTCCGGGACGTGCAAAAATATTCCCCGTAGACATCATTTTCTGCGCGATTCTTGTCCTCCCCGGGGGAGCCGATTATGCTCCGCGTCTCGGGCCGGAGATGTCCGGTGTGCGGCAAGGGACTGCGCTTCCAACACCTCCCGGGAGGACGGACATGGGGATGCGCCTGCTCTGGGTGGCCGCCGCACTGGTCGCGGTCTTCGCCCTGCCCTTCCTGGGCAATCCCTTCTCCGCCTCCGACCTCCACGGCCGCGCCCTGGACCGCCCCGTACCCGACGTCTCCCTGCGGGACTCCGCGGGCACGCCGGCCTCCCTCGCGCGCTGGGAGGGCCACCCCGTCTACCTGATGTTCGGCTACCTGGGCTGCGAGGATGTCTGCCACAGCCAGGCCTTCACCCTCCAGGGGATCGCCGAACGCAGCGGCCGTGACGATCTGCGCTTCGTCTACATCGCCATGGACCCGGCCCGGGATGAGCCAGGGCAGGTCGCGGCCTACTTCGACGACCGCGGCGAACGCTTCACCAGCCTGCACGCGCCCGACATGGCGGCGATCCAGGCGGTGGCCAACCGCTTCAATGCCCCCTACAGCCGCGATGGCCGGGGCGAGTACGAGATCGACCATCCCGGCTTCATCTATCTCATCGACGCCCGGCAGCGGATCCGGGCGCTGTACAGCGGCGCCACCCCGAGCATCCCGCTGATGCTCGAGGACCCGGCCCACATCGCACCCCGAGGAGAGAATTCGTGAGCGAACAGCAACGCATCGATGCGGCCATCGCCGAGCAGACCACCGCCACCCGGCGCCGCTACGACCGGATCCTCTGGCTGCTCATCCTCGCCCACCTGCCGCTGACCATGGGCCTCGTGCCCCTGGGTTACGGGACGTGGGGCTTTGCCGCCGCCGGCTCCCTCCTCCTGGGCGCCATCGCCACCGGGGCCTGGTTCACCCTGGCCGGCACGCGGACCTTCGGGATCGTGGCGGCCATCCTCCTCATGGGGCTGTCGGCGGTGATGATCCAGTCGCAGCTCGGCCGCATCGAGATGCACTTCCACATATTCGGGGCGCTGGCGCTGCTGCTCATCTACCGTGACTGGCTGCCGCTGGTCGCCGCGGCCGCCGTCATCGCCGTCCACCACGTCGTCCTCACCTACCTGCAGCTGGAGGGTATCCAGCTCGGGGACATGCCGGTGATGATCTTCTCTTACGGCTGTAACTGGGGGATCACGGCGCTGCACGCCGCCTTCGTGGTCTTCGAGACGGCGATCCTCGTCTACTACGCCCACCTCCTCGCGGGCGAGCAGTACACCTCGGCCGGGATCAACGCGGCCGTCCGCGCCATCGAGGAGGACCGGGACCTGACCTTCAGCGTGCCCGGTGAGGAGAGCGACCCCACCGCCCGCGCCTTCAACCAGACCATGGCCGCCTTCGCCGGCCTCGCCCGGCAGACCCGGGAGTCTGCCGAGGACATCGCCAACGAGGCCGGCGGGCTGGCGGATAGTGCTCGCCACACCGACGAGCTCGCCCGGGGGCAGCAGAGCCAGGCCAGCCAGGCCGCCTCCTCCGCCACCGAGATGTCCCAGTCCATTCAGGAGGTGGCCGCCAGCGCCCAGGCCACCGCCGACGCCGCCTCCACCGCCAACGACCACGCCAATGCCGGGGCCGGCACGGTGGAACAGTCGGTGGCGGACTCCCGCAAGCTCGGCGACGCCATGTCCCGGGCCGGGGACTCGGTCAATCAGCTGGCGGACAAGGCCGGGAACATCAACAAGATGGTGGAGGTCATCCGCGGGATCTCGGAACAGACCAACCTCCTGGCGCTCAATGCCGCCATCGAGGCGGCCCGGGCCGGGGAGGCCGGGCGTGGATTCGCCGTGGTGGCCGACGAGGTCCGCAACCTCGCCCAGCGCTCCCAGCAGTCCACGGAGGAGATCGAGCAGACCATCAACGAGGTCCAGGGACAGACCCACACCACCGTGGAACAGATCGAGGAGGCCCGGGGCATTGCCGCCACCAACGCCGACAACATGCAATCGGTGAACGAGGCCTTCCAGAACGTGGTCGATGCGGTCTCGGACATCTCCCAGCGGACCTCCGCCATCGCCTCGGCCACGGAAGAGCAGAGCACCGCCGCCGAACACATCGCCGAGACCGTGGAGACCATCTCCGGCCAGGGGGCCTCCCTCACCAGCACCGCCGAGCAGGACAGTCAGCGGGTGGAGACCCTGCGAGAGCTCTCCCGGACCCTGGCGGAACGGGCAGGCGCCTACCGGACCTGAGCGAGGGAGAGCCCTACCCGGGCAGGTATTCGGCGTAGCGCGGGGTCGCCTTCCCGCGCGCCAGGAGGACCCGAAGGTGTCCCGCCAGCGCCAGTTCGGCATCCCGGGGGTGGATGGCCACGCGCAGGGGCCGCTGGCTGTGTAACGCCCGCCCCTCCTGGATTCGATTCCAGCCATCCAGAAAGAGGCGGCGGATCGGGGTATCCGCCTCGTAGCCGGCCAGCGGCAGGCGCCAGAGGCGGTTCTGACGCACCTCCAGCAGGCCGCCGGTAACCTCCACCCGCCGATAGGGCAGGCGCGCCAGGGCGCCCCCCTCCACCCGCCCCAGGGCCCAGGCCGGCGGCACGTAGGTGGTCGGCATGGCCAGGCCGTGGGCGGGGAACCAGTCGGCAGCGGCGCGCATCCGGTCGAGGATGGCCTCCGGGCTCAGGGCCAGGTGTTCGGCGGCGCGGCGGGAGAGCAGCGCGCCGTGCAGTCGATGCCAGAGGCCGCCGAACTGCCACACATGGTGGTACCAGCCGTGGGCGGCCAGCTCCACGCCGTCGGCCTCCCAGGCGGCCAGCTGCGCCAACCCCTCGCGATCCCAGTCCCGGCCGGGTACCACCAGCAGCGTGGGCCTGTGGTGGCCGGCCGCCGCCAGTTGTTCCATCAGGGTGCGGATCCGGGGCAGCGTCTCCGGCATCACATCGTGGATGGAGACGAGCAGATCCGGCGCGTTCATGGTCGGGCGTGCCGTAGCAGGACCGTCAGCCACTGCTCCAGGGTATCGCCGTTGAGGCGCTGGGCCGCCCGGCGGGCACAGCCGGCCACCGCCTCCAGGGTCCCGGCGGGCCGTCGCCGCAGCCGCTGAATGGCGGTGGACAGCGCCTCGCCCGGGTGGAGGGTGAAGAGCCCGGGCGCCAGCCCCGGCCAGTCCTGGATGCCGGCGCTGGCCGCCACCAGGGCGGGGCGGCCCCGCGCCATGGCCTCCAGGGCCACGGACCCGAAGGTCTCCTGGTGGGAGGGCAGGACCAGCAGCGAAGATTCGTCCAGCAGTTCCCGCAGGCCGTCGCGATCCAGCCAGCCCCGGTATTCGAGGTTTTCCAGGCGGGCGGCGGCCTCCTCCACCCGGGAGCGCAGCGGGCCATCCCCCCCGATGAAGAAGGGGATCGACGGCAGCTCCCGGGCCGCCTCGAGGACGGCATCGATATTCTTCTCCGCGGCCAGCCGGCCGGCGAAGCAGATCCGCATCGGGGCCGGGGGTGGCGAGACCGGGCTGGCCAGGAAATCCCGGGCCAGCGGCGTCCCCATGACCTCCACCGCCGGGGCGCCCAGGTCCCGGACCACACTGGCCAGGGCGCGGTTGTTCACCAGGACCGAGGCGCTGCGGCGGAAGAGGTGGCGGTTGGCCCCGCCCAGGGCGCCGACCACCAGGCGCCGCGTCACCGGGCCCCAGTAGAGGTCGGCCAGCCCCTCGAAGTGGGTGTGGAAGGCGCTCAACAGCCCGCAGCCCTGGCGCCGTGCCAGCCACGCACCCAGCAGGCCGTAGGGGCCCGGCGTCACGCTGACCACGACGTGGGGCTGTAACTCGGCCATGGTCCGGCGCAGATGCCACGCTCGCGGGATGGCCAGGCGCTGGGTGGGATCCCCCGGCAGGGGGAGCGAGACCCCCCGCCAGTCCTCGTCCCCGCCCGGCTGGACCACCCGGGCCTCCGCCACGCGCGGCGCCAGATGGCCGAGGAGATCGTGGTAGTAGGCGCCGGTGCCGTTGCGCTCCGGCAGGGCATCCGAGAAGAAGGCGATCCGGAGGTCCTCCGGCCGGGTGGTGGCCTCCGGCTCGACCAGGGCGGCAGCTTGATTCAAGGGTGACTCCCGACGCGATGGGGTTGTTGCAGCAGATGGCGATAGGGCGGCTCCAGACGGGCGTCCATCTCTGCCGGTTGCAGCGCCAGGGCCGAGACGGCGTGGCGATGACCACTGGTCCCGCCCGCGGGGAGCGCGGCCAGGCGCGCCGCCAGCGCCGGCCCCGGGGCCTCGCCCAGCCGCTCCAGCGCGGCGCGCAGCGTGGCCCCCGGGGCGGTACGCAGGTCCGCCATGTCGATGACGGCCACCGTCCCCGTGGGCCAGTCGGCGACCGTCCGGCCCAGATGGCCCAGGGTCTCTTGATAGCCCTCCAGGAAGAGGCGCTGGAAGGCCTCGCCCCGGGTGGCCGTCCCGAAGAGGCGCTCCGCGGCCGCCACCGAGCTGATCTGGGAACTCAGGGCGGTGCCGGGCTCGCGGAGGCAGAGGAGGAAGCGGGCATCCGGGAAGGTCTCCCGCAGCCCCGTGACCCAGCCGCCGAAGGCCGCATTCTTGGAGAGCAGCCGACGAGCGCCGCCATCGGCGTAGAGGTGGCGCTGCAGCAGGCGGCGGTAGAGCCGTAGCAAACGGCCGCGCCGCCCGGCCCCCAGGGCGGTATCCAGCCGCCCCAGCTCCGCCGGGCCGCTCTCCCCGGGCAGGGCCAGGACCGGCAGGAAACAGCCGCCAGCCGGGAGCAGCAGGAGGTAGTCCTCCTCCGCCGCAGTGAGGCCCACGGCGTGGATGGCCTCCATGCCCCCCGTGAGCCGGCGGGTAAGCGCCGCCAGTGCCCGCGCACCCAGCCCTCCCAGAGCGCCATCCGCGCGCGCCAGGAGGCCGACCAGCCGCCGCTGCAGGATGGAGGGGGCGAGCAGCGCCTCCCAGGTAGTGACGGTGGTGAAGGTCTCGCCCTCCCCCGCCAGGGTGCGGTGGACGAAGGTCGTCCCGCTGCGCGGGATCCCGGTAATGAACAGCGGCCGCTCCACCGCCGTGCGCCGGTAGGCCGGGAAGAGGACCTCGTCCAGGAGCAGGCAGAGGATGTGAACGAACTGGAGTAGCAGGAAGAGCGGCCCACCCGCCAGCAGGACCAGCAGACGCCGCAGGGTCATGGGGGCCCGTGGGTCCCGCCAGCTCACCAGGGCCCGCAACCACCAGCGCAGTTGGTGACCCATCCCCTCCAGGAAGGTATAGAGCGTCAGCATCACCGGACCCGGTTCCAATACGGACCCGACTCTAGCCGGATCGGGTTACAGGGCTGTTACGAAGGCAACAGTGCCCAGCGTCCACCGTTCCTGGCGCAGACAGGAGATCGCGACTCGCCCTTTTCCGCCCGCCCCACCACATGAGGGCGTCGCTTTTGGGGAGGACTTCATTCAGGAGGCAAAGGGGCTTGAACGCCCCTTCGAGCCGTTGCAGTTTACGAAGCGCGGCGCCTCGCAAGACGTGGCGCGTTACAGGAAGGGCACAAAGTGGGCACAAGATGGGCACAGGCCCGGAACGAGAAAAGGGTTGCCGAGGCAACCCTTTGATTTACTGGTGGCTACGCCCTGATTCGAACAGGGGACCCCATCATTATGAGTGATGTGCTCTAACCAGCTGAGCTACGTAGCCAGGGGGGGAAGTTCTTCTGAAGCCCGGCATTTTCTTCGCCGGGCCCTGTTGTGTCAAGGTTCAGACGTTGAAGAGGAAGTGGATGACGTCGCCGTCGACGACCACGTACTCCTTGCCCTCGGAGCGCAGCCGGCCGGCCTCCTTGGCTCCTTTCTCGCCACCATGCTCGACGAAGTCGTCGTAGCTGATGACCTCGGCCCGGATGAAGCCGCGCTGGAAGTCGGTGTGGATGGCCGCGGCGGCCTCCGGGGCGGTGGCGCCCTGGCGGGTCGTCCACGCCCGGGCCTCCTTGGGCCCGGCGGTGAAGTAGGTCTGCAGCCCCAGCAGGTCGTAACCGGCCCGGATCACGCGGTTGAGTCCCGGCTCTTCCTGGCCGATCTCGGCCAGGAATTCGGCGCGCTCCTCGCTGTCCAGCTCGGCGATCTCCGACTCGATGGCCGCACAGACCGGCACCACCCCGGCCCCCTCGGATGCGGCGTGGGCCCGCACCGATTCCAGGTGGGGGTTGTCCTCGAAACCGCCCTCGTCGACGTTGGCGATGTAGAGGGTCGGCTTGATGGTCAGCAGGTGGAGATCCCGGAGGTGCTCGCGCTCCTCCTCGGTAAGCCCCAGGGCCCGCACGGGCTGGCCCTCGTCCAGGGCGGCCTGCACGCGTTCCAGCACCGCCAGCCGGGCCTGCGCCTCCTTGTCCCCGCTCTTGGCCGCCTTGGCGGTCCGTTCGCGGTTGCGGGTGACGGTATCGAGATCCGCCAGGGCCAGCTCGGTGTTGATGACCTCGATATCCCCCACCGGGTCCACCTTGCCGCCCACGTGGACCACGTCGCTATCCTCGAAGCACCGGACCACATGGCCGATGGCATCGGTCTCCCGGATGTTGGCGAGGAACTGGTTCCCGAGCCCCTCGCCCTGGGAGGCCCCGGCCACCAGGCCGGCGATGTCGGTGAACTCCAGGGTGGTGGGGATCACCTTCTCCGGCTGCACCAGCTCCGCCAGCTTGTCCAGTCGCGTATCCGGTACCGGCACCACGCCGACGTTGGGCTCGATGGTGCAGAAGGGATAGTTCTCCGCCTGGATCCCGGCACTGGTGAGGGCGTTAAAGAGGGTGGACTTGCCCACGTTGGGCAGGCCCACAATGCCACAGGTAAACCCCATTGAAGGACTCCGGTGGTGGTGTCAGGTGGTGTGGAGGCGATTCATGGTGTTGGCAAAATCGCCGGTCACCATGGCCTCGAGTTCGCCGACGGCGGCCTCCACCGCCTCGTCGATGGCCCGGCGCTCGGCCTTGCCGGGGCGATCGAGGACGTAGCGCACCACGTCCCCGCCGGTTCCCGGGTGGCCGACGCCCAGCCGCAGGCGGTGGAAGTCCCGGCTCCCCAGGGCCCCGATGATGTCGCGCAGACCGTTGTGCCCGCCGTGGCCGCCGCCGGTCTTCAAGCGGACGGCACCGGCGGGCAGATCCAGCTCATCGTGGGCCACCAGGACCGACTCCGGCGCCAGGCGGTAGAAGCGCGCCAGCGCTCCCACCGCCTGCCCGGAGTGGTTCATGTAGGTCGTAGGCTTCGCGACCCGGAGGTCCTGGCCGGCCACCGAGATCCGGGCGACGTCGGCGCTGTGCTTCGCCTCGCGCTTGAAGGCGCCGCCAAGGGCGGCGACCACGGCATCGGCGAACCAGTAACCGGCGTTGTGCCGAGTGCCGGCATACCGGTCACCCGGGTTTCCCAGACCGGCGATGAGAGCCAGGGCCACGGCGCCGCCGGACTACTCTTCCTCGCCTTCCTGGTCGCTCTCGCCACCCTCCTCGGCAGCCTCGGCCTCTTCCTCCTCGACTCCGGCCGAGGTGGCAGTGGCGCGGGTGGCCTCGATGGCGGCGACCTGGGCATCGTGGTCGGCCCCCTGGGTCAGGGCGATGATCTCCACCCCCTTGGGGAGCTTCAGCTCGGAGAGGTGGACGGAGTCACCCACCTTGAGCTTGCTCATGTCCACGCGGATGGACTCGGGCAGGTCGCCGGGGAGGCAGCTGACCTCCACCTCGTTGAGGGCGTGGGTGGCCACGCCGCTCTGGCGCTTGATGCCGGGGGCCTCCTCCTCGCCCTCGAAGTCCAGCGGCACGCTCACGCGGATGGGCTCCTTGGCGCTGACGCGCTGAAAGTCGGCGTGGACGATCTTGGGCTTGGCCGGATGGCGCTGCAGATCCTTGATGATGGCCGGGATCTTCTCGCCGTCCAGCTCGATGTTGAGGATGCTGGAGGCGAAGGCCGGATTGTGGAGCTGCTTCTCCAGGACATTGTGGTTCAGCGCGATGGCCACCGGATCGGCATCCGCCCCGTAGAGGATGGCGGGCACCTGGCCGTTCCGACGCAGGCGGCGGCTCGCACCCTTGCCCTGCTCGGACCGCTTCTCGGCGCTGACGATGATGGTGTTCTTGCTCATTTCGAGTGACTCCGTGATTTCAACTGGAACGACCGCCCGAAGGCGGCCGCCGCCTCCCCCGCGACCAGGTTCGGCGTACCCGGGGCGCCGACGGCGCCCCTGCAGGGATTCTTGCGGTCAGTCCATGTAGAGGGAGCTGACCGACTCCTCGTGGCTGATCCGGCGGATGGTCTCGGCCAGCATCTCGGCGATGGAGAGCACCCGGATCTTGCCGCTCTCGCGCCCCTCGCGGGAGAGCGGGATGGTGTCGGTGACCACCAGCTCGTCCAGCCGCGATTCGACGATATTGTCGATGGCGGGACCGGAGAGCACCGGGTGGGTACAGTAGGCCAGTACCCGCGCGGCGCCCTGGTCCTTGAGGGCGCCGGCGGCCTTGCACAGGGTCCCGGCGGTATCCACCAGGTCGTCCACCAGGATGCAGGTGCGGTCCCGGACATCGCCGATGATGTTCATTACCTGGGATTCGTTGGCCCGCGGCCGGCGCTTGTCGATGATGGCCAGCTCGGCATCGTCCAGCCGCTTGGCCACGGCGCGGGCGCGGACCACGCCGCCCACGTCCGGCGAGACCACCATGAGGTTCTCGTACTTCCGCCGCCAGATATCGCCCAGGAGGATGGGCGAGGCGTAGACGTTGTCCACCGGGATATCGAAGAAACCTTGGATCTGGTCGGCGTGGAGATCGACGGTCAGGACCCGGTCGCAGCCCACTGATTCGATCATGTTCGCCACGACCTTGGCGGAGATCGGCACCCGGGACGATCGCGGCCGACGGTCCTGGCGGGCGTAGCCGAAGTAGGGCAGGACCGCGGTGACGCGCCCGGCGGAGGCCCGCCGCAGGGCGTCGATCATTACCAGCAGTTCCATGAGATTGTCGTTGGTGGGCTCGCAGGTGGGCTGGACCACGAAGACGTCGCGACCGCGGACGTTCTCCATGATCTCCGTCATGCTCTCGCCGTCGCTGAACTTACCCACCACGGCCCGACCGAGGGGGATCTTCATGAAGCTGACAATGGCCTTCGCCAACTGCGGGTTGGCGTTGCCGGCAAAGACCATCATGTTCGTGTCCGCCAAGGTCTGTCCCCGAATAAGCTGTAGCCGGAACGGGAAACGGCCCCCGAAGGGGCCGGATGAATGGCTGGGGCGGCAGGATTCGAACCTGCGCATGGCGGCACCAAAAGCCGCTGCCTTACCGCTTGGCTACGCCCCAGTAGTCGATCCACTCGCCGTCCAGAAGCGGCGAGCGGTTGCAGCCGCGGGCCACGAAGCCGGACCAGCGCGTCGGCAGCCGGGCGGCCACCGCCTCGGCCGCGGGCTGCTGGTCGAAGGCGGCAAACAGGCACGCCCCGGAGCCGGTCATCCGCGCCGGAGCGAAGGCGCCCAGCCACTCCAGCGCCGCGGCCACCTCCGGCTCTCGCGCGGCGACCACCGCCTCCAGGGCGTTGCCACCGCGGCCCGCGAGATAGTCATCCATTGTAATGGGGGGCATGGCCCGGTTCAATTCCGGATCGGCGAAGATGGCCGCGGTGCTCACCGCCACCGGCGGCACCACCACCAGGAACCACGGCTCGGGGAGCTCCACCGGGGTCAGGGCCTCGCCCACCTCCTCGGCCCAGGCGGCCTGGCCGCGGACGAAGACCGGCACATCGGCCCCCAGCTCCAGCCCCAGGCGCGCCAGGGCCTCCTCGTCCAACCCGGTCTCCCAGAGCCGGTTCAGCGCCACCAGGGTGGTGGCGGCGTCGGAGCTGCCACCACCCAGGCCACCCCCGGCGGGGAGGCGCTTGGTCACCGTGAGGTCGGCCCCCTGGGTGGCACCGGTCGCCGTCTGGAGCCGATGCGCGGCCCGGGCCACCAGGTCCTGCTCCGGATCCAGCCCCTCCAGGCGGTGGTGGATCCGGATGGCGCCGTCCGTGCGCGGGGTCACGCGGACGGTGTCGCCGTAGTCCAGGAACTGGAAGACGGTCTGCAGGCGATGGTAGCCATCCGGCCGGCGGCCGACCACGTGGAGGAAGAGGTTGAGCTTCGCCGGGGCGGGCCAGTCAGTCGGCGTCACCACTCGCCTCCGGGAAGTGCCAGTCGTGGATGGCCAGGCGCAGACGGACGGAGCCGTCACCACGGGTCGCGGTGAGCGCCTCCGGCAGGGCCCGGCCGCCGTGGTCACCGTAGGCGGTGTACCGGACCTCCCAGCCGCGCTGGGTGAGCGTGGAAAGCCGGCCCCGATCATCCAGCTCCCGCGCGCGAACATCGCCAGGAGCGGGCAGACCGCGGACCCAGTACTCCAGGGCGGCCACGGGGAGGATCAGGCCGGTCCGGCGGTAGAGCAGGGCGCGGGCGTCACGGTCGAAATAGGTCCCCTGGGAACCCTCCAGTACCGCCCCGTCGGGCCCGCCCCGGAGGACGACCTCCCCGGTCCCGAAGGGGCCGTAGAGGGCCACCCGCCAGCGCTCTCCGCGCTGGCTCCAGTCCAGGGAGGCGCGGCTGCCCTCCTCCCCGGCCCGGATGGCCACGCGGCCGCCCAGCTCCCAGCGCTGGACCTTGCTCAGGCTGTCGCGATGCCGCTCCCAGGCCGCCTCCCGGTCCTCCACGGGTTCCGGGCTCGGGGCCGTGGCACAGCCGGCCAGCAGCAGGAGGGCCAGCGCGGGCGCGGCCAGCATCGGGCGAAGGGGGTTCGGCACCGGCCTACTCCAGATACCGGTGCATGGTCTCGCGGAGGATCTCCGCATCGGGGTCCTCGGCCAGACCCGCTTCCCAGATCCGGCGCGCCTCCTGCTCGCGGCCGCTCTCCCAGAGGACCTCGCCGTAGTGGGCGGCGATCTCCGGGCCCGGGGCCGCCTCCCAGGCCCGCCGGAGCCACTTCTCGGCCTCGGCGAGGTTCCCCAGGTGGTATTCCACCCACCCCATGCTGTCGAGGATGTTGGGGTCCTCGGGCTCCAGCTCCAGGGCGCGCTGGATGTATTCCCGCGCCTCGGCGTGGCGGTCGGTCTGGTCGGTCAGGGTGTAGCCCAGGGCATTGAGGGCGTGGGCGTGGTCGGGGGCCTGCCGCAGGAGCTGGCGCAGGTCCTGCTCCACGCGCTCCACGCGCCCCAGCTCGGCGGCGGCCATGGCCCGGCCGTAGAGGAGTTCGGCCTGGTCGGGGAAGTTGGCCAGGGCGGTGTTGTAGACCTCGAGAGCGGCCTCGGGGTGACCGTGGCGGACCAGCAGGCGCCCCTCGGCAAGCCCCAGCCGCACCGACTCACCGCGCTCCCGGGGCTCGGCCGCCTGGAGATAGTGGCGCGCCGCCACCAGGTCCCCTTCCTCCGCCATGAGCCAGGCGGCCCGGATGCGTGCATCCACGGCGTGCTGCCCGCCGGCCACCTGGCGGTAGGCGGCCAGCGCCTCCGCCTGTTCGTCCTGCTCCTCCAGGGAGAGCCCCAGGTAGTAGGCGGCCTCCTGCCCCCGTTCGCCGGCCGCAGGCCCCTCCACCAGTTGCCGGAAATGCTTCTCGGCAGCGGCCCAGTCGCCCTGCTCCAGTCCCAGCAGGCCCAGGGCGAAGCGGACCTCGGGATCCTCCGGGTCCTCCTTCGCCAGGTGGGAGAACTGCCGGCGGGCCTCGGCCACTCGCCCGCTGTCCACCAGATAGCGGGCGTAGGTCAGCCGCAGGCCACGGTTGTCAGGTTGCGCCGCCACGGCCTCCTTGAGGTCCGGCAGGGCGGCGGTCGCCTCGCCGGCGCGGGAGCGCTGGATGGTGGCCCGCAGGAGGAGCGCCCGGGTCCAGTCCGGGCGCTCCTCCAGGACGCCCTCCACGGCCTCCAGGGCTTCGTCATGGGCGCCCAGCGAATTGGCCAGGCGAGCCCGCGCGAAGCCGATATCGAGGTTCTCCGGATGGCGGCGAACCAGCTCGCCCATGACCGCCAGCGCCTGCTCGCGATGCTCGCGGCTGTCCAGCAGGCCACGAAGGGCCTCGAAATCCAGTTCCGCGCCCTCCAGGTCCAGCAGGATCTCCAGCTGTTCCACCGCCTGCTCCTGCTCGCCGTCCCGAATGAATAGGGCGGCCAGGGTCTGCCGGGCGCGGGCGTTCCCGGGGGCCACCTCGACCCAGAGCGGGACGGCCTCCCGGACCATCGCCTCGTCGCCGGCGAAGAAGGCGATCATGGTGGCCCGCGCTACCACGGCCGGGTCCCGGGTGGCCTGGGCGGCCCGTAGATAGTATTCGGCGGCGACGTCCAGCTGGTGGAGCTGGCCGGCGATCTCGGCTACCAGGAGGGCATAGAGGACCTCGGCGCTTAGTTCGGAATCGGGAACCTCTTCGACCTCGTCCTCTTCGACCGCCGGCTCCTGGGCCGCCGGTGGCGGCTGCTGCACCGCCTCGTCCCCGGATTCCGGAGACACGAGGCCCGCGCAGCCGGTGGCCAGCAGGGGGAAGAGCAACAGCAGGAGGCGGGCGGGAACGGCTAGCGGCATGAGGCGGACGGCGTCCCTGAACAGCGGCGGATGATCTTCACACTATAGTGAATCATGATCGCCCGGGACACCTCCATGACGCGGGGGAGCCGCAGAAGACGGGCGGCCCGGGAAGTTGAGTTCGGCTGACCCTTGCCCCAGAATGACCATATAAGAGAGGGTCGGGTTCCATGTCGCTGATCGCATTCGGTCTCAATCACAGAACGGCCCCGGTGGCCATCCGGGAGCAGGTCGCCTTCCCGCCGGAGAGGCTGGACGAGGCGCTGGCCGATCTGCGCGCCTCGGTGGGTGTCGAGGAGGCCGCCATCCTCTCCACCTGCAACCGTACCGAGATCTACTGCGGCGGCGACCGCCCTCCGGCCACCGAGGAGCTGGTGAGCTGGTTCTCCCGCTACCACGACCTGGAACCGGCCAACGTCGCCCCCTACGTCTACGTCCATCCGGACCGCGATGCGGTGCGCCAGGTCATGCGCGTGGCCAGCGGCCTCGACTCCCTGGTCCTGGGCGAGCCCCAGATCCTCGGCCAGCTCAAGGGCGCCTACGAGGCCGCCACCGCCGCCGGCTCGGTGGGCGGGCAGCTCAACCGCCTCTTCCAGCAGACCTTCGCCGCCGCCAAGCAGGTCCGCACCGACACCGCCATCGGGGCGAGCGCCGTCTCCGTCGCCTACGCCGCGGTGAGCCTGGCGCGCCAGTTCTTCGACGACCTGGGCCACCACACCGCCCTGCTCCTGGGGGCCGGCGAGACCAACGACCTGGTCGCTCGCCACCTCCACGAGGCGGGCATCGGCCGGGTCATCGTCGCCAACCGGACCGTGGAGCGGGCGCGGGACGTGGCCCACCCGGTGAACGGCTTCGCCATCGGCCTGGACGAGGTGGAGGCCCACCTGGCCGAGGCCGACCTGGTGGTCTCCGCCACCGCCAGCGAGGAGCCGCTGATCACCAAGGCCATGGCCAAGCGCATCGTCAAGAAGCGCCGTCACCGGCCGGTACTCATGGTGGACATCGCCGTGCCGCGGGATATCGACCCGGCCGCCGGCGAACTGGACGACATCTACCTCTACGCGGTGGACGACCTCCAGGCCATCATCAAGGAGGGGCTGCGCTCCCGTCAGGCCGCGGCCATGCAGGCCGAGGAGATCATCGACGCCCGCGCCGACCACTACATGGCCTGGCTGCGCGCCCAGGATGCCGTGGGGACCATCCGGACCTTCCGCGAGCACACCCACCAGCTCCAGGCCGAGGAATTCGACCGCGCCCGGCGCCAGATCGCCGCCGGTCGCGATCCCGAGGCGGTCCTGGCCGAATTCGGCCGGCGCCTGACCAACAAGTTCATCCATACCCCCACGGTGGCGATGAACCAGGCGGCCCAGCGCGGCGATGAAGAGATCGTCCGGGCCGCCCGCCACCTCTTCGACATCCCGGAAGACGACGCACAGTGAAGGCCAGCATCCGCGACCGCCTCGACCGCCTGGTGGATCGGCTGGAGGAGGTGGACGGCCTCCTCGCCGATCCCGAGACCCATACCGATCCCGACCAGTTCCGCCGGCTCTCCCAGGAGCACGGCCAGCTCTCGCCGGTGGTGAGCACCTACCAGGACTACCTGGGGGTCCTCGACGACATCGAGGCCGCCCGCACCATGGCCGCCGAGGACGATGCCGAGATGCGGGAGATGGCCGAGGCCGAGCTGGAGACGGCGCAGACCCGGGCCGAGGAGCTGGAGTGGGAGCTGCAGCGGCTGCTCCTGCCCACGGATCCCAACGACGAGAAGAGCCTCTACCTGGAGATCCGCGCCGGGGCCGGCGGGGACGAGGCGGCCCTCTTCGCCGGCGACCTCCTGCGCATGTACAGCCGCTACGCGGAGAATCGCGGCTGGCGCACCGAGGTCCTCTCGGAATCGGAAGGTGAGCACGGCGGCTACCGGGCCGTGGTGGCCCGCATCGACGGCCGCGGCGCCTTCTCCCGGCTGAAGTTCGAGTCCGGCGCCCACCGCGTCCAGCGCGTGCCGGAGACCGAGTCCCAGGGCCGGATCCACACCTCCACCTGCACCGTGGCGGTAATGCCGGAGGCCGATGAACTCGCCGACGTGACCATCGACACCAACGACCTCAAGGTGGACACCTTTCGCGCCTCCGGCGCCGGCGGCCAGCACGTCAACAAGACCGACTCCGCCATCCGGCTCACCCACCTGCCCACCGGTATCGTGGTGGAGTGCCAGGAGGAGCGGTCGCAGCACAAGAACCGCGCCCGGGCCATGTCCTTTCTCCAGGCCAAGCTCCAGCAGCAGCAGGAGGATGCCCAGACCCAGGAGCGCGCCGAGACCCGGCGCGCCCTGGTCGGCACCGGCGACCGCTCCGAGCGGATCCGGACCTACAACTTCCCCCAGGGCCGGGTCACCGACCACCGCATCAACCTGACCCTGCACAAGCTCGAGGCGGTCCTCGCTGGCGACCTGGATCCGCTCATCGACGCCCTGACCAGCGAGCACCAGGCCGACCAGCTCGCAGAGCTGGCCGGCGCCGAGGCATGACCATCGACGGTCTCCTGGCGGAGGCCGTAGCCGGACTCACCGCCACCAGTGACTCCCCGCGCCTGGACGCCGAACTCCTCCTGGCCGAGACCCTCGGGCGCAACCGGACCTGGCTGCGCACCTGGCCGGAGGTGACCGTGGAGGCTCCGCTGGCGACCCACTTCCGGGAACAGGTGGCCCGCCGCGCCGCCGGCGAGCCAGTGGCCTACCTGCTGGGCCGAACGGGCTTCCACGCCATCGACCTGGCGGTGACCCCGGCCACCCTCATCCCCCGCCCGGAGACCGAGGAACTGGTGGAGCGCGCCCTGGAGCTGGGTGGGGCAGCGGGCGCCGACCGCGCTCGAGTCCTGGATATCGGTACCGGCAGCGGCGCCATCGCCCTGGCCCTGGCCGCCGCCCGGCCGAACTGGACCGTGACCGCCACCGACAACAGTTCGGCGGCCCTCGCCGTGGCCGCCGCCAACGCCGCCGAACTGGGCCTGGAGCGGGTGGAACTGCACGCCGGGGACCTCTTCGCCGGGCTGACCGGCCCCTGGGAGCTCATCGTGAGCAACCCGCCGTACATCGCCGCCGACGACCCCCATCTGGGGGCAGGCGACGTCGGCTTCGAGCCCCGTGGCGCTCTGGCCGCCGGCCCGGACGGGCTCGACTGCCTGCGCCGACTGGCGGCGGAGGGCCCGGCACACCTCGTCCCCGGCGGGTGGCTGCTGGTGGAGCATGGCTGGGACCAGGGGGCGGCGGTCCCGGATCTCTTCACGGAAGCGGGCCTGGCGGAGGTGGCGACCCACCGCGACCTGGCCGGCCAGGAGCGGTTCACGGAGGGGCGGCGCCCTTGAACCGCAGAGCCCAGCGGCTATGCTGGGAGAGCCATTCCCGGGACTGGAACGAGGGAGCGCGATGGAAGACCGCATCAAGGTTCGGGAGATCGCCTTCCAGATCCCGCACCCCGATCCCGATCAGGCACGTACGGCGCTGGAGTCGGTAACGGCCATCGACGGGGTGCTGGAGGCGATCCACCACGGACCGCAGCTGCTGGTGGTGCACTACGACGTGCGCTACATCACCCTGGAGGAGCTGGAGGGGCTCTGCCAGGAGTTCGGCCTGCACCTGGACAACAGCCTCCTCTACCGGCTCAAGCGCGCCCTCTACCACTACACCGAGGAGACCCAGCGCGCCAATCTGGCCGGCTGCGACAAGGGCCAGCACAACTGCACCGAGCACGCCTTCATCGTCACCTACCAGCGCCACCGCCACGGCCGTCGGGACGAGCGCCCGGAGTACCTGCGCAACTACCTCTGAGCCGCTACCATGGGGCCTTCGCCAGCCCCGACGGCCCTGCCCCATGAACGACGAACAGCTCCTGCGCTACGGCCGCCAGATCCTCCTCGACGGCGTCGACATCGCCGGCCAGCAGCGCCTGGCCGACAGCCGCATCCTCATCCTCGGCCTCGGCGGCCTGGGCTCCCCCGCCGCCCTCTACCTGGCCGGGGCCGGGGTCGGCGAGCTGGTCCTGGTGGACGACGATGTCGTCGAGATCTCCAACCTCCAGCGCCAGATCGCCCACACCACCGCCGAGGCGGGCGCGGCCAAGGCCGAGTCCGCCGCCCGACGGATCGCGGCACTCAATCCGGAGGTCACCACCCGCCCCGTCACTCGACGGCTGGACGAGGCCGGGCTGGCCGCCGAGGTCGCCGGCGTCGACCTGGTCCTGGACTGCTCCGACAACTTCCCCACCCGCTTTGCCCTCAACCGCGCCTGCGCCGCCGCCGGCCGACCCCTGGTCTCCGGGGCGGCCATCCGCCTGGAGGGCCAGGTGGCGGTCTTCGACCATCGCACCGGCGGCCCCTGCTACCGCTGCCTCTACCGCGAGGAGGGGGCCGAGGCGGAGCGCTGCAGCGAGGCCGGGGTCCTGGGACCGGCGGTGGGGATCGTGGGGAGCTGGCAGGCCGCGGAGGCACTGAAGCTGCTACTGGGAGTGGGGACGCCGCTCACCGGCCGGCTGCTCATGCTCGACCTGGCAGCCGGGGACTGCCGTACGCTGACCCTGCGCGCCGACCCGGCCTGTCCGGTCTGCGGGGGCCATGGCGACGCCTGAGGTGCCACCCGGGCGGCTGCTGGCGACGCTGCTGGAACGGGCGCGGCGCTCGCCGGGGCAGGAGATCTGCGGCCTGCTGGTCCGCGATGGTGACGGCGCCTGGCATCACTGGCCGGTGACCAACGCCCACGAGTCGCCGGAGCGGGCCTTCCTCATGGAGCCGGGGGAGCAGATCGCCGCCTTTCGCGCCCTGCGGGAGCGGGCGTGGACCCTGGCCGCCATCTACCACTCCCACCC
Source organism: Thiohalospira halophila DSM 15071 (assembly GCF_900112605.1). NCBI lineage: Bacteria > Pseudomonadati > Pseudomonadota > Gammaproteobacteria > Thiohalospirales > Thiohalospiraceae > Thiohalospira > Thiohalospira halophila. Next base: position 152,129 of record NZ_FOMJ01000006.1, read on the forward strand.
GGAAGGCGAGGCGATCCCCTCGGCCACGGACGCCGCCGAGGCGGCGTGGGAGACCCTGCACCTGCTGGTTGCCCCGCGGGCGGCAGCACCGGTTCGCGGCTGGTGGTGGGATGGTGGGCGATTTACCGAGGTAGCGCTGCCACCGCCGGACGGGGACTCAATGCCGGGTCGGTGAACCACCCAGGGGGTCGTCGGCGGCGAAGAGCTGCTCGGCGTCCACCGGGTCGAAGTGGAAGTGGCGATTGCAGAACTCGCAGTTCACGTCCACGGCACCCTGCTCGGCGATGATGGAGCGGACCTCGTCCACGCCCAGGGAGCGCAGGGTGCCGGCCACCCGCTCGCGGCTGCAGGAGCAAGCAAAGCGCACCGGCTCGGCCTCGAACAGCCGCAGGTCCTCCTCGTGGAAGAGGCGGTGCCGCAGCCGGTCCCCGTCCAGCCCCAGCAGTTCGGCCTCGGTCACGGTATCGGCCAGGTGGCAGGCGCGCTCCCAGGTATCGCTGTCCTCATCGCTCTGGCCGGGGATGCGCTGGAGCATGAGGCCGCTGGCCCGGCGGCCGTCCACCGCCAGCCACAGCCGCGTGGGGAGCTGCTCGGACCGATCCAGATAGCCCTCGAAGGCGCCGGCCAGATCGGCCCCCTCCAGGGGGACGATGCCCTGGTAGCGCTCACCGCCGTCCTCCGGCTCCAGGGTGATGGCCATGCGGCCGTCGCCGAAGGCGGCTGCCAGGTCCGCCCCCTCGGGAACCCGGGCGTTGGATTGCGCCATGCCGCGCAGGGTCCGCTGGGCGGTGGCCTCGGCCACCAGCAGGTTCACCGGCCCGTGGCCGCTGACCTGCACCACCAACCGGCCGTAGCCCTTGAGAGTGGACCCCATCAGGCCCGCGGCCACCAGGGTCTCCCCCAGCAGGCGCCGCACCGGGGTGGGATAGTCGTGGCGGGCAAGGATCGCCTGCCAGGTCCCGTCCAGGTGGAGGTACTGGCCGCGCACCGCGGCGTGCTCGAAGAGGAAGCGCTGGAGGGTGTCCTGGCTGCTCATTACCTTCCGCCAGAGCCGCGATGCGGCTCAGCCATTGAGCTTCTCCTTGAGCCGCTCGTTGACCTGCTGGGGGTTCGCCTTGCCGCCGGAGGCCTTCATCACCTGGCCGACGAAGAAGCCCATGAGCTTGTCCTTGCCGCCGCGGTAGGCCTCTACCTGCTCCGGATTGGCGGCCATGACCTCGTCGATGACGGCATCGATGGCGGAGGTATCGGTGATCTGCTTGAGCCCCCGCGCCTCGATGACCGTATCGGCATCGCCCTCACCGGCCCACATGGCCTCGAAGACCTCCTTGGCGATCTTCCCGGAGATGGTCTCGTCCTGGATCCGGTTGAGCAGGCCGGCCAGCCCCTCGGCGGAGACCGGGCTCGCGGTGATGTCGAGGTCGTCCCGGTTCATGGCTGCGGCCAGCTCGCCGGTGACCCAGTTGGCGCAGAGCTTGGGGTCATCGCCTACGGCGGCGACCACGGCCTCGTAGTAGTCGGCCAGGGCGCGGGTATCGGTGAGCACCGCGGCGTCGTAGCGGGAGAGGCCGTAGTCGGCCATGAAGCGATCGCGCTTGGCGTCCGGCAGCTCCGGCAGGGCGGAGCGGGCCTCGTCCACGAAGGCCTGGTCGATGGCCAGCGGCAGCAGGTCGGGATCGGGGAAGTACCGGTAGTCGGTGGCCTCCTCCTTGCTGCGCATGGAGCGGGTCTCGTCCTTCGCCGCGTCGTAGAGGCGCGTCTCCTGGACCACCCGGCCGCCGCCCTCGAGGACGTCGATCTGGCGCTCCACCTCGAAGTCGATGGCGCGCTCCAGGAAACGGAAGGAGTTGACGTTCTTGATCTCCGTCCGGGTCCCGAAGCGGTGCTCGCCCACCGGCCGCACGGAGACGTTGGCGTCCATGCGGAAGGAGCCCTCCTGCATGTTGCCGTCGCAGATCTCCAGGTACTGGACCAGGGCGTGGAGCTTGCGGGCGTAGGCGGAGGCCTCCCTGGCCGTGCGCATGTCCGGCTCGGAGACGATCTCCAGCAGCGGCGTCCCGGCCCGGTTGAGGTCGATCCCGCTCATGCCGTGGAAGTCCTCGTGGAGCGACTTGCCGGCATCCTCCTCCAGGTGGGCCCGGGTGATGCCGATGGTCTTGGCCTCGTCGGCCCCCTCCGGCTCGATGGCCATCTCGCCATGGCGGACCACCGGCAGCTCGTACTGGCTGATCTGGTAGCCCTTGGGCAGGTCGGCGTAGAAGTAGTTCTTCCGCGCAAAGACCGAGGTGGGCGCGATCTCGGCGCCGATGGCCAGGCCCAGCTTCACCGCCATGCGCACCGCCTCGTGGTTGAGCACCGGCAGCACCCCGGGCATGGCCAGGTCGATGGCGCAGGCCTGGGTGTTGGGCTCGGCGCCGTAGGCGGTGGAGGCGCCGGAGAAGATCTTGGTCTGCGTGGCGAGCTGGGTGTGGATCTCCAGCCCGATGATGGTCTCCCACTCCATGATTACGCCCCCTCGCCGTTGGCCGTGGCTCCGGGCGCCACGCGCTGGTGCCAGTCGGTGACCTGCTGATAGCGGTGGGCGGCGTTGAGCAGGCCCGGCTCGTCGAAGTAGTTGCCGATGAGCTGCAGCCCCACCGGGCGGCCGTCCACCAGTCCCGCCGGCACCGACATCGCCGGCAGGCCGGCGAGGTTGGCGGCGATGGTGTAGATGTCCGACAGGTACATGGAGACGGGGTCGGTCTTCTCGCCGATATTGAAGGCCGGCCCGGGGGCGGTGGGCCCGAGCAGCAGGTCCACCTCCTCGAAGGCGGCCATGAAGTCGTTCTTGATGAGCCGGCGCATGCGCTGCGCCTTGAGGTAGTAGGCGTCGAAGTAGCCGGCGGAGAGGGCGTAGGTCCCCACCATCACGCGGCGCTTGACCTCGTCGCCGAAGCCCTCCCCGCGGGAGCGCTTGTAGAGGTCCTCCAGGTCCTCGGGATCCTGGCAGCGGTGGCCGTAGCGCACGCCGTCGAAGCGCGAGAGGTTGGAGGAGCACTCCGCCGGGGCGATGACGTAGTAGGTCGGCACGGCCAGCTCAGCATGGGGCAGGGAAACCTCGCGGATCTCGGCGCCCAGGCCGCGGAACTCCTCGATGGCGGCCTCCAGGGCGCGCGCGGTGCCCGCATCCAGACCACTGCCGAAGTACTCCTTCGGCAGGCCGATGCGCAGCCCCTCGAGACTGCGCCCCAGCCCCTCGGTATAGTCCGGCACCGGCTCCTGGAGGCTGGTGGAGTCGCGCTCGTCGAAGCCGGCCATGGCGCCGAGCAGCAGCGCACAGTCCTCGGCGGTGCGCGCCATGGGGCCCGCCTGATCGAGGCTGGAGGCGAAGGCGATCATCCCCCAGCGGGAGACGCGGCCGTAGGTGGGCTTGAGCCCGGTCACGCCGCACAGCGCCGCCGGCTGGCGAATGGAACCGCCGGTATCGGTCCCGGTGGTGCCGGGGACCAGGCCGGCGGCCACCGCCGCCGCCGAGCCGCCGGAGGAGCCACCCGGCACCGCCTGCGGGTCCCAGGGGTTGCGCACGGGGCCGTAGTAGCTGGTCTCGTTGGACGACCCCATGGCGAACTCGTCCATGTTGGTCTTGCCCAGGTTCACCAGCCCGGCGCCCGCCATCCGTTCCACCACGGTGGCGTCGTAGGGGGCGACGAAGGAATCGAGCATGCGCGAGCCGCAGGAGGTCTTGAGCCCGTCGGTGCAGAAGATGTCCTTGTGGGCCATGGGCAGCCCGGCCAGCGGCCCGGCCCGACCGGCGGCGCGCTCGGCATCGGCGGCCCGGGCCGCGGCGCGGGCGCCCTCGGCATCCACGGTAATGAAGGCGTTGTGCGTATCCGCGTCGATCCGCTCCAGCGCCTCGGTGACCAGCTCCTCGCCGGAGCAGTCGCCGGCGGCCACGGCGTCGCGCATCGCGCGCAGGGTCTTCGGTTTATCAGCCATGGTCCTACTCCACCACGCGGGGAACGAGGTAGAGGCCATCCTCCACCGCCGGGGCCAGCGCCTGGAAGCGCGGCCGGTCGACGGTCTCGGTGACCTCGTCGGCGCGCAGCCGCTGGGTCGCCTCCATGGGGTGGGCCAGCGGCTCCACTCCCTCGGTGTCCACGGCGTTCATGCGCTCGACGAACTCCAGGATCTCCGAGAGGTTGCGGGCGTAGTCAGGGACGGCCACCTCATCCAGGGCCAGACGGGCCAGATGGGCGACCTTTTCGACGTCGGATCGGTCGAGGGCCATGGTCGGAATTTCTCCGGGATACGCGGATTTCAGGGGCCAGAAAACAGGCCGTGAAATCTATCACACCCCCGTGCTTGCCCCAATCCCCCCCCGTTGATAGAGTCATCGGCTTATCCGCGCCGGATCCTTCATCCGGACCTGTTGCGCACGCCGCGAGAGAGCACGCTTCCATGCTAGGACGTTTCCGGGGACTCTTCTCCAACGACATCTCCATCGATCTGGGTACTGCCAACACCCTCATCTATGTCCGGGGCAAGGGCATGGTTCTGGACGAACCGTCGGTCGTGGCCATCCGCCAGGACCGGGGGCCCGGCGGACCCAAGGCCATCGCAGCGGTGGGCGTCGATGCCAAGCGCATGCTCGGCCGGACCCCTGGAAACATCGTCGCCATCCGGCCCATGAAGGATGGCGTCATCGCCGACTTCACCGTGACCGAGAAGATGCTCCAGCACTTCATCCGCAAGGTCCACGAGGCGCGCTTCTTCAAGCCGAGCCCGCGGGTCCTCATCTGCGTACCCTGCGGCGCCACCCAGGTGGAGCGCCGGGCCATCCGGGAGTCGGCCGCCGGGGCCGGGGCCCGCGAGGTCTACCTCATCGAGGAGCCCATGGCGGCGGCCATCGGCGCCGGCATGCCCATCACCGAGGCCCAGGGCTCCATGGTTCTGGACATCGGCGGCGGCACCAGCGAGATCGCCGTCCTCTCCCTCAACGGCATCGTCTACTCCTCCTCGGTCCGTGTGGGCGGGGATCGCTTCGACGAGGCGATCATCAACTACGTCCGGCGCAAGTACGGCTCCCTCATCGGCGACGCCACCGCCGAGAGCATCAAGCAGGAGATCGGCTCCGCCTATCCGGGCAGCGAGGTCCGCGAGATCGAGGTCCGCGGCCGCAATCTGGCCGAGGGCGTCCCGCGCTCCATCACCCTGAACTCCAACGAGATCCTGGAGGCGCTCCAGGAGCCGCTCTCGGGTATCGTCGAGGCGGTGAAGACCGGTCTGGAGCAGACCCCGCCGGAGCTGGGAGCGGACATCGCCGAGCGCGGCATGGTCCTCACCGGCGGCGGCGCCCTGCTGCGCGACCTGGACCGGCTCCTCATGGAGGAGACCGGCCTGCCGGTGCTGGTGGCCGACGAGCCGCTGACCTGCGTCGCCCGCGGTGGCGGTCGCGCCCTGGAGATGATGGACGAGTACGACGGCGAGCTGTTCAGCCTGGAATGATGATGGCGGTACGCCCTCTCGGGGCCTCCCCTAGCATCGACAGCCTCAGGGGGCATACGCCCTCGGGGGGTCGTTCATAAAGTCCCTGTTCGTCCATGGCCCTTCGGTCACCGCCCGCCTGGTCCTGGTCACCCTCCTCTCGGTGAGCCTGATGGCCGTCGACCATCGCCAGAATCACCTGGAGACCATCCGCGGAATGGTCTCCACGGTGATCTATCCCCTGCAGCTGGCTGCCGACGCACCCGCCTCACTGGCCGGCATGCTGTCCAGCGCCATGACCTCCCAGCGCGATCTCCGGCGGGAGCTGGCAGAACTCAAGCGGGAGCGCCTCTTCCTGGAGGCGGAGCTCCAGCGCATGGCGGCCCTGGAGGCGGAGAACGAGCGCCTGCGCCGACTGTTCGAATCCAGCCGCGCCCTGGACGAGCGGCTGGAGATCGCCGAGATCCTCTCCGTGGACCTCGACCCCTTCAGCCGCCAGGTCGCCCTGAACAAGGGCAGCCAGCAGGATCTCTATCGCGGCCAGCCCGTGCTGGACCGGGACGGCGTCATGGGTCAGCTCACCCATGTGGGCCCGCTCTCCAGTACTGCCATGCTGCTCACCGATCCGGCCCACGCCATCCCGGTCCAGATCAATCGTACCGGTCGCCGGGCCATCGCCGTGGGCACCGGTTCGGCGGAGCGGCTGGACATCCCCTACATCCCCAACAACGCGGATATCCGGAACGGTGACCTGCTGGTCACCTCCGGCCTGGGAGGGCGCTTCCCGTCCGGCTATCCGGTCGCCCGGATCACGAACATCGAGCCGCGCCCGGGTGAATCCTACGCCCGCGTCGACGCCGAGCCGCTGGCCCGGATCCACCGGGTCCGCGAGGTCCTGCTGGTCTGGTCCGACCAGGGCGACAACCCGGCCGGGGAGCCATCGGTGCCGGCCGAGACGGCGCCGGCCGGGGCGGCCGACGAGGAGGCGCCATGAGCACCGGCCGTCGCGGCATTGGCCTCATCTTCGCCACCTTCGTGGCCGCACTGGTCCTGACCCTGGTGCCCATGCCGGACTGGAGCCGGCTGCTGCGCCCCGAGTGGACCCTGCTGGTGCTTACCTACTGGGCCATGGCGACCCCGGATCGGGTGGGCGTGGGCGTGGCCTGGCTCCTGGGGCTCTTCCAGGATGTGGCCGTGGGGACCCTGCTGGGCCAGCACGCCCTGACCTTTGCGCTGGTCACCTACGTGGTCCTGCGGCTGCATCCGCGGCTGCGGATCTATCCCGTGTGGCAGCAGGCGGTAAGCCTGCTGGTACTGGTGGCGCTGCACCTGCTCGTCACCCGCTGGATCATGGGCTTTACCGGGAATGCCCCCGAGACCCTGTGGTTCTGGGCCCCGGCCGCCACCAGCGCCGTCCTCTGGCCGTTGATCTTCGTCTTCCTGCGCCGACTGCGTCGGCGCTACCGTATCGCCTGAGATGGCCGATAATCACACCCTGCGCGACAAGGTCCGGGAGAGTCGGGTTGCCACCGTGCGCATCATCACGGCAGGCGTCATCGCCGGCCTTTTGCTGGTGGCACTCGGGGGCAGGCTCTTCTACCTCCAGATCCTCGACCATGAACGGCTGGCCACCCAGTCCCAGGCCAACCGGCTGAACCTCCAGCCGCTGCCGTCCACCCGGGGCCTGATCTACGACCGCGACGGCCGCCTGCTGGCGGAAAATGTCCCCACCTACAGCCTGGAGGTGGTGCCCGAACGGGTGGACGACCTGGGGGCCACCCTGACCGCTCTGCGCGAGGTCATCCCCTTCAGCGATGCCCAGCGCGAGCGCTTTCTGGAAGAGGTCGAGCGCAGCCGCTCCTTCGAGAGCATCCCCCTGCGCCTGCGACTCACCGAGAAGGAGGTCGCCCGCTTCGCCATCGACCGCCACCGCTTCCCCGGAGTGGATATCGAGGCGCGACTGTCCCGCCATTACCCCCTGGGCGAGACCACGGCCCACGTGGTCGGCTACGTGGGCCGGATCTCGGCCGAGGAGGTCCGCCAGGCGGAGCCCGGTGCCTACCGCGGCCGGACCCACGTCGGCAAGGTCGGCATCGAGGCCGCCTATGAGGAATCACTCCGCGGGGAGACCGGCTTCGAACGGGTGGAGACCAACGCCCAGGGTCGCGTCCTGCGCGTGGTGGAGCGCGAGGACCCGATCCCCGGCCGCGACCTCCACCTGACCATCGATGCCGAGCTCCATCGTGCCGCCCACGACGCCTTCGGCGAGGAGAGCGGCGCCCTGGTCGCCCTGGAGCCGGAGACCGGCGACGTCCTCGCCCTGGTCAGCTCCCCCGGCTACGACCCCAACGGATTCGTACGAGGCATGGAGCGGGAGGCGCTGAACGTCCTGAATCTGTCGCCCAACCAGCCCCTGTTCAACCGCGCCATCCGGGGCCGCTACCCTCCCGGCTCCACCATCAAGCCGCTGGTGGGCCTGGCCGGCCTGGAGACGGAGACGGTGGATCCCGACGATACCGTGGACTGCCACGGCCACTACGAGCCGGAGTTCGAGGACGAGCGGACCTACCGGGACTGGAAGGAAGAGGGTCACGGCCCCACGGATCTCCACAAGTCCATCGCCCAGTCCTGCGACGTCTACTACTACGACCTCGCCTACCACCTGGGCATCGACCAGCTGGCCCCCTTCCTGGAGCGCTTCGGCCTGGGCCGGCCCACCGGCATCGACCTGGAGGGGGAGCGCGCCGGCGTGGTCCCCTCCCGGGAATGGAAGGAGGAGAACCGCCACGTCCGCTGGTTCCCCGGGGAGACCCTCATCACCGGCATCGGCCAGGGCTACATGCTGGCGACCCCCCTGCAGCTCGCGGAGGCCACGGCCACGCTGGCCAACGGCGGCCACCGCATGCGCCCCCGGGTGGTCGCCCGGGAGGAGGGGCCCGAGGAGACGACCCCCCATCCCCCGGAGGAACAGGCCGACCTGGAGCTGGATCCCGGCAATGTCGAAGACGTCCGCGAGGGCATGGAGGGCGTCATCCACGGCCTGCGCGGGACCGCCCGCTCCATCGGCTGGCGCATCAACTACCGGATGGCCGGCAAGACCGGGACGGCCCAGGTCTTCGGCCTGGAGGAGGGCGAGGAGTACGTGGAGGAGGAGATCGTCAAGCGCCTCCGGGACCACGCCCTCTTCGTCGCCTTCGCCCCCGCGGACGATCCCGAGATCGCCGTGGCCGTCATCGTCGAGAACGGCGGCAGCGGCGGGGCCGTCGCGGCCCCCATCGCCGAGCGGGTCATCACCCGCTTCCTGGAGTCCCGCGCCGAGGAGGGCTCATGAGCAGCTCCGACCTCCCGGATACCGGCATGCTCTACAAGCGGCGCCTGAGCGATCGCCTGCACGTGGACATCCCCCTGCTGGTAGCGCTGCTCATCATCCTGGGCGGCGGTCTGGTGGTCATCTACAGCGCCAGTGACGAGAATCTCGGCCTCGTCTGGCGGCACGGAGCTCGCGCCGGTGCCGGTCTCCTCGGCGCCCTGTTCCTCGCCCAGATCCCCCCCGAGCAATTGCGCCGACTGCTGCCCTGGATCTACGGGCTGGGACTGGTCCTCCTGGTACTGGTCCTCTACCTGGGGGATGCCAGCAAGGGGGCCCAGCGCTGGCTGGATCTCGGTTTCGTGCGCTTCCAGCCCTCGGAGCTGATGAAGCTCGCGGTCCCCGGCATGGTGGCCGCCTATCTGGCCAACACCGGCCTGCCCCCCGGCTTCCGCCATACCATGCTGGCACTGGCCCTGGTGGCCCTGCCCACCGGCCTGGTCATCCAGCAGCCCGATCTCGGAACGGGCCTGCTTATCGCCTCCTCCGGCTTCATCGTCCTCTTCCTGGGCGGGCTCCACTGGCGCTGGCTGGCGACCGGGGCCGCCCTGCTGGCTGCCTCGCTCCCGGTGGCCTGGAACCTCATCCACGACTACCAGCGCAGTCGCGTGCTGACCTTCCTCAACCCGGAGCGGGATCCCCTGGGGGCGGGCTACCACATCATCCAGTCCAAGATCGCCATCGGTTCCGGCGGCCTCTACGGCAAGGGCTGGCTCAACGGCAGCCAGTCCCATCTGGAATTCCTGCCGGAGCGCTCGACGGACTTCATCTTCGCGGTGCTCGCCGAGGAGTTCGGCTTCGCCGGCGGCCTCGCCGTCCTCGCCGCCTACGCCTTCGTCATCGGCCGCGGCCTGATGATCGCCCTGCAGGCCCAGGACGTCTTCGGCCGCCTGCTGGCCGGCGGGATCAGCCTCGGCTTCTTCGTCTACGCCTTCGTCAACATCGGCATGGTGGCCGGCCTTCTTCCCGTAGTCGGCCTGCCCCTGCCCCTGGTGAGCTACGGCGGCAGCTCCCTGGTCTCCCTCATGGCCGGTTTCGGCCTGCTCATGTCCATCCAGACCCACCGCCGCTTCATCCACTAGCCCTGCAATCAGTTGGTTACGCGATCTCATTCACGATCCACGAGAAAAGGTTCGATGAAACCCACGCCAGTCGCGCAATTCCGTCTTGCACGGGGGCGGCGTTGCGCTACCATGGGGCCGTTCCCCGGAGGGCCTCCATGCGCGTTCTGATCCTGCTCCTCGCCCTGCTGACCGGCCTGCCGGCCGTCGCCCAGCCCATTGCCGAACAGCCCGGCTTCGACGCCTTCGTCGAACGCATGGAGCGCGAGCACGGCTTCAATCCCGAGCGGCTGCGCGCCCTCTTCGACGGGGTGGAGATCCGCGAGGACATCATCGCCACCATCAAGCGGCCGGCGGAGAGCCTCCCCTGGTACCGCTACCGGCCCATCTTCCTCACCGAGGAGCGCATCCACGCCGGGGCCGAGTTCTGGGAGGAGCACCGGGAGACCCTGGCGCAGGCGCAGGCGGAATACGGCGTGGACCCGGCGGTCGTGGCCGGGATCATCGGCGTGGAGACCTATTACGGCCGCCACAAGGGGGACGACCCCCTGCTGGAATCCCTGGGCACCCTGGGCTTCGCCTACCCGCCCCGGGCCGACTTCTTCCGGGGCGAGCTGGAGGAGTTCCTGCTCATGGCCCGCGAGGAGCAGCTCGACCCCGCGGAGGTGACCGGGTCCTACGCCGGAGCCATGGGGCGTCCGCAGTTTATCGCCAGCTCCTTCCGCGCCTTCGCCGTGGACTTCGACGGCGACGGCCGCCGCGACCTCTGGAACAGCTGGCCCGACACCATCGGCTCGGTGGCGCGCTACATCGCCGACCACGGCTGGGAGGCGGGCGAACCGCTGCTCCACCGCCTCCCCGAGGATACCGAGGCGCCGCTGGAAGAGCTGGCCGAGGAGGGGCTCAAGCCCTCCCTCACCGTCAACGAGCTCCGTGAGAGGGGGCTGGCGCTGGAGGGTCTGGCCGGCGATCGCAAGGCAGCGGTGGTACGGCTGGAGCAGGAGGAGGGCCACGACCACTGGCTCGCCTTCGGCAACTTCTACGCCATTACCCGCTACAACCACAGCGAACTCTACGCCATGGCCGTCCATCAGCTCGGGGAGGCCATTCGGGAGGAGGTCGACGGGTGAGCACCCTGGGCCGATGGGTGGTCGGGCTGGCCGCCCTCCCCCTCCTGCACGCCTGCGGTTCGCTGCCCACCGAACCCGGTGACGGCCCGCCGGAGAAGACGGTGGACGTCTCCGGTGTTCCCGAGCCGGTCCCGCGGGCCGAGCCACCCAGCCGCTACGGCAACCCGGATTCCTACGAGGTCTTCGGCGAGACCTATCACGTCATGGACTCCAGCGACGGCTACCGCGAGCGCGGTCACGCCTCCTGGTACGGCACCAAGTTCCACGGGCAGCGCACCTCCAGCGGTGAACCCTACGACATGTTCGCCCTCACCGCCGCCCACAAGAGCCTGCCGCTGCCCACCTACGTGGAGGTTACCAACCTGGACAACGGCCGCTCCCTGGTGGTGAAGGTCAACGACCGCGGCCCCTTCCACGAGGGCCGGATCATCGACCTCTCCTACGCGGCCGCGCGGCGGCTGGGCGTCTATGCCACCGGGACCGCCCCCGTGGAGGTCCGGGCGCTGAACCCCGCCGCCGACGAGGAGAACCCCGAAGAGGGCGCCACCCCCGAGCAGCGACCGGACGAACTCATGGAGCTGGTGCAGAACGCCGGCTCCGTCGGGGAACGGGCGGAGGCCGGGCCGGTCTATCTCCAGGTGGGCGCCTTCCGCGAGGCGGACAACGCGACCTCCCTGCGGCGACGGCTGGAGGCGGCCGACGGCATCGGCCCCGTGGCGATCCGGGAGGAGGCCGGCATCCACCGGGTCCGGGTCGGACCCCTGGACGATCGCGGCCACGCCCGGCGCCTGGGCCAGCGGATCGCCGACCTGGGACTGCCGCCCCCGGTGGTCGTCCCGTCGCGCTAGCGTCTACTGTCTCTCGATTCCAGCAGGTAGAATGGAACACGAACCTTCCGGAACCCCGGCAACCATCACCGACACCGAGCACACCATGCATCGACGCCCTGCCCGCTTCCCGCTACTGGCCACCCTCCTCCTGCTCGCGGCGTGGCTGCCGCCGGCCCTGGCGGCCCCGCCCTCCATGGTCCCGGCGCCCCCCGAGGTGGAAGCCGGCGGCTGGGTACTGCAGGACTTCCAGAGCGGCCACGTCATCACCGAGAACAACGCCGAACAGCGCATGGAGCCGGCGAGCCTCACCAAGATGATGACCGCCTACGTGGTCTTCAACGAACTGGAATCGGGCAACATCGCCCTGGACGACGAGGCCCGGATCAGCGAGAAGGCCTGGCGCATGCCGGGTTCGCGGATGTTCATCGAGGTGGACACTCGGGTCACGGTGGAGAAACTCCTCAAGGGCATGATCATCCAGTCGGGCAACGACGCCAGCGTCGCCCTGGCCGAGCACGTGGGCGGTTCCGAGGAGGCCTTCGCCGGCATGATGAACGGCCACGCCGACCGACTGGGCATGGACGGCACCCACTTCGTCAACGCCACCGGCCTGCCCCACGAGGAGCACTACTCCACCGCCCGGGACATGGCACGGCTGGCGCGCGCCCTGGTGCGCGACTTCCCCGACCACTACGAGTGGTACAGCCAGCGCAAGTACACCTACAACGGCATCACCCAGTACAACCGGAACAAACTGCTCTGGCGGAACCCCCACGTGGACGGGCTGAAGACCGGCCACACCGAGAGCGCCGGCTACTGCCTGGTGACCTCCGCCCAGCGCGAGGAGATGCGCCTGGTCTCGGTGGTCATGGACGCCGAGAGCGAGGAGGCACGGGCGCGGGAGAGCGACAAGCTCATCAACTACGGCTTCCGCTTCTTCGCCACCCACAAGCTCTACGACGCCGGCGAGACGCTCACCGAGTCCCGGGTCTGGAAGGGCAAGACGGAGGCCCTGCCCCTGGGCATCGACGAGACCCTGTGGGTAACCATCCCGCGCGGCCGCTACGATGCCCTGGATGCCTCCATGGAGCTGGACCGGCCCATCATGGCGCCGGCCGCCGCCGGCGAGCGTTACGGAACCCTGCATATCGAGTTCAACGGCGAGACGCTGGAAGAGCGTCCCCTCCGGGCGCTGGAGGGGGTCGAGGAGGGCAGCCTCTGGACCCGGCTGGTGGACAACGTCGTCCTCCTGTTCCGCTAGGCATGAGCGAGCCCACCGTCTACCTCGACGGCCTCTACCTCCCCCAGGGGGAGGCGCGGGTGCCGGTCCTCGATCGCGGCTTCATCTTCGGTGATGGCGTCTACGAGGTGCTGCCGGTCTATGCCGGCGAACCCTTCCGGCTGGCCCAGCACCTGGAGCGGCTGGAGCGCAGTCTGCGCCTCACCGCCATGGCCAACCCCCACGGCCGCGAGGGCTGGGAGCGGGTCATCCGCGAGGTGGTCCGCCGCAACGGCGGCGGCGACCAGTCGGTCTACCTCCAGGTGACCCGGGGCGCTGCCCGGCGCGACCACGCCTTCCCGGACGACACGCCGCCCACCGCCCTGGTCATGAGCAGCCCGCTGACGCCGCCGAGCGCGGAGGATCTGGCCCGGGGGGCCGAGGTCATCAGCCGGCCCGATCCGCGCTGGCTCCACTGCGATATCAAGACCACCTCCCTGCTGCCCAACGTCCTGCTGCGCCAGGAGGCGCTGGAGGCCGACGCCGACGAGGTGATCCTGGTCCGCGACGGCGTGGTCACCGAGGCGGCTACCGCCAACCTCTTCCTGGTCCGGGATGGCCGGCTGCTCACCCCGCAGCAGGGGCCCCACCTCCTGCCCGGGATCACCCGGGACCTGGTCCTGGAGCTGGCGGCCGACCAGGGGATCCCCGCCGGCGAGGCGGCCCTGGACCGGACCGATCTCGCCGCCGCCGACGAGATCTGGCTGACCTCCTCCACCCGCGAGGTCCGGCCGGTGACCCGCCTGGACGGGCGGCCGGTGGGTACCGGCGAGGCAGGCCCCCTGTGGCGCCGCCTCCACACCGCCTACCAGGCCTGCAAGGACCGCATCCGCGCCGGCGAGGCACACTAGGAGGGGGACATGAGCGAGGAAGAGACCGCCTTCGAATTCCCCTGCACCTTCCCGTTGAAGGTGATGGGCAGCCATGACGAGGCCTTCGAGAGCGAGGTGCTGGCCCTGGTCCGCGACCACGTGGGCGAGCCGGGCGAAGAGGCCATCCAGCGCCGTGCCAGCCGCAACGGGCGCTACCTCTCGCTGACGGTGACCTTCACCGCCACCAGCAAGGCCCAGCTGGACGACCTCTATCGCGCTCTGAACGCCAGCGACCGGGTCCTGATGACGCTGTGACCGGGACGGTGAGCGGAACCGGCCTGCTGCTGCGGCGCCTGGGCCAGCGGGAGTACGAATCCACCTGGGCCGCCATGCGCGCCTTCACCGAGGGCCGCACCGAGGCGACGCCGGACGAGCTCTGGCTGCTGGAGCACCCGCCGGTCTTCACCCTGGGGCGCAATGCCGCCCGGGAGCACCTCCTGGACCCCGGCGACATCCCCACCGTCGCCGTGGACCGGGGCGGCCAGGTCACCTACCATGGACCGGGCCAGGCGGTGCTCTACACGCTGGTGGACCTGCGCCGCCGCGGCCTCGGGGTCCGGGCGCTGGTGGACGCCCTGGAGGGCGCCACCGTGGACTGGCTGGCCGCACAGGGCATCGCCGCCGCCACCCGGCGCGACGCCCCCGGGGTCTACGTGGAGGGGGCCAAGATCGCCTCCCTGGGGCTGCGGGTCCGCCACGGCCGCGCCTACCACGGCCTGGCGCTCAACGTGGATGCCGACCTGGCCCCCTTCGATCGCATCAACCCCTGCGGCTACCGCGGCCTGCCGGTGACCCGGCTCGCGGACCTGGGGGTCGAGACCACACCCGAGGCGGCCGGTGCCGGGGTGGCCGGTAAACTGGCCGAACGCCTGGGCTCACGCATCCGCCCCACCGAGGGAGCCGACCATGCCGGATAACACCCCCGATCCCGCCGCCCCGAGGACGCCGCACCCCGGCAAGGGCGCCTCCAAGACCAGCCGTATCCCCATCAAGGTGGTGCCGGCGGAGCGGCCCCAGCCCAAGCCCCACTGGATCCGGGCCAAGTCGCCGACCAGTCCGGAGGTCGCCCGGCTCAAGGGCGTGCTGCGGGAGCAGGAGCTGGTCACCGTCTGCGAGGAGGCCTCCTGCCCCAACCTGGGGGAGTGCTTCGCCCACGGCACCGCGACCTTCATGATCCTCGGCGAGGTCTGCACCCGCCGCTGCCCCTTCTGCGATGTCGCCCACGGCCGGCCGGAGCCGCCGGACCCGGAAGAGCCCCGCCACCTCGCCGATACCGTGGCGCAGATGGGGCTCGAGTGGGTGGTGATCACCTCCGTGGACCGGGACGACCTGCGCGACGGCGGTGCCCAGCACTTCGTCGACTGCATCACCGCCCTGCGGGAGACCAGCCCCGGCACGGCGGTGGAGATCCTGGTTCCCGACTTCCGTGGCCGCCAGGAACGGGCCCTGGCGATCATGGGCGGCGGCGTTCCCGATGTCTTCAACCACAATCTCGAAACGGTTCCGCGCCTCTACAAGGCGGCGCGCCCGGGGGCCGACTACGAGGTCTCCCTGCGCCTGCTGGCCGACTTCCGCGCGGCCCATCCGCAGGTCCCCACCAAGTCGGGACTCATGCTCGGGATCGGGGAGGAGATCGACGAGGTGGAGCAGGTCATGGCCGATCTGCGGGACCACGGGGTGACCATGCTCACCCTGGGCCAGTACCTCTCCCCGGGCCCCAACCACCTCCCGGTCCACCGCTACGTCCACCCGGACGAGTTCGATGACCTCGGCCGGAAGGCGAAGGCCATGGGCTTCGAGCAGGTGGCCAGCGGCCCCATGGTCCGCTCCTCCTACCACGCCGACCGCCAGGCGGCGGGCGAGACGGTCCGCTAGGGCCCGCCCCGGGGGCGACCGATGCAGCGCCTCCTGGAGGCCCTGATCCTGCCACCGGGCAGTGGCCTCCTGCTCCTGCTGGCCGCCCTTCTGGCCCTGCGCGCCGGCTGGCGCCGGAGCGCCCGGGCGGGTCTGGTGGCGGCCCTCCTCCTCCTCTATCTGCCTGCCACCCACTGGGGTGCCGCCATGCTCATGCAGGCCGCCCAGGGACCGGCGGTGGCCGAGCAGGCAGGGGCCCGGGCCGAGGCAGGGGCCATCCTGCTCCCCGGCGCTGGTCGCGCCCCGACGCCGGCCGGGTCGCGATATCCGGCCCGACCCTCGGCCCTGGCGAAGGAGCGGCTTCTCCGGACCGCCCAGCTGGCTCGGGAGACCGGACGGCCGGTGGTCACCTCCGGTGGTGATCTCGATGGACTGGGCGAGCCGGAGGCCGAGACCCTGGCGCGGGAGCTGGTGCAGCTGGGGATCCCGGTGCGCTGGCGGGAGGGACGCGCCGCCAATACCCGGGAGAATGCGGTTCGAAGCGCGGCCCTGCTGCGCGAGGCGGGGATCCGGCGCGTCTGGGTCGTCACCCAGGCCTGGCACATGCCGCGCCTGCGGGCGAGCTTCGCCGGCACCGGCGTGGAGCCGGTCCCGGTGGCGATCGGTCGGATCCCGGCGATCCCGCCAACCCCGGATAACCTCCTGCCGAACGCCGGTGCCCTGCGGCGCAGCGCACTGGCCCTGCACGAGCTGGCCGGCCAGGCCTGGTACGGCCTGCGTTACGACTGAACCCGTCGGCTCGGGGGTACCTCAGGGCGCCGGCCCCTCGTAGAGGACGGACCAGTCACCGGCCTCGCGGCGAAGGTAGAGCTGCTTGTCCATAACGCCGCGGTAGTTGTTGGAGTCGTAGTCCTGGCGGAACCGGGCCACGACCAGGTTGCCAGCCCGGCCTGCGGCGGAATCGGGATAGGCGAGGAGGGCACGGCGTTCCAGCCGGATGGCCTGATCGGTCTTGGTGGCCAGCACCCGGCGCTTGTAGTCGGTCCACCTCGCGCGCTCCCCGCGCGGGCTCCAGAAGTCGGCATCGTAGTACGCCAGGTACCGCTCCACCGCCATGGCCTCCCAGCTGCGGCGCCACCCCTCCACGGCCTGCCGGGCCGCGCGGCGCCGCTGGCGCCACTGCTCGTGGTCGATCCAGTCCAGCCGCTCGGCGATGATGACCGGCGTCCCCGCGGACACGGAGCCGCGCAGATCCTGCAGATTGAGGTTGGGCAGGACGACGCAGCCCTCGCTGTCCAGCGGCGGCCGGCTGAAGAAGCGCCGATCGGTGCCGTGGAGCCAGATCCCGTAGCCGGTCTTGCCACGTCGGCGATCCAGGGGGTTGGGATAGTCCAGGGTGAAGGCGCCCAGGCCGTACTCCGCGGGGAGTTCGCCGTCCTCCAGGAACTCCTGCACGAAGTAGACCCCCTCCGGCGTGCGGAGATCCCCCTCGCGCTCCTTGTCACCGCGGGCCTGGCCGGTGCTGACGTAGTGGTCGCGGATCCGGCGTGGCGGCCGGCCATCACCACGACGCTCGTAGACGTAGAGCCGGTTGTGGCGCTTGTCCACCAGGAGCGCCACCGGGTTCTCCGGGGAGAGCTGGAGGAGCGCGGCGGGGACGCGAGCGGTGCGCAGGGTCTCGAGATAGCCCTCCAGGCGCGCCCGGGCCTCGGCGCGAAGGGCATTGCGGCTGAGGTCGCCCTCTCCCTCCACGGCCGCGGCGACGCCGTTACCGCCCAGCCCGGCGACCACCCGGGAACGGCTCAGCAGCAGATCACCGCGCACCAGGTGGGCGAGCTGGAAATCGGGCGCGCGCCGGACCACCTCGTCCAGGGACTCCAGCGCGGCCGCGTAGTCGCCCTCACGGAAGTGGATCAGCCCCAGCAGCAGGCGCGCCTCGGTATCGCCGGGATGGCGCCGGACCCGCTGACCCAGGCGCTCCCGGGCCCGCTGCAGAAGGTCGCCGTCGGCCTCTTCGGCAATGACACGGGGGGAGAAGCCGCTGCCGGGGTAGTCGGCGGCGCGGTTGAAGGCCAGCTGCTCGGCAACGGCGGGGGCGAGAAGGCCGATAACGAGAACCAGACCCCCGAGGGAACCCGCGAGGAAACGAGTCATCGCTCCAGGACTTTGAGGGTCTGTTCGTTACTGATGACCCAGCGTCCCTCCTCGAGCACCATCTGGAGGGACTTGAGAGTGACGTCGGCGTAGGAGTCGGCGTCGTAGTGCTGGCGAACGATGGCCGTGGCGGTGTCCGGGCCGGTGTCCCAGACCTCGATGCGGTCGAGCTCCACCTGGATCCACTCCGGCCGCTGGATGCGCCGGCGCCGCTGCTCCTCCCACTCCTCGCGGTTCAGCCCCTCGGGAGAGTAATCCGCCGCATAGGCGGCGACATACTCCGCCACCGCCTGCTCCGACCAGGCGCTTGCCCAGTCATGCAGGCGGCGGGTGACGGCCCGTGTGACCGCCTCATCGGCCCGGACCTGCAACGCCTCGTTCTCGCTGCGCGCCGAACCACCCTCGTCGGCGGCCGCGGCGCCCTCCTCGTCGGCCGCATCCTCCGCCGGCTGCGGATCAGCGGGCTCTGCCGCCTCGCTACCGGCATCGGCATCGGCATCGTCCTTGTCCTCGACGCTGGCCATGAGCGAGACCCGACCGCGACGGGGCTCTTCCAGGGCGGCCAGCTCACGCAGGCCGGGCTCTTCCCGCTCCTCCTCGGGATCGAGCTGGAGCGCATGGGCGTAGGAGCGGCGCGCCATCTCTACATAGACGGTGCTGAGGTTCTCGTAGAGAGTGGAGTAGACCTTGCTGGTCGCCAGCCCCTTTTCCAGGGCGTCCCGGGCGGACTCCAGCTTGCCCTGGCGGGCCAGGAGGACCGCCAGGTTGTTGTAGGGCTCGGGCATCTCGGGATGGTCGGCGACGAGCGCCTCGAGGCGCTCGATGGCGCCCTCCTCGTCCCCCTCCCGGGCCAGGATGCGGGCGCGGACGAAGCGCGCCCCCGGATGGTCCGGCTGCTCCGCCAGGATGGATTCCACTCGCTCGCGCGCGGCCTCGAGATCCCCCTGCTGGAGGGTCTCCTTGACGGATTCCAGATCCAGCGGAGGCTCCGCGACCGCTACGGCCGGGGAAGCACCCAGCAGCAGGGCCAGCAGGCCGGCCAGGCTGTATGTACGTAGCGGTCTGTCCACGATCCCTCCTCCACGGCGCTACCCTATCCTAACGGAAACCGGCGGGAAAGCCCCCATTCTCGGGGGCCTGCGGGTCAGGGTGACTCCGTGTCCTCGTCTTCCTCCCCCTCATCGATCGCCGACCCCGCCTCGAGGATCGCGGCCCAGCGGGTCTCCCGGGGCTCCAGGGTCGCCTCCAGGGTCGCCCGCAGCTCGCCGAATCGGGCGACGAAGGCCTCCCGGTCCGCGCCGCCGTCCAGGCCCTCCAGGCCCCGCTCCACGGTCTCCAGCGTGTCCCGGAGCTTGAGGGTGGTGGCCAGGGCCGAGCGCAACCGCTCCCGGGGCGGCAGCCAGTGGGCCGCCTCCAGGGAGCTGCGGGCGGACTCGCCCAGCTCCAGGATCCGCTTGCGCAGCCGCGGCAGGGCTCCGACCCGGGCGGCGTGGAGATCCAGCCAGACCGCGTCCCCCATGAGCGCCCGCCAGGCGGACTCGATGGCCGCCCGCTCCGCCTCGGTAAAGTCGAAGGCATCGGCCACATCGGCCTCACTCACCGCCATATCGGGCCTCCCTGGGGTCGTCGTGGCGCTGACGCAGGGCCGACAGCCGCTCCGGGGTCCCCACGTCGTTCCACTCCCCGGTGAACAGCTCCCCGGCCAGCTCGCCCCGTTCCGCCGCCTCCCTGAGCAGCGGCCCCAGCGGGAAGGGCTCCGGCCGGCAGCCGGCAAAAAGTGCCGGCCGCAGGACGGCGATCCCGGTATAGGTAGAGTGCGTCCCGCCAGCCGCGCGCACCCGACCCGCCTCGAGGGCAAAATCGCCGCCGGTATGGTGGTCGGGATTGGGGGTCAGGACCAGGTGGCCCAGCCCGTCGGGCTCCTGCGGCAGCCGCTCGAAGGGATAATCGGTGAAGACATCGCCGTTGACCACGAGGAAGGGGTCCTCTCCCAGCAGCGGCAGGGCGGCGGTGATCCCGCCCCCGGTCTCCAGGGCGGGATCCTCCGGGGAGTAACGGACCGCCAGGCCCCAGGTACGGCCATCGCCGACTGCCGCCTCGACCTGCTCCCCCAGCCAGGCGTGGTTGATGACCACCTCCCGGATACCGGCCGCGGCGAGCCGGCGCAGATGGCGAGCCAGCAGGCTCTCGCCGGCCACCTCCAGCAGGGGCTTGGGGGTGGTGTCGGTAAGGGGGCGCATGCGCTGCCCCCGCCCGGCCGCCAGAAGCATGGCCCTCACGCGCTCGCCTCCACCGTGGCCCGCTCCAGCGGGAGGTGGTCCCGGAACCAGGTGGCCACCGGTGTCAGCTCCGGCGCGGCCAGCTCCTCGGCCAGCAGCCGCCGGACCCGGGGCAGGAAATCCAGATAGCCGGGCTTGCCGTCGCGCCGGGCCAGGCGGGTGAAGATCCCGAGGATCTTGGTGTTGCGCTGGGCGCTCAGGGTCCGGCAGGCGCGGGTGAAGGCCTCGCCATCCAGCTCCGGCCGGCCGGCGAGAAAACGCGCCTCCATGCGCGCCGCGAGTTCCGGATCCACGTCCCGGCGGGCATCGCGCAGCAGGGAGACCAGATCGTAGGCCGGGGAGCCGAGGACGGCATCCTGAAAGTCCAGCAGGCCGCAGGCGGCCACGCCGCTGCGCTCCGGCAGGACCATGAGGTTGTCGGCGTGGTAGTCGCGCAGGACGATGGTGGCCGGGAGGTCGCCGATGCCGTCCAGCGCCGCCTCCCAGGCCTCGAACCAGGCCGAACGCGCAACCGGTGGACAGGGCTCCCCGGTCACCGCCGGGTGGAACCAGTCCACCAGCAGGGCGCACTCCGCCAGCAGCCGGTCACGGCCGTATTCGGGGAGGTCCGGCTGCCCCGCCGTGCGCTGGAGGTGGACCAGGGTGTCCACCGCCCGGGCGTAGAGCGGTTCCGGGTCGGCGCCGCTGTCCAGGGCCCGGCTCACGGTCTCGTCCCCCAGATCCTCCAGCAGGAGGAAGCCCCGGGCCGGGTCGCCGCTTACCACCGCCGGGGCAGAGAGGCCGGCGTCGCGCAGGAGGTCGGCGACCCGCCAGAAGGGGAGGACCTCCTCGTGTTCCGGCGGGGCATCCATGGCCACCCGGGGGCCCTCCGGCGTCGCCACCCGGAAGTAGCGGCGGAAGCTGGCATCGGCGGCCAGGGGGCTCTGCGGGAGTTCCGACCCCGGAGCCACCTCTTCCAGCCACTGCGCGAGTCGTTCGCGCCGGGGATCGATTGCGGTTTCGGCATCCATGCCGGGCATTCTACACGCCCGGGCCAACCCGTCCCCAGGCGTTGGCCCTTCATTGAATGCCCGCCCGGCATATGCGAATTTAGCGCGCTCGCCCTCCCGCCAGGCACCCCCGCGAAGGGTAGGCCGCGCGCCATCGTCCGCGGGAGGTCCGTAACCCGGGGACCCACACGCCTTGCCGAGCCGCATCTCCACCCTCCTCGCCCTGGCCCTGACCCTGGGCCTCGCCGACGAGGCCACCGCCGAGGTCCTGGCCAGCGAGCGCTTCGGGCTCTGCACGCCGCTGACCTTCCCCCCGGCGGCCCTGGAGGCGCCCCCGGCCGGGGGCATGGCGGCGCGGGCCCGGCGCATGGAGCTGGTGCGCGACGGCGTCTCCACCCTGGAGGGGGACGTCGCCCTGCGCCGGGGCGAACGCCAGCTCACCGCCGACCGGGTCACCCTCGACGCCACTACCGAGCGCGCCCGGGCCGAGGGGAACCTCCTGTTCTGGGACGACACCTTGGTCATCGAGGGTGAAGAGGCGCGGATGTCCTCGGCGCTGGATACCGGCGAATTCACCGGCACCGACTTCCGCGTGCCGGAGCCCCACGCCCGGGGTGGGGCCGGCCGCATCCGACGGTTGGCCGACGGCCGCACCCGGATGTGGGACGTGCGCTACACCACCTGCGACCCCGGCCGCCAGGACTGGCTGCTGGATGCCTCCCGGGTCACCCTGGACCACGACAGCGGCCGCGGCTACGCCCGCCACACGGTGCTTCGGGCGGTGGGGGTGCCGTTCTTCTACCTCCCCTGGATGACCTTCCCTATCACCGAGGACCGGCTCACCGGGCTGCTCAGCCCGACCTTCGACATCGATAGCGACGACGGCAGCTACGACATCATGCTGCCCATCTACCTCAACCTGGCGCCCAACTACGACGCCACCCTGGTCCCGCGCTTCTTCGACGACCGCGGGGAGATGCTCGGCGCCGAGTTCCGCTACCTCACCGAGGACAGCCAGGGGGAGATCCGGGGCAACTACCTGCCCAACGACCAGGTCTACGGCGACGACCGCTACAGCTATAACGTGGAGCACCGCTCGACCCTCGGCGCCGGCTTCTCCACCCGGGCCAATATCGAGGGCGTCAGCGACGAGGACTACCACGAGGACATCAGCAAGGGCTTTGCCAGCACCTCCGCGCGCTACACCGAGCAGACCGCCGAACTCGGCTGGGCCAGCGATTGGCTGAACGTGAACGCGCGCCTGGAGCGCTACCGCCCCATCGACGAGGACCAGCCCACCCCCTACGAGCGCCGCCCCCAGGTGACCTGGGAGACGCCGCGACCCTGGGCCATCAACCGGCCCACCTGGCAGCTGGAGGGGGAGTATGTCGACTTCGCCAGCAACGACGAGGCCGACCCGGTGGGCCGCCGCCAGGACCACACCCTCACCCTGGGCTGGCCCCTGGAGACCACCGCCACCTTCTTCCGGCCGGAGGTCGCCCTGCGCCATACCGCCTGGGACCTGGACGAGGACCCCGCCGACCCCGCCGCACCCACGGAGTTCGAGCGAAACCTGCCCATCTGGACGGTGGACACCGGGCTCTTCCTGGAACGCCCCTTCGAGCTGGGCCGGCCGCTGCTGCAGACCCTGGAGCCGCGGCTCTACTACGTCGACATCCCCTACCGGGAGCAGGATGCGATCCCGACCTTCGACACCGGCGAGCAGACCTTCAACTTCGGCCAGCTCTTCCAGCCGAACCGCTACACCGGCCCAGACCGCATCGGCGATACCCGCCGGGTCACCACGGCGGTGACCACCCGCTTCCTGGACCGGGCCAGTGGTGAGGAGTACCTGGCCGCCAGCGCCGGCCAGATCCGCTACCTGGCGGACCGGCGGGTCACCCTGGGCAACGAACCGCGGACCACCACCGAGAGCGATATCGCCATGGAGCTGCGCGGCGGCGCCGGCCCTTGGCGGACCACCGCCTCCGTGCTCTACGCCCCGGAGGAGGATCGCCCCCGCCAGCGCGCCCTGCGACTCCAGTACAAGGCGGCCCCCCGCCGGCTGGTGAGCCTCAACTACCGCGACCGCATCAATGACTTCGATGCCGAGGAGGCGGTGGACGAGTACCAGCTCCGCCAGACCGGCGCCTCCGCCATCTGGGCCTTCAACGACCGCTGGCACGTCATCCTCCACGACCGCTACGACCTGCGCGAGCAGTTCCACCGCGAGGTGCTCTTCGGCATCGGCTACGACAGCTGCTGCTGGGGAGTCCGGCTGGTGGGCCGGCGCTACCAGGAGCAGGCCGAGCCGGAGCCCGGGGAGACCCGTGCCGACCTGGTAGATCGCGGCGTCTTCCTGGAATTCGAGCTGAAGGGGCTGTCGGCCATCGGTAGCCGCGTTGACGAGATGCTGCATGATAGTATCTACGGCTATGAGCCACGCTTCGAGCAAGACGATGACGACCCCAACCAATAGAGGCCCCATGTACCGGATCCTCGCCCCCCTGCTGGCCATTCTGATGGCCCTGGCCCTGTCCGCTCCCGCGGCAGCCGAGACCCTCGAGCGCATCGTCGCCGTGGTCAACGACGAGGCGGTCCTGGCCAGCGAGCTTGAACGGGAGATGCGAACCGTCCGCCAGCAGCTCCAGCAGCGGAACATCCGCCCCCCCTCGCAGGAGGCACTGGAGAAGCAGGTCCTGGACCGGCTCATCACCCAGCGGCTGCAGCTGCAGATGGCCGAACGCACCCGGATCCGGGTGGACGACGTCACCCTCAACCGCGCCCTGCAGGACATCGCCTCCCGCAACAACCTGAGCCTGGAGCAGTTCCGCAACGTCCTGGAGCGCGACGGTATCGACTACGCCGCCTTCCGCGAGGACATCCGCGACGAGATCACCATCTCCCGCCTGCAGCAGCGCCAGGTCCAGCAGCAGGTCCAGGTCACCGAGGAGGAAGTGGAGAACCATCTCGACAATCTCCGCGCCCGGGGCGCCCTGGACGAGGAGTACCGTCTGCGCCACATCCTGGTGGCGGTCCCGGAGGCGGCCAGCCCCGACGAGGTGGAGGCGGCGCGTGAGGAGGCCGCCTCCCTGCGGGAACAGCTCGTCGACGAGGGTGCCGATTTCGCCCGCCTGGCCACCCGCGAGTCCGATGGCCAGAACGCCCTGGAGGGCGGTGATCTGGGCTGGCGCCGCGGCGGCCGCCTGCCGGAGACCCTCGCCGAGTCCCTCCAGGGCCTGGAGGCCGGCGGGATCAGCGAGGTGGTACGTACCCCCAGCGGCTTCCACCTGCTCCAGCTGGAGGAGCGGCGTACCACCGGCGGCGAGACCGAGGAGCAGACCCGGGCGCGCCACATCCTCCTCCAGGGAGACAACGCCCGTAGCCGCCTCCAGCGCCTGCGCCGCCAGATCGAGAACGGCGCCGACTTCGCCGAGCTCGCCCGCGAGCACTCCGAGGATCCCGGCTCCGCCGAGCGCGGCGGCGACCTGGGCTGGGTGGGCAGTGGTGCCCTGGTCTCCGAGTTCGAGAACGTCATGGACGGACTGAATCCGGGTCAGGTCAGCCAGCCCTTCGAGACCCAGTTCGGCTGGCACATCGTCCGGGTGGAGGACCGCCGCCGCCAGGCCGCCGGGCTGGAGTCCCGGCGCAACGAGGCGCGCCAGCTCATCCGCCAGCGCAAGAGCGAGGAGACCATCGACCGCTGGCTGCGCCAGCTCCGCGCCGAGGCCTACATCGAGCGCCGCCTGGGCGAATGACCGAGCGCACCCTCGCCCTGACCCCCGGGGAACCGGCGGGAATCGGCCCCGACCTGGCCCTGGCGCTGGCCACCGACCCGCCCGCCGGCGCCCGCCTGGTCGCGGTGGCCGATCCTGACCTGCTCGCCGAGCGCGCCCGCCTGCTGGGCTGGCCGGTGACCATTACCGAGTGGGCACCGGACCGACCCCGGTCCGCCCACGGCGGCCCGGTCCTGGAGGTGCTGCCCGTGACCTGCCCGGCCCCGGTCCGCCCCGGCCATCCGGATCCGGCCACCGCCGGCTACGTCCTCGAGACCCTGACCACCGCCGCCGACGGCTGCCGCGACGGCCGCTTCCACGGCCTGGTCACCGGCCCGGTCCACAAGGGCGTCATCAACGCCGCCGGCATCCCCTTCACCGGCCACACCGAATTCCTGGCCGAGCATGCCGGGGTCGAGCGCGTGGTCATGTGCCTGGCCGTCGGCGACCTGCGCGTGGCCCTGGCCACCACCCACCTGCCCCTGGCCGAGGTCCCCGGCGCCATCCGTCGGGACGAGCTGGAAACCACCCTGCGCATCCTCCACCGCGACCTGGTGGAGCGCTTCGGTATCCATGACCCGCGCATCCTGGTCTGCGGCCTCAACCCCCACGCCGGCGAGGGCGGCCACCTGGGGCGGGAGGAGATCGAGACCATCGGCCCGGTGCTGGAGGCCCTGCGCACCGAGGACATGGACCTGCGCGGCCCGCTGCCGGCGGACACCGTCTTCACCCCCCACCACCTGGAGGGGGCCGATACGGTCCTGGCCATGTACCACGACCAGGGGCTGCCGGTGCTCAAGTTCCACGGCTTCGGCCGGGCGGTGAACATCACCCTGGGCCTGCCCTGGATCCGCACCTCCGTAGACCACGGCACCGCCGTGGACCTCGCCGGTACCGGCCGGGCCGACGCCGGCAGCCTGCGCGAGGCGGTGCACCAGGCCCTGGCGCTGGGGGCGCGCACGTGAGCGACCACCGACCCCGCAAGCGCTTCGGCCAGAACTTCCTCCACGACCCCCACATCATCCAGCGCATCGTGGATGCGGTGGCACCCGGGCCCGACGAGACCCTGGTGGAGATCGGCCCCGGCGAGGGGGCGCTCACGGGGCCGCTGCTCGCCGCCGCCGGCCGACTGACCGCCGTGGAGCTCGACCGCGACCTGGCCGCCCATCTGCGGGAGCGCTTCGGCGAGGCGCTCACCGTAGTGGAGGCGGACGCCACCCGCGTGGACCTGCGGGAACTGCTCCCGGAGCAGGAGGGAGGTGAGGAGAGGCCCCTGCGCCTGGTGGGCAACCTGCCCTACAATGTCTCCACGCCCCTGCTCTTCCACTTCCTGGGCTACCGCAATGCCATTCGGGACATGCACTTCATGCTCCAACGGGAGGTGGTGGAGCGCATGGGGGCGAAGCCCGGCAGCCGCCAGTACGGCCGGCTCTCGGTAATGGTGCAGTACCACTGCGCCGTGACGCCGCTCTTCCGGGTCCCGGCGGGGGCCTTCCGGCCGGCGCCGAAAGTAGAGTCCATGGTGGTCCGGCTGGTCCCCCACGCCGAGCCACCGGTGGCGGTGGCCGACGAGGCGCGCCTGGCGGCGGTGGTCACCCGCGCCTTCGGCGCCCGGCGCAAGACCCTGGCCAACGCCCTCAAGGGCGAACTGGACGCGGAGGCCATCCGCGCCGCCGGGGTCGACCCCGGCGCCCGGGCCGAGACCCTGGACCTGGCCGCCTTCGCCCGGCTGGCCAATGCCAGCGTTGCGGGATAACTCGCGGGACCCGGATTCCGGGATGGTTCCCTCTGCGAGAAGGTATCGCCAGGCCGCGGTCTTTCGACGCGGCAAGGGCGGTGCCGGTCCCGGTTCGCGGGGTTTCGACAGCAGGGATGCTGTCGTAAAGCCTACATGGATGTATGTACGGCGTCCCCGCGAACCGGACCGGCATCGCCCGGAACGGAGCGAAACGTCGAATAAAGGACCTGCTGTAACAGGAGAGACACCCCCGTTGACCGACGTCCTCACCTGCGCCGACCTCGGCTGGGCGCCCCTGGAGGCGCTGCTGGACCGCTACGGCCTGGCCCTGGCGCCGGTGGCCGCGGGCGCGCCCATCCCCGGGACCTTCTGGGGCGAGCCGGAGGCCGGCATGATCGGGACCACCCTCCATGCCCGGCCGGACACCCCGGTCCATTCGCTGCTCCACGAGACCGCCCACGTGGTCTGCATGGACAGCGACCGGCGCGCCGGCCTGCATACCGACGCCGGCGGCACCGCCCTGGAGGAGTGCGGCGTCTGCTACCTGGAGATCCGGCTGGCCGACAAGCTCCCCGAGGTCGGGTCCGACCGGATCATGGCCGACATGGACGCCTGGGGGTACTCCTTCCGGCTGGGCTCCACCTCGGCGTGGTACGCCGGGGATGCCGAGGATGCGGCGCAATGGCTTACCGAGCACGGGTTGATCGACGAGTCGGGCGCCCCAACATGGCGGCTGCGTACCTAATACCCATTCCAACGAAATCGCGAGAATCGCAGACCATGACCCAAGAGCAGGAAGACCCGCGCTACCAGATCCGCGTGGACGTGGAGAGCCGCTTCATCCCGGAGCAGTCCGAGCCGGACGAGGGGCGGCATGTCTTCGCCTACACCGTCACCATCCACAACGAGGGTAGCGAGGCGGCCCAGCTCCTGGATCGCCACTGGATCATCACCGACGCCGACGGCCAGACCCAGGAGGTCCAGGGCGAGGGCGTGGTGGGCGAGCAGCCCCGCCTGGAGCCGGGGCAGAGCTACCAGTACACCTCGGGCACGGTGCTGCGCACCGCCGTGGGGAGCATGCACGGGACTTACGGCATGGTCGCCGACGACGGCCACCGCTTTAACGCCTCCATCGCCCCCTTCAGCCTCCAGGTGCCCGGGAAGCTCCACTAGTGTCCCTGGCCGCCGCCTATCGCCTCTGGGCGCCCCTCTACGACCCCGTCCTGCGCCGGGCCACGGCGCCGGTGCGGCGACGGAGCCTGGAACGGCTGCAGGCGGAGCCGGCCGATGACGTCCTGCTGGCCGGCGTGGGAACCGGCCTGGACCTGCCCCATCTGCCCGCCGGCCCCCGCTACCGCGGCTGCGACATCACCCCGGCCATGCTCGCCCGGGCCACGGGCCAGCGGGCGGTCGCCCTGGACTGCGCCGACGTCCAGGCCCTGCCCTATGCCGAGGCCGGTTTCGATGCCGTGGTGGCCCACCTCATCCTGGCGGTGGTGCCGCGGCCGGCCGCCGCACTGGCGGAGATGAGCCGGGTAACCCGGCCCGGCGGCCGGATCCTGATCTTCGACAAGTTCCTGCAACCGGGTCAGCGGGCCCCCCTGCGGCGGCTGGCGAGCCCCCTCCTGGGGCGGCTGGCCACCCGCACCGACGTGGTCCTCGAGGAGCTGCTGGCGGAGCGACCGGAACTGGGGGTGGAGGCCGACGACCCGGCCCTGGCCGGGGGCTGGTTCCGCCAGATCACCCTGCGCCGCCATCCGGACGAGGCCCACTGAGCCTGTAGCGCGAGGAGGACGCATGGCCGTCTACGCCATCGGAGACATCCAGGGCTGCGCCGAGGAGCTGGACCGGCTGCTGGAACACATCGCCTTCGACCCGGCAACCGACCGGCTCTGGTTCGCCGGCGACCTGGTCAACCGCGGCCCCGGCTCCCTGGATGCCCTGCGCCGGGTCCACGAACTCGACGCGGTGGCCACGGTAGTGCTGGGCAACCACGACCTCCACCTGCTGGCGGTGGCCCGGGGCGCCGGCCGGGAGAAACGCGGCGATACCCTGCGCCCCATCCTGGAAGCGCCGGATCGCGAGGTCCTGCTGGAGTGGCTGCGGCGCCGCCCCCTCTTCCACCAGGACCCGGAACTGGGCTTCAGCCTGGTCCACGCCGGGCTGCCCCCCATCTGGGATACCGGCACCGCCGCCCGCCTGGCGCGGGAGGCCGAGGCGGTCCTGGGCGGCCCCGATCCGGACCCCTTCCTGCACGTCATGTACGGCGACCAGCCCGACCGCTGGGACGAGGCGCTGGAGGGATGGCCGCGGCTGCGCTACATCGTCAACGCCCTGACCCGGCTGCGCTACGTGCGCGACGACGGCCGACCGGCCCTCGCCGCCAAAGGGGCGCCGGGGAGCCAGCCCAGCGGCTGCCACCCCTGGTTCGACCACCCCGAGCGCGCCAGCCGGGGGCAGCGCGTCGTCTTCGGCCACTGGTCCACCCTGGGGCTGCACCTCACCCGGGACACCTTCGGCCTGGACACCGGCTGCCTCTGGGGCGGCCGCCTCACCGCCCTGCGCCTGGACGGGGAGGAACCCCGGGTCTTCCAGGTGGACTGCCCCGGCGCCGTGACGCCGGGGACCGTCTGACGCCCCGGGGAAACCTGGGGGCAGACCCGGGCCCTGTGCTATCTTGCGAATACAAACTGCCTGCAAGGAGACCCGCCATGAAACGACTCTTCGCCCTCGCCCTCGGCATCGCCCTCTCGGCGCCCGCAGCCGCCGAGTGGACGCTGGACAACGAGGCTTCGGACCTCAACTACATCTCCATCAAGGCCGGCCACACCGGGGAGGTGAACGAGTTCGAACAGCTCTCCGGCAGCCTGGAGGAGGGCCGGGCCGAGGTGACCATCGACCTGGCCAGCGTCGACACCGGCGTGGATATCCGCGACGAGCGCATGCGCGATATGTTCTTCAAGGTGGACAACTTCCCCACCGCCGAGCTCACCGCCGAGTTCGAGGCGACCCTGGTGAAGAACCTCTTCCCCGGTGACATGACCCGGGCGCGGGTCTCCGGCGAACTCACCCTCCAGGGTGACAGCCAGGAGCTGGAGATGCCGGTGCGGCTGCTGCGCCTGGACGAGGACACGCTGGTGGCCACCAGCGCCGCGCCGGTGGTCATCAACGCCGCCGACTTCGGGCTCACCGAGTCCCTGAAGGCGCTGCGCGAGGTCGCCGGGCTGGACACCATCAGCCGGGCGGTCCCGGTCCACTTCAACCTGGTCTTCCGCCGCGACTGAGCCCGCCCGGAACGACAGGATAGTCCCACCGTGGCCCTGAACCACCTCCACGGGCCCGTTCTCGGGGTTCCGGACTGGCGCTGACGCGCCATCCGGAACGACGGGAATGGTCCATGAACACCGTCGTTCCCGCGCAGGCGGGAACCTCGATAACCCCGCCACCCGGTCCCGAAACACCTCCGAAGGCCTGTTCTCGGGGTTCCGGGTCGGCGCTACGCGCCGCCCGGAATGACGGGGATCTCCGATTGAACGGGGAGGGTCGCGCCTATCCGGCCGGGTCGTAGACCTCGAAGGTCATGGGATGGGGATTCTCGGCGTCCGCCGGGTACTCCCGGGCTTCCACCCGTTGCCACTGCGTCCAGTCCACCTCGGGGAAGTGCGTATCTCCCTCCAGCCGGGCATGGATCCGGGTAACGATGAGGCGATCCGCCCGGGGCAGGAACTCGGCGTAGACCTGCGCCCCGCCGATGACCATGGCCCAGTCGGTATCCGTCGGCACGGCCGCCAGGGCCGCGTCGGGACCGGTGACCGGGACCACGGCCTCGGGCAGGCCGGCCGGGTCCCGGGTGATGACGATATTGGTCCGGCGGGGCAGCGGCCGGCCGCCGAAGGAGTCCAGGGTCCGCCGGCCGACGATGACCGGCCGCCCCTCGGTCCACTCCCGGAACCAGCGCAGGTCGGCGGGCTGATGCCACGGCATGTCATTGCCGGCGCCGATGACATCATTGTCCGCCATGGCCCAGATGAGGGCGATGGATGCAGTCACTGGCTGCTCCCCCCGAGCCCCTCCGGCATCTCGCCGTGTTCGAGCTCTTCCACCGTGGTGCTCCCCTCCTCCTCGGCGGCGTCCAGCCGCTCGGTCTGCAGGACGATAGCCACGCGACGATTGCGGGCCCGGCCCTCGGCGGTGTCATTGTCGGCGATGGGGCGGGTATCGGCGTAGCCCACCGCCCGCATCTGCTCCCGCGGGATCCCCTGCCCCTCCAGGAAGTTGACCACCTCCACCGCGCGGGCCGCCGAGAGGTCCCAGTTGGAGTTGTAGCGGTCGCTGCGGATGGGCCGGTTGTCGGTATGGCCCTCCACCGAGATGGAGCGGCCAGTGGCCTCCAGGATGGGGACCAGGTCGCCGATGAGGTCATTCCCCCCCGGGTTGAGGCGCGAGCCACCGGTATCGAACAGCAGCTTGTCGTCCAGGCGCAGGGTGATCCGCCCCTCGTTGAAGGCGACCTCCACCCGCTCCAGCATGCCGGACTCGCGCATCTCCTGCAGGAACTCCCGGGTGCGCTCAGTCGGGCTCTCATCTGCCTCGCGGCCATCCACCGGCCGCTGGTCGCCCACGATGGCGCCGGGCTTGTCGCCCACCGTCTCCCCGATGGGTTGCGGGACGATCTGGGGCCGGCTCACCGCCCCCTCCAGGGATTCCGCCACCTCGCCGAAACCGGCCTGGTCGAAGTTGGCGTAGGCCAGGAGCATGACGAAGAGGGTGAGCATGAGGGTGATGACGTCCAGGTAGGTCTGCATCCAGGCCTGGTCGTCATCGGTGTTGCTGTTGGCCGGCTCCATGCCGCCCTGGGCCGAGCGGAGCTTGCGGCGACCGTTCCCGCCGCGGCCCTGGGGCGGCTGCTGCCCACCCGAATGGCCCCCGGAATGATCCTGGGGCCGCTGGCCGCCACCCTCGTCGCCGCCGACCATGTCCCCGAGGCTGCCGCCGGATTCGGCCATCTAGCGCCCCTCCTGCCGCTCCGATTCGCGAGCGGCCTCTTCTCGGGCGGTCTCCAGGGCCTCTTCGACATCCGACTGGCGCAGCTCGTCCTCGTAGTGGGCGATGAAGTTCTCCAGGTAGGCCTTCACGAAGGCGGGGCTACGCTGCTGGCCGATAAGGCCGATGCCCTCCATGACCAGGTGCATGAGCATAACCCGCTGTTCGGTACGGCGCTCGAACTTCACCGCGATGGGCTTGAAGAAGAGATTGGCCAGGAGGATGCCGTAGAAGGTGGTCAGCAGCGCCACCGCCATGCCCTGGCCGATGTAGGCGATATCACCGCCGCTCATGCCCTTGAGCATGTTCACCAGGCCAATGAGGGTGCCGAGCATGCCGAAGGCCGGGGCGTAGGAGGCCATGCTGCGGAAGAGCTGGGCCTCGGCCCCCTCCCGCGCCTTGAGCCGCTGGAGCCGCCACTCCATGAGCTCCTGGACATCTTCCAGCGGCACGCGGTCCACCAGGAGCTGGATGCCGGTCCGGAGGAAGGGATTCTTGATGGTCTCCATCTCCTCCTCGGTGGCGAGGATGTCCCCACCGAACCAGAGCCGGGAGACCTCGATGATCTCCTCCAGGTCGTCCTGGGTGTAGAGCCGCTCGTTGCGCAGGACGATGAGAACCACGTGGAAGACCCGGACTACCTCCTTGAAGGGGTAGCTGATGAGCGTAGCCGCCAGGGTCCCGCCGAGGACGATGAACAGCCCCGGCACATTCACGAACGCAGTGACATCCTCGGCGGTGGTGTAGATCGCGGCAACGAGCAGCGCCACGCCGCCGAGCATGCCGAGCAGGGTTGTCGGGTTCATCCGCCGGTCTCCAGAAGTGTCCGAACAGGGGAATCCCTCCCCCCGGTCACAGGTTTTTCACGCTAGCACGGACCCCCCTCAGGGGCCACCACCCCGGCTAGACCGCCACCGGCGCCTTGATGGCCGGGTGGCTCTCATAGCCCTCGAGCTGGATGTCCTCGAAATCGAAGGCGAAGAGGTCGTCGACCGCGGGATTGAGGCGCAGGGTCGGCAGCGGCAGAGGCTCCCGCGCCAGCTGGGTCCGCGCCTGCTCCTCGTGGTTCCGGTAGAGGTGGGCATCCCCCAGGGTGTGGACGAACTCCCCCGGCTCCAGGCCGGTGACCTGCGCCACCATGTGAGTAAGCAGGGCGTAGCTGGCGATGTTGAAGGGCACGCCCAGAAAGAGGTCGCCGCTACGCTGGTAGAGCTGGCAGGAGAGCCGGCCGTTGGCGACGTAGAACTGGAAGAGCAGGTGGCAGGGCGGCAGGGCCATCTCGTCGATCTGGCCCGGATTCCAGGCGGTGACGATGAGCCGCCGGGAGTCGGGGTTGGTCCGGATGGCCTCCACCACCTCGGCCATCTGGTCGATGGTCTCGCCGTAGGGGGTCGGCCAGGAGCGCCACTGGGCGCCGTAGATGGGGCCCAGGTCGCCGTCGGGGCCGGCCCATTCGTCCCAGATGGTGACCTTGTTCTCGTGGAGATAGGCGAGGTTGGTATCCCCGCGCAGGAACCAGAGCAGCTCGTGGATCACCGATCGCAGGTGGAGCTTCTTGGTGGTGACCACCGGGAAGCCCTCGGCAAGGTCGAAGCGCATCTGCCGGCCGAAGAGGGAATAGGTCCCCGTGCCGGTTCGGTCTCCCTTGGGCGTGCCGTGCTCCAGGGCCTCCCGGAGCAGCGCCAGATAGGTCTGCATGGTCCTTCTCCTCCCGGGGTCCGTCCCCCGCTCGTTATCGCCGCGCCCTCAGGCTCGCGCCCCGGTGCGCCGGTAGGCCAGTGCCAGCATGGCCGCCCCGATCAGAATCATGGGCAGGGAGAGGACCTGCCCCATGGTGAGCCAGTCCCACGCCAGGTAGCCGAGCTGGGCATCCGGCAGCCGGAAGAACTCCACGAAGAAGCGGAAGCCACCGTAGAGCACCAGGAACAGCCCCGAGACCGCCATGGCCGGCCGCGCCCGCCGGGAGAAGAGCCACAGCGCCACGAACAGCACCACCCCCTCCAGGGCGAACTCGTAGAGCTGGGAGGGGTGGCGCGGCAGCGGCCCCGCCCCGGGGAAGACCATGGCCCAGGGGACCTCGCTCACCCGGCCCCAGAGCTCACCGTTGATGAAGTTGCCCAGCCGCCCGGCGCCCAGACCCAGCGGCGTGAGCGGCGCCACGAAGTCGGCCACGTCGAAGAAGCCGCGTCCGGTGTGGCGGCCGTAGAGGGCCATGGCGACGATGACCCCCACCAGCCCCCCGTGGAAGGCCATGCCCCCCTCCCAGATGGCGAGGATCCGCCAGGGCTCCGGCAGATAGGTCCCGGGCTCGTAGAAGAGGGCATAACCCAGCCGTCCGCCGACGATGACGCCCACGGCGCCGTAGAAGAGCAGATCGCCCAGCTCCGCCGGATCCCAGCCCGAGCCGGGGCGATTGGCGCGGACCCGGCCCAGCCACCAGGCGCCCAGGAAGCCGACGAGATACATGATCCCGTACCAGTGGATCTGCACCGGCCCCAGGTCCAGGGCCACCGGGTGGATGGCGGGATACTCCAGCACGGCGGCCTCCTACTGGGTGGGCAGGATCCGGGCGAAGACGGCCTTGAGGTACTCCGTCTCCGGGATCGCCGGGTGGATGGGATGGTCCGGCCCCTGGTGGCCCCGCGCCAGCACGGCGGCGTCGCGGTCCAGGTGGCGCGCCCGGCCGCGGACGGCATCCTGAAGCTGGTCCATCCCCAGGTGGTGGGAGCAGGAGGCGGAGAGCAGCAGGCCGTCCTTGGACAGCAGCTGCAGCGCCAGCTGGTTCAGGTGGCGATAGCCCTCCAGCCCCGACTTGATGTCGCGCTTGCGCTTGATGAAGGCCGGCGGGTCCAGGACCACGGCGTCGAAGCGCTCACCGTCCTCGCGCAGCGCCTTGAGGACCTCCAGCGCCTCGCCGTGCAGCGGCGCGACCCGGTCCTCCAGGCCGGCGACCTCGGTGTTGTCCTGGAGGTGGTCCAGCGCCTCCTCGCTGCGCTCGATGGCCACCACCTCCTCCGCCCCGGCCGCGGCCGCCCGCAGGCCGAAGCCGCCCACGTAACTGTAGACGTCCAGCACCCGGCGGCCGTGGCTCCAGGCGGCGAAGCGGTCGCGGTTCTCGCGGTGGTCGAAGAACCAGCCGGTCTTCTGGCCGCCCACGCCGGGGACGCGGAAGGTCATCCCGCCCTCCTCCACCGTCAGGGTCTCGGGGGCCGATCCCACCGCCGTCTCGGTGTAGCGCTCCAGCCCCTCCTGCTCGCGCACGGACGTGTCGTTGCGCAGGATGACCACCCGCGGCCGGATCACCTTCTCCAGCGCCTCCAGGATCGCCTCCCGGGCGCGCTCCATGCCGGCGGTGCCCATCTGGACCACGCAGACATCGTCGTAGCGGTCCACCACCAGGCCCGGGAGGAAATCCCCCTCGCCGTGGACCAGGCGGTAGAAGGGCCGGTCGAACATCGCCTGGCGCGCCGAGAGGGCGACCTTGAGGCGGTGGACCAGCAGGGAACGGTCCAGCCCCTTGTCGGCGTCGCGGCTCACCAGCCGGGCGCAGATGAGGGAGTGGGGATTGGCGTAGCCGGCGCCCAGGGGCTTACCGTTGCTCGCCTGGATGACCACCGGCTGGCCCGGCTCGAGGTCAGTGAGCGGCGTGGCGGCGGTATCCACCTCGTTGCTGAAGACCCAGAGGTGGCCGCCGCGCAGGCGCCGCTCCTCGCGCGGCTTGAGCTTCAGGGGGGCGTGTTCCATGGGCTCGGCTTCTTCCGGCGGCAAAGCCGGGATCCTACCACGCGGTTCCAGGGCCGTGGACTCCGCGGGTAGGGTACCTCCCGGGCGGAGACCCCTTGCAGGCGGTCGAGGGCGAGGGAGGCGGGGCCGGTCACCGGGACCTCGGCGGCAGGGATGCCGCCGTGGAGGCTACAGGGACGTATGTACGCCGTGTCCCGGTGACCGGCCCCGCCTCCCTCGGCCCCCGAAAGCCGAGTCGAGCCTCAAAGTCCGCCAGTAACGGTTCTCGGCTCCGGCGCGGGTCGGGCGAGGTAGAAGCCCTGAATGAGGGTGGCGCCGTGCTCGCGGACCCAGTCCAGCTCGGCGGCCGTCTCCACCCCCTCGGCGATGGTGGGCACCCCGATCTCCGTGGCCAGCTCCAGGAGCTTGCGGGCGATGGCCGCCTTGTAGGGGGTGCTGTCCACGTCGCGCACCAGCTCCATGTCCAGCTTGATGAAGTCGGGCTGGAGCTGGTGAAGGATATTCAGCGAGGAGTAGCCGGAGCCGATGTCGTCCAGGGCCACCCCGCAGCCGTGGGCGCGGTAGGTATCGACGATGCGGCGGAGCTTGCTCACGTCATTGATCTGGTCGGATTCGATGATCTCGAAGACCAGCTGTTCCGGGCGCAGATCGGTCTCCTCCAGCGCCGCCATGGTGGTCCGGAGGCAGTACTCCGGGTCGTAGATGGAGGCCGGGGAGAAATTGATGAAGACCCGCCCGCCAGCCCCGTGGCGGCTCGCCTCCTGGATGGCGGCGCGCCGGGCCGCCAGGTCCAGCTGGAAGAGCAGGTCGGCATCCCGGGCCGCGCCGAGCATCGGCCCGGGAGAGATGATGCCCCCCTCCCGGTCCAGCCCCCGCATGAGGGACTCGTGGGCGACCACCTCGGTCGGGTCGGCGGCGCTGAACATGGGCTGGAAGTGGACCGTCAGCCGGCCCTCGCCGAGGAGCTCGATGAGCCAGCCCGACCCCGAGTAGGCGACGAACTGGGCCAGGGAGGTGACCCGGCCGTAGTCCTCCAGCCCCGGCTCCTGCCCCGGCGGCACGAACAGCGCCCGCGTGTCGCTGAGCTCCTGCCGGGAGAGGTCCGCGGCCAGCGTCTCCACCTGCTCGCTCCGGCGCTCCAGCGCCACGCACAGCCCCTGGCCGCCCTCCAGCATCTCCGGCGCCAGGCCGGCCGCCTCCAGGGCATTCCGGAGCTTGCCCAGGGTGTGGCCCAGGGGCGGCCACAGCCACAGCCGGCCGGATTCCCGGGGCGCATCGGGCAGGCGCTCACAGCGCGGGCAGACGGAACGGGATTCAGTGGACATGGGCGCGGGCTTCCTGGTCAGCCAATCATTCGGGTCCGCCATCCGGACCGGTTTCGATCCCAAGGCTAGCACGATGCGCGGCACCCGGCGCCAGTGCTATCGTTGAGTGAAATACCCGGGCTTCCGCGGAGAACGCCATGACCAACCGCCTGCGCCACGAGCCCAGCCCCTACCTCCAGCAGCACGCCGACAACCCGGTGGACTGGTACCCCTGGGGCGAGGAGGCGCTCACTCGCGCCCGGGAGGAGGATAAGCCCATCCTCCTCTCCATCGGCTACTCCGCCTGCCACTGGTGCCACGTCATGGCCCACGAGTCCTTCGAGGACCCGGCCTCCGCCGAGGTCATGAACCGGCACTTCATCAACATCAAGGTGGACCGGGAGGAACGCCCCGACCTGGACCGGATCTACCAGCTCGCCTTCCAGGTCCTGAACCAGCGCGGCGGCGGCTGGCCGCTGACGGTCTTTCTCACCCCGGACCAGACCCCCTTCTTCGCCGGGACCTACTTCCCGCGCCAGGAGCGCCACGGCCTGCCGGCCTTCACCGACCTGCTGGAGCGCATCGCCGGGATCTACCGCGAGCGCCAGGGGGACATCCACGCCCAGAACGCCGAGCTGCGCCAGGTCCTGGAGTCGGTACGCCCGCAGGGCGATCCCGGGGCCACGCTCACCGCCGCGCCGCTGGACGCCGCCCGCAGCGCCCTGGAGAAGGAGTACGACGGCCGCCACGGCGGCTTCGGCGAGGCACCCAAGTTCCCCCACCCGACCCACATCGAGCGGCTGCTGCGCCACTACCGCCACACCGCCGAGACCGGACGGCCCGACGACCGCGCCCGGGCGATGGCGCTGGACTCCCTGCGCGCCATGGCGGACGGCGGGCTCTTCGACCAGGTCGGCGGCGGCTTCTTCCGCTACAGCGTGGACGCCCACTGGACCATCCCCCACTTCGAGAAGATGCTCTACGACAACGGCCTCCTCCTGGGCCTCTACGCCGATGCCTTTACCCTCACCGGCGACGAGGACTTCCGGCGGGTGGCGGCGGCCACCGGGGAGTGGCTCCTCGGGGAGATGCAGGCGCCGGAGGGGGGCTTCTACGCCAGCCTGGATGCCGACAGCGACGGCGGCGAGGGCGCCTTCTACACCTGGATGCCGGCGGAGGTGGAGGCGGTGCTGAGCGAGGGCGAACGCGCCGTGGCCGCTCCGGTATGGGGCCTGGAGAGCGGCCCCAACTTCGAGGGCCGCTGGCACCTGCGGGTGACTCGCCCCCTGGCCGATGTCGCCGCCGCCCTGGGGGTCGACGAGGCCGAGGCCCGGGCGCGGCTGGAGCGCGCCCGCACCACCCTGGCCGCCGCCCGCAACCAGCGCCCCCGGCCGGGCCGGGACGACAAGGTCCTCACCGCCTGGAACGGCCTCGCCATCCGGGGACTCGCCGTGGCCGGCGCCCGTCTGGACCGGTCCGACTTCGTGGACGCCGCCGCCGGGGCGGTGGACTTCCTGCGCGACAACGTCCTGACCGACGGCCGCCTGGCCGCGGTCTTCGCCGGCGGCGAGGCCCGGGAGGCCGGCTACCTGGACGACTACGCCTACCTCCTGGAGGGGGTCCTGAACCTCCTGGCGGTCCGCTGGCGGGATGCCGACCTCGCCCTGGCCCGGCAGCTCGGCGATGCGCTACTGGAACACTTCCAGGACACCCTCGACGGCGGCTTCTTCTTCACCGCCGACGACCACGAGGCACTCATCACCCGCCCCAAGACCAGCCTGGACGAGTCCACCCCGGCCGGGGCCGGCGTGGCGGCCCGCAGCCTCCTCCGGCTGGGCCACCTGGTGGCGGAGCCGCGTTACCTGGAGGCCGCCGAGGCGGCGGTGAAGGGGGCCGGTCGGAGTATCGAGGAGATCCCCCACGGCCACGGCAGCCTCCTGGACGCCCTGGAGGAGATCCTCTACCCGCCGCAGCTGGTGATCCTGCGCGGGGCCGAACCGGCCATGGCGCCCTGGCACCGGCGCGCCCTGGTCGACTACGCCCCCCGGCGCCAGACCGCCGCCATCCCCGAACACGCCGCGGACCTCCCCGAGGCCCTGGCCGCCCGCCAGGCGCGGGGGCCCGTGACCGCCTGGGTCTGTCGCGGCCACGAGTGCCACGCCCCCACCGACGATTACGGCGCCTTCGAGCAGGCCCTGGCCGACTGACCGGCTCCGCTCGGACCATTCCCCCGGCAGTCGCGTGACTTCCCGAGCCCGGGCTGCGTGGTAGGATGGGGTGTGTATTTGCAACCCATCCACGCATTCAGCAACAGGAGCCCGACCCATGGCCATGAAGCTCAAGGATTTCGTCTCCGAGGCGCGCAGCCAGATCGAGGAGATCAAGCCGGACGACGTCGACCGCCTGCGCAGCGAGAAGCCGGACCTGCTCATCCTCGACGTGCGCGAGCCCGGCGAGTACGAGGCCGGCCACCTGCGCGACGCCCTGAACGTCCCGCGCGGGGTCCTGGAGCCCGCCGCCGACCCCGACTACAAAAAGCCCAACCCGACCCTGTCCACCGCCTACGAGCGGCCCGTCATCGCCTACTGCGCCACCGGCGGCCGTAGCGCCCTGGCGGTGAAGACCCTCAACGAGATGGGCTTCAGCGAGGTCTACAACCTCGGCGGCGGTTACGAGAACTGGGAGGCCGAGGACCGCGAGACCGTCACCGACTGACTCGCCCCTCCCGCGGCCCCGTCATCCCCGGCGGGGCCGGCTACCGGCCCACCTCCCAGGCCGGTTCCCGGAACCACTCCACCAGGAAGTCCACGAAGGCGCGCACCCGTGCCGAGAGATGGCGCGTCTGCGGATAGAGCGCCCAGGCATCCACCCGCGACCAGTCGCAGTCGGTGAGTACCGGCACCAGCTCCCCCTCCGCCAGCGCCCGGTGGACGATGAAGCGCGGCTGAAAGACCACGCCCAGGCCGGCCACCGCCGCCTCCCGTAGCAGGTCGCCGTTGTTCGCGCGCAGACGTGACCGGACCGGGATCCGGTGCTCCCGCCCCTGGGCATCGGTGCAGTGCCAGGCATCGCTCTCCGGGGCGTTGGCGTAGGTCAGGCAGTCGTGCTCGGCCAGCTCCGCCGGCGTGGCCGGGGTGCCGTGGCGGGCCAGGTAGTCGGGGCTGGCGCAGACCACGTGCTCCACCGTGGCCAGCCGACGGGCCACCAGGCTGGAATCGGCCAGCGGGGCGATGCGGATCCCCAGATCGAAGTTCTCCGCCATGAGGTCGACCTGGCGGTCATCCAGGTCCAGGTCGAAGCGCACGTCGGGATGCTCGGCCAGGAAGGCCTCCACCGCCGGCTGCAGATGGGCGATCCCGAAGGACAGCGGCGCGGCCACCCGCAGCTGCCCCGCCAGTCGGCCGTGGACGTCGGAGACCGCCAGCTCCGCCTCGTCCACGTCGGCGAGGATGCGCACGCAGCGCTGGTAGAAGGCGTGGCCGGCATCGGTGAGGTGCAGGGTCCGCGTGGTCCGCCGCAGCAGCTGAACCCCCAGCCGACCCTCCAGCTCCGCCAGCCGCCGGCTCACCGCCGACTTCGCCACTTCCAGCCGCCGCGCCGCCCCGGTGAGACTCCCCGCCTCCACCACGCGCACGAAGGTCGCCATCTCCTCCAGCCGGTCGCTCACCGCCCCTCCATCGTTGCGAATTCATCAACACCCTTTTCGAATCGTGGCCCTTTATTTCCCTTCTGGCAACTACCATTCTTTCCTCCCATCGAACGGCACCGTCGTTAAGGAGCGAGCAGATGCAGTGGCGTAACGGCAGGGACTCCTACGGCCTGGTGGCCATCATCTTCCACTGGGTCGTGGCGGCGGGGGTCATCGGGCTCTTCGCCCTGGGGCTGTGGATGGTGGAACTCACCTACTACGACCCCTGGTACAAGACCAGCCTGGACTGGCACAAGGCCTTCGGCGTCCTGCTGTTCGCGGTCATGCTCGCCCGGCTTATCTGGCGGCTGACCAATCCGCGCCCCATCCCGCACGGCCACCGCTGGGAGCGGCGCGCGGCGGAGGTGGCCCACCTCGGCCTCTACCTGCTGATCTTCGCCGCCATGGTCGCCGGCTACCTCATCTCCACCGCCGACGGTAGCGACATCGACGTCTTCGGCCTCTTCTCGGTCCCGGCCACGCTCACCGGCAAGGGGCAGGAGGATGTCGCCGGGGATATCCACGAGATCCTGGCCTGGACCCTCATCGTCCTGGCCTCCGTCCACGCCCTGGCGGCGGTGAAGCACGCCGCCGTCGACCGCGACGGGACCCTGCGGCGGATGCTCCGCCCCGGCCCCTGACCCATCGAGCAACCACCGAGCAACGAGCGCCGGGCGAGGCCCGGCATACCACAACGAGCGAGGAGCACGACCATGACCACCAACCGCACCCGGAACACCCTCCTGGGCACCACCCTGGCCACCGCCGTCCTCGGCACCCTGGCCCTGGCGCCGACCACGGCCCTGGCCGAGAAGGAGCAGTACGTCCTCGACACCGATGGCCAGCACGCCTTCGTCCAGTGGCGGATCCAGCACCTGGGCTACAGCTGGCTCTACGGCCGGTTCAACGACTTCGGCGGCGAGTTCACCTACGACACCGAGAACCCGGAGAACTCCTCCATCGAGGTGAACATCGACACCACCTCCATCGACTCCAACCACGCCGAGCGCGACAAGCACCTGCGCGGCGAGGAGTTCTTCCACGTGGACGAATACCCCGAGGCGCGCTTCGTCAGCACCAACATCCGCGGCATGGGCGACGGCAACGAGACCTTCACCATCGTCGGCGACCTGACCCTCAAGGGCGTCACCAAGGAGGTGGAGATCGAGGCCGAAGAGGTGGGCCACGGCAAGGACCCGTGGGGCGGCTACCGTCGCGGCTTCCAGGGCACCACCGAGATCCGCCTCAAGGACTTCAACATCGACTACGATCTGGGCCCGGCCTCGCGCACCGCGGAGCTGGAGCTCGCCATCGAGGGGATCCGCCAGTAGGAGGCGCCATGAACCAAAGACCGGTCGTCCGCCAGGTAGCGGCCCGGTCCCTGCAGGAGGGGGCCGGCGTCCGGGTCCACCGGACGCTGGGCACCCCCGAATGCCGGAACCTGGATCCCTTCCTGATGCTGGACCGCTTCGAGAGCGATGACCCCGAGGACTACGGCGCCGGCTTCCCGGACCATCCCCATCGGGGCTTCATCACCTTCACCTACATGCTCGACGGCCACATGGCCCACGGCGACAGCATGGGCAACCGGGGTCGCCTGGATCCCGGCGGGGCGCAGTGGATGAAGGCCGCCAGCGGCGTCATCCACTCGGAGATGCCGCGCCAGGAGGCCGGCCTCATGCGCGGCTTCCAGCTCTGGATCAACCTGCCGGTGGCGGAGAAGATGGCCGCCCCGGACTACCAGGAGATCCAGCCGGACTCCGTCCCCCTGGTCGAGGCCGACGGTGCCCGCGTGCGCGTGCTCATCGGCCCCTGCCAGCTGGGAGACCAGTCGGCCACCGGCCCGGTGGTCGACCCGCACACGGACGTCCGCTACCTGGATATCGCCCTGGAGCCGGGGGCCACCCTCGAGCAGGCCCTGCCGGCGGGCCACCACGCCTTCGCCTTCGTCTTCGAGGGCTCGGCCACCGTGGCCGGGGAGGCCGTGGCCACCGACCACCTGGCCCTCCTGGGCGACGGCGAGGGGGTGACGGTGACCGCCGGGGACAACGGCGCCCGCCTGCTGCTGGTGGCCGGCGCCCCGCTGCGCGAGCCGGTGGTCCAGCACGGGCCCTTCGTCATGGACAGCCGCGAGGCCATCCAGGAGGCCTTCGACGACTTCCGCGCCGGCCGGCTGGTGCGCGAGCGCGCCGGCTTCCACGAGACCTGAGCCGAGTTCTCAAACAAGCACCGCGAGAGGAGAACCGCCCCGTGTGGGATGACCGCTATTCCGATACCGACTTCGCCTACGGCACCGCGCCCAACGCCTTCCTGGCCGAGGAGGTTCACCGGCTGCCGCCGGAGGGCCCCATCCTCTGCCTGGCCGAGGGCGAGGGGCGCAACGCCGTCTGGCTGGCCGAGCAGGGCTACGCCGTGACCGCCGTGGACGGCTCCTCGGTGGGGCTGGAGAAGGCCACGAAGCTGGCCCGGGAGCGCGGCGTCGCCATCGAGTGCGTCTGCTCCGACCTGGCCCACTACACCATCGAGCCCGGGAAGTGGGCCGGGATCGTCTCCATCTTCGGCCACCTCCCGGCCGATCTGCGCCCCCGGGTCCACCAGCAGGTGGCCGAGGGGCTCATGCCCGGCGGCACCCTCCTCCTGGAGGCCTACACCCCGCAGCAGCTGGCCTACGGCACCGGCGGGCCGCCGGTGGAGGAGATGATGATGGACCTGGCCCGCCTGGAGTCCGAACTCCCCGGCCTGGAGTTCGACGTGGCCCGGGAGATCGAGCGGGAGGTCATCGAGGGCAAGTACCACACCGGCGCCGGCCACGTGGTCCAGCTGGTCGCCCGTCGACCGGTCTGACCCCCGGTGCCACGGCCGGACTGGTCTCCCCGGCGGTGGCGATCCAGACTGGGGCCATGACACGTCCCACGCCAGATCGGCCCGGCTGATCCCGTGACCGAGCCGGGCCCCCTCTTCGATATCGGCCTGCTGCTGGCCGTCGGCATGGTCGCCGGGCTCATCGCGGCCCGCTTCGGCCTGCCGCGGGTGGCGGGCTACGTCCTGGCCGGCGTGGCCTTCTCCCCGGGGCTGCTGGGGGAAGCGCTGCGGCTGGAGGTCGCCGCCTGGTCGCCGCCGCTCACCGATGCCGCCCTGGGCATCATCGCCTACCTGGTGGGCGGCTCCATCACCACCGGCCAGCTCCGGCGCATGGGCCGGCTCATCGTCACCACCACCCTGGGCGAGAGCCTGGGCTCGGTGCTGCTGGTGGGCCTTACCCTCTCCGCCCTGCTCTGGTTTACCGGGGCGGAATCCCTCTCCCTGGCCCTGGCGCTGGCCTCGGTGGCCGGGACCACCGCCCCCGCCGCCACCGTGGCGGTGATGCACCAGTACCGCGCCG
This sequence comes from Thiohalospira halophila DSM 15071, assembly GCF_900112605.1. Lineage (NCBI taxonomy): Bacteria > Pseudomonadati > Pseudomonadota > Gammaproteobacteria > Thiohalospirales > Thiohalospiraceae > Thiohalospira > Thiohalospira halophila. Next base: position 196,082 of record NZ_FOMJ01000006.1, read on the forward strand.
ACGGGCCGCTGACCCGGACCCTGCTGGGCGTGGTGGCGCTGGACGACGCCCTGGGCATCATCGTCTTCTCCCTCGCCCTGGTCCTGCTCACCGGCAGCTCCCTGGTGGGCGCCGGCGAGCGGGCCGCCATGGAGATCGGCGGGGCGCTGGCCCTGGGCGGGCTCGGCGGCTGGCTCCTGGCGCGCTTCGCCCACCTGTTGCGGGAGGACAGCCTGCGGCTGCCGGTGGTCCTGGCCGCGCTGCTGCTGGTCCTGGGAGTGGCCTCGGCCGTGGGCGCCTCCGCCCTGCTGGCGAGCCTGACCCTGGGCTTCGCCGCCCGCCACTTCCAGCGCTCCGGCGGCGAGCGCCTCTTCGCCCCGCTGGAGGCGATGGAGGAGGCGGTCTTCCTGATCTTCTTCACCGTGGCCGGCAGCCACTTCCAGCCGGGGATCTTCGCCGCCCACCCCGAGCTGGTGGCCGGCTACGTCCTCGCCCGCCTGGCCGGCAAGACCAGCGGGGCCTTCCTGGGGGCACGGCTAGGCGGGGCCCCGCCGGTGGTCTCGCGCTGGATCGGCTTCGGCCTGGCGCCCCAGGCCGGCGTCGCCGTGGGCCTGGCGCTGACCCTGGCCGAGCGGCCCGCCTTTGGCGAGGCCGGCGACATCGTGGTGAACGTCATCCTGGCCTCCGTCCTGGTCAACGAGGTCATCGGCCCGCTGGCCGCCTCGCTGGCCCTGCGCCGGGCGGGCGAGGCCGGCGAGGCCCCCAACGGGGAGGATTGAACATGCGCACCGACGAATGGCTCCGCGACCACCCCCGGGACCCGCTGCTGGTCCCCCACGACGCGCCGACGGCCGAGGCCGCCGCCCGGCTGCTGGAGGACGGCCACCGCGACCTCTTCGTCACCGACGACCAGGGCCGCGTCTGCGGCCACATCGGCCACCTGCGCATCGCCCGGCTATTGCTGGCCGAGCAGCGCCCCCGCCTCTCCCGACGCCACCTGCTGGAGCGGGTGGCCGGGGGCACCGCCGCCGACCTCATGGAGCGCCACTTCGCCCACGCCGGCCCCGACGAGGCCCTGGAGGACGTCATCCACCGCCTCCTCGACCACGATCAGGACGAGCTGGCCATCCTGGCCGACGACCATCGGCCCCTGGGCGCCATCGACCTCACCGCCGTCCTGCGCGCGCGCCTGGCGGAGGACGGGGGAGACTGAACCGGCGGCCTCAGCCGTTACCGGGGAGGAAGGGGTAGTCGGTGTAGCCGCGCTCGTCGCCGCCGTAGAAGGTGGACTCGTCCCACTCGTTGAGCGGGGCGCCCTGACGGAAGCGCTCGGGGAGGTCGGGGTTGGCGATGAAGGGCCGGCCAAAGGTGACGAGATCGCAACGCCCCGCCCGGATCCGCTCCCGGGCCTCGTCGGCGGTATAGGCGCCGTTGCCGATGTAGGTCCGGCTGAAGGCGCCCCGGATGGCGTCGATGACCGGCTCCGGCCGGCCGCCGGCATGGTTGCCCTGGAAGCTGTCCTCCACCACCTCGATGTAGGCCGGCCCCCGTTCCTCCAGCGCCCGGGCGAGGACGGTGTAGGTATCCACCGGGTCCTCGTCACGCATGCCGTTGAAACTGCCGGTGGGGCTCACGCGCAGCCCGGTTCGCTCGGTCCCCCAGACCTCCATGACGGCGTCCAGGACCTCCAGGGCCAGCCGGGCACGGTTGGCCGCGCCGCCGCCGTAGGCGTCGGTGCGCCGGTTGCTGTCACTGCGCAGGAACTGGTCCAGGAGGTAGCCGTTGGCGGCGTGGATCTCCACGCCGTCGAACCCGGCCTCGCGGGCGTTCTCCGCCCCGGCCCGGAACTGGTCGATGATCCCGGGGATCTCCTCGGTCTCCAGGGCGCGGGGCTCCAGGACGTCCACCATCCCCGATTCGGCGCTGACAAAGACCATGGCCCCCTCCGGCTGAATGGCCGAGGGCGCCACCGGCCGCTCGCCGCCGGGCTGCAGCTCCGGCCGGGAGATCCGGCCCACATGCCAGAGCTGGGCGTAGATCCGCCCGCCCGCGGCGTGCACCGCCTCGGTGACCCGCTGCCAGCCCCGGATCTGCTCATCCGAGTGGATCCCCGGGGTGAAGGCGTAGCCCTTGCCCTGGGGCGAGACCTGAGTGGCCTCGCTGAAGATCAACCCGGCCCCGGCGCGCTGGCGGTAGTACTCGGCCATGAGCTCCGTGGGCACATCCCCCTCCCCGGCCCGGGACCGGGTCAGGGGGGACATGAGCACGCGGTTGGGCAGCTCCAGGTCGCCCAGGGTGCAGGGCTGAAAGAGGGGATCATCGGTCATGCAGTCGCTCCCGGAAGGGGGTGGTCCAGATGGGGTCGGCCCGACGGGCCGCCCTCCCAGAATAGTACGGCCGGGCCCCGTTCGCCGAATCCGTCGCGAGTCAGGTGCCCCAGGGGGGCCGGGCCCCCTCCACCCGATACTCCCGCTGCAGGGAGCGCAGGAGGCTGAAGCAGGCAAAGACCAGGATCACCGCCACTGGAAGGCCGGCCGCGATGGAGCCGGTCTGCAGGCTGGCCAGGGCCTGCTCGCCCCCGACCACCAGCAGCGTGGCGGCCACCGCCCCCTCCAGGATCCCCCAGATGACCCGCTGGCGCTTGGGCGAGCGGGTACTCCCCCGGGAGATCAGCGCATCCACCACGTGGGTCCCCGAATCCGAGGAGGTGACGAAGTAGGTGGCGATGAGCAGGGTCGCCACCGCCGAGGCCAGCGTCGGCCACGGCAGCTCCGCCAGGGTGACGTAGAGGGCGGTGGTCGTGTCCTCGGCCACCGCGGCGGCGATCCCGGCCTCACCGCCGAAGAGCTCCAGGTGCAGCGCCGTCCCGCCGAAGGTCGCCATCCACAGCCCCACGAAGAGGCTCGGCAGGGCCAGGACGCCGACGATGAACTCGCGAATGGTCCGCCCCCGGGAGACCCGGGCGATGAAGATCCCCACGAAGGGGGACCAGGCGATCCACCAGGCCCAGTAGAACATGGTCCAGTCCTTCTGCCAGGTGGAGCCACCCACGGCGTCGGCGGTAAGGCTGAGCTCGATGAGCTGCTGGAGATAACCGCCGGTGGCATCGAGGAAGAAGCGGATGATGAACAGGGTCGGCCCGGCGAGCAGCACGAACCCCAGCAGGGTGAGCGCGAGCCCCAGGTTGAAGACGGAGAGCCACTTGAGCCCCCGGTCCAGCCCGGAGATCACCGACAGCACTGCGATGGTGGTGATAACCCCGATGAGCCCCACCTGGTGCCAGTGGGAGACCGGCATCCCCACCAGGGTATGCAGGCCGGTATTGAGCTGCATGACCCCCAGGCCCAGGGAGGTGGCCAGACCGAAGAGGGTTCCGAAGACGGCCAGGACGTCGATGACGTGGCCGAAGGGGCCGTAGATCCGGTTGCCCAGCAGGGGGAAGAAGATGGAGCGGATGGTCAGCGGCAGCTGGTAGCGGAAGCTGAAATAGGCCACCGACAGCCCCAGGACCACGTAGACCGCCCAGGCATGGAGCCCCCAGTGGAAGAAGGCGTAGACCATGGCCTGCTCGGCCGCTGCCGGGGTCCCGCCCTCGCCGGCCGGTGGATTCTGGTAGTGGAGGATGGGCTCGGCCACGCTCCAGAAGACCAGGCCGATCCCCATGCCGGCGCTGAAGAGCATGGAGAACCAGGCGACGAAGCCGAAGCGCGGCGCCTCGTCCGGCGAACCCAGCCGGATCCGGCCGTAGCGGCTGAGCCCCAGCCAGATCAGGAAGGCGAGGAAGAAGGTCACCACCACCAGGTACAGCCAGCCCAGGTACTCGGTGATGAAACCCTGGATGCTGGAAAAGACCCGGTTGGCCTGTTCCGGCAGGAGGACCCCGTAGAATACGAAGGCGAGGATCACCCCGGCGGAGGCGGTGAAGACCGCCGGGTTCACCGTGGCGAAGAAGGCGCGGAACCAGGCGAGCGGGCCGGTCTTCGCTTCGGCCGGCGGCCCGGGTGGCGGGGTCTCCGGCTCACTCATCGCCGGGCGCCCCTTCCCCCCCGGCCTCGTCGATGTAGTTCTCGTAGACCCCGGTCAGCTCCGCCTCCGCCAGGATGCGGCCGTCCACGGCGCGATTGAACTCGGACCGCGTCGCCCCCTCGGCCAGTGCCAGCTCCCCGTCCAGTGCCAGCACGCGGAATCGGTAATGGTGGCGCCCCTCCGGCGGATTGGGGCCGGTATACCCCACCTCGCCGAAGCTGTCCGTCCCCAGCCGGACCCCCTCCGGCAGGGCGCTCGCGTCCAGGTGACCCGTCTCCGGCGGGATGTTCCAGGCGAGCCAGTGGGTCACCTCTGCACCCAGGGGTGAGTCCTGGTCCTCGATGACCACCGCCAGGCTGCGCGCCTGGGCCGGCACCTCCCGGAACTCCAGGGGCGGGAGTTCATTGTGATTCACCGGCGTGTAGCGCGCCGGAATGGTCTCGCCATCGTCGAAGGCCGGGCTGGTCAGGCGCATGCTGCCTCCTGCGCGGATGCGGTCCGGCCCTTGAGCATACCTCCTGCTCCGCCTCCGCCAAAGGGGAACCCAAGGATCCCCGATATCCGTGTCATTGCAATCCTGCAACACCTGTGAGAAAAAACTGGCCACCATCGACCCCCTCCCGGGCAAGGGACTGTTCGAGCAACCGGAGAGTTGTATCAGCTTGGACTCGCAAACCGACGTCAACGGCATCCCCGTGGAGTGGCACGCCGACGGGGAAGGCCTCCGCTTTGCCGGGGTCGAGGGGATCATCCTGTGGAAGGATCCCTCCCTGCGCGGCCTCCTGGCCCCCCTGCGGGATGCCCTGGGCGAGGCCCTCTACGCCCGCCTTATGGCGCGGGACGTCGCCGCCAGCAGCCGGGCGGACAGCGACCTCATCGCCGCCGCCCCGGACCTGGCCAGCGGCTTCCGGGTCTTCGCCGACACCGTCGCGGCGGCGGGTTGGGGCCGCTTCCGCCTGGAGACCCACGACGCCGGAGCAGCCACCGCCCGGGTCACCCTGGAATACCCCTGGGAGCTGGAACTCTTCCCCGACGCGACGCCGGAGCACGCCCTGCCCTTCGCCGAGGGCAAGCTCACCGGGATCTTCTCCCACCTGTTCGCCACCCCCTGCCGCGCCACCCCCGAACAGGTCACCACCAGCGGCGCTCCGCGGGCCGTCTTCAGTGTCGCCCCGGCCCAACGCGACCTGGACAAAGAGCTGCGCGATCTGGAGAAGACGGACGGCCTCACCGTCGAAGAACAGCTGCGCGCCGCCAACCAGTACCTGCGACTCCACCAGGAGGAGCTGGAGAGCCGCGTGGAGGCGCGCACCCGTGCCCTGGAGCAGGCCGATCGCTACAACCGCCTCCTGCTGGACGCCATCCCCGAGGGGATATTCGGCGTCGACCGGGAGGGTCGGTTCACCTTCCTGAATCCCGCGGCACAACGGCTGCTGGGCCACGACCCCGAGGCGATCCGGGGCCACGCGGCCTGGACCCTGCTACAGCCCGGGCGGGCCGATACGGACAACGGCCCCGGGGCACCGGAATGCCCGGCCCACTGCGTCCTGGGACGCGGCGAGGCGTGCCACGTCGACGATGACACCTTCCGGACCGCTGACGGCGCGGACATCCCGGTGAGCTACTACTGCGCGCCCCTCTACCAGGAGGGCGAGGTGACCGGCGCCGTGGTGACCTTCCGCGACATCCGCGACCAGAAGGCCGCCGAGGCGGAGCAGCGCCACCTGCTGGAGGTCCTGAGCGCCCGCGCCTACCACGACGACCTCACCGGCCTGCCCAACCGGCGCCACCTGGTGGAGCGACTGGACGGCGCGCTGGAGAGCCCTGGCGGCGACGAGCTGGCCCTGGTCCTCCTGGACCTGGATCGCTTCCAGGAGGTGAACGACAGCCTGGGCCACGCCGCCGGCGACTGGCTCCTGCAGCAGGCCGCCGGCCGCCTCCACGCCCTGCTGCCCACCGGCGGCGAACTGGCCCACCTGGGCGGCGACCTCTTCGGCATCCTCCTCCACCCGGCCCCGGAGGCGGGCACCGTGGCCAACCTGGTGGAGGGCATGCTCGCCACCCTCCACGAGCCCTTCACCCTGGACGGCGAACCGGTGCGGGTCTCCGCCTCCGCGGGCATCGCCCGCGGCCCGGGGGATGGCCTGGGCGGCGAGTCCCTCCTGCGCAGCGCCGACACGGCCCTGCATCGCGCCAAGGATGCCGGCCGCGGCACCTGGCGCGCCTATACCTCGGAGCTGACCACCGCCGCCCGGAACCACCTCAAGGTAGCCACGGAGCTGCGCGAGGCCGTGGCCCAGGGGGACCTGGTGGTCTACTACCAGCCCCTGGTGGATGCCTCCACCGGCGACATCATCGCCGCCGAGGCCCTGGCCCGCTGGCACCACTCCGACTACGGCTGGGTGCCGCCGGACCAGTTCATCCCCGTGGCGGAGGAGACCGACCTCATCCTCGGTCTGGGCGAGTGGGTCCTCACCACGGCGGTGGCCCAGGTGGCCAGCTGGCGCCGCCAGGGGCTGCGACTGCCGCGCCTCTCCGTGAACCTCTCCCCCCGCCAGCTCCACCAGCGGGACCTGGCCGACACCGTGGGCGGCATCCTCGCCCACAGCGGCCTGGAGCCCTCGGTACTGGAGCTGGAGATCACCGAGAACGCCTTTCTGGAGGAGCAGATCCGCACCGGCGGCCTGCTGGACCAGCTCCACGGCCGCGGCGTGACCCTGGCCATCGACGACTTCGGCACCGGCTACGCCTCCCTGGCCTACCTCAAGCACCTGCCGGTGGACCGCATCAAGCTGGATCGCTCCTTCGTCCAGGGCCTGCCCACGGACAACGCCGACCTGGCCATCAGCCGCTCGGTGGCCGCCCTGGGCCAGAGCCTGGACGTGGGCATCGTCGCCGAGGGGGTGGAGGGGCCGGAACAGGCGGGCTGCCTGGCCGACCTGGGCATCGCCGAACTCCAGGGCTTCTACTTCGGCCGCCCGCTGCCGGCCGGCACCTTCACCGACTTCCTCCAGTCCGGCCCCCGGCGTCGACCCGAAAGCTGCTAGCTGCGGCCAGTCCTGCTAGCCTGCCCCCATCATTCCCGACGGAGCCCGATAATGGCCGACGACTACCGCCCCGCCCTGGCCGACTACTTCGACGAACTGGAGGCGCGCTACGCCGACGCCAATGGCGACTTCTCCTTCGATTCCCTCAGTGACGAGGAGCTGTTGAAGATCGAGGAGCTGGCGCGCCACGCCATCTACGAGGATGGCCAGGTAACCACCCAGGAGAAGCTCAACCTCCAGCCCCTGCTGGACCTGGTGGGCAAGCAGCGCGCCAAGCGCGGCCTGCCGCCGGCCACCCACTGAGGCCGCTGCAAACTTGCAAGGTAGCAACGCGGCCGCAAACCGTGGCAGATTATCCACCAATGATCGTGATCCTTTGCGGACCGCCCACTCAGGGAGAGAACACCCATGCGCACCACCTCGCTCGTAGCCATCACCTTTGCCGCCCTGGTCGCCGCCGGCTGCGGCTCCACCCCGGAAGAGGAGCCCGCCCCCTCCGGGATGCAGGAGGTCGCCATGCCGAGCTGGTATGACACCACCCGCACCGCCGACGAGGGCGAGGGCATGATCTACGGCTACGGCATGGGCGAGAGCTCCAGCCGCCGCCTGGCGGTGGAATCCGCGCAGGCCGAGGGCCGCCGCGCCATCGCCGGCTACATCGCCACCGAGGCGGCCGGCCTCATCGAGGAGAGCACCACCGAGATGGGGAGCGAGGCGCGGGAGACGGCGCGGGCCGCCTTCGAGACCTTCGTCGATCAGCGGGTCCACGGCATCCGGCCGGACCGGAGCGCCCTCTACAAGGATGAGGACGACAACTTCGTCGCCTACTACCGCATGGCCGTGGACCAGGCCCTCTTCGACGAGATGCTGGACGAGGCCATGGAGAGCGAGCAGGTGGCCGAAGAGCTCGGCCCCGATCACCAGGAGGCCATGGAGAGCCTGAAGAAGCGCCGGGAGGCGAACTGATGTACAGGACCCTCCTGCCTGCCAGCCTCGCCGTGCTGTTCGCGGTCACCGGCTGCTCCTCGCCGGAACCCGTCGAGGACGGGATGGACCAGCAGCGTCAGCACGAGCGCGCCATGGATGAACTCGACCAGCGCCGGGACGACGCCCTGGACGATATGGACGAACGCCTCCAGCGCGACGACTAGCACCATGCCTCGCACTCTGCCCCTGGTGGCGGCCCTTCTGGTCGCCACCCTCCCCGGTTGTGCCCTGCTGCCGGCGACCGGCCCCGATGCCGGCCAGCTGGCCGACCAGGGCCGCCAGGCCGTACCCGATACGGCCTCCACGGTGTACGGCCACGGCACGGGCCCCACGCGGGAGGCGGCCCGGCAGGCCGCCAGCCGGGAGCTGGCCCGCGCCCTGCTCACCCACGTCCGCGCCGAGCTGCGCATCCACGAGCAGGAGCTGGCCGACGGCGGCGGCGCCCGCAGCGGCCGCCGGCTGGAGAGCGCCACCGCCTCCCTGGCCAATGTCACCCTGGAGGGCGTTACCGTGGACGCCGCGCGGGAGGGGCGGAACGGCTGGTACGTCCGCGCCGCCATCGAGCGCCAGCGGCTGGACGAACTCCGCCAGCGCGCCCGGCGCCAGGCCGCCGCGCTAGCCTGGTTCGAGATCACCGTGGCCGAGGAGCAACCGGGCCGCGCCATCCGCGCCGCCCTGCGCGGGCTCACCGTGGCGGCGCGCACCGGCGTCATCGAGGAGGCCGTCTACCACCCCGAGGTGGGGAACACGACCTTCGGCGCCTGGTTCGAGCAGGTCATCCTCGAGCGCAGCGGCGACCTGCGCATCCTGCCCCTGGTGGAGGAGGACGGGGTCCGGCTGGCCGTGATCCACGCCGACAGCTACCGCCCCCAGCCCGGCTTCCCCCTGGAGGTCGACGGCCAGCGGCTGACCACCGACGAAGAGGGCATCACCGCCGCCCTCAAGGGCAAGACGCTGGCCGGGGGCACCGCCGTCCGCATCCCCGACAGCCCCCTGCCCACGCGCTACCGCCGGCTGGCCACCCTCAACCCCGACCGCTGGGCGGACCTGGAGCGGGGCGAACTCTTCATCCACACCGAGCCGGCCGGCGCCACCGCCCTGGTGGACGGGCGCGGCACTACCACTCCGGGTCGCCTCCCCCTGGAGCCGGGGGAGTACACGCTGGAGGTCACCGACGCCGGGGAGCGGCGCGGGGCCGAGACCACCATCGACCTGGCCGAGGGCGCACCCTACGCCTACGCCACCCTGGAGCTGGCCGAACGCCACTTCGGCCGGCTGGACCTGCGCGTGGCCGACGACGACGCCCGGATCCGGATCACCCGGGGTCCCCGCAAGGACGCGACCCGGCACGAGGCCCGAGGCGCCCTGGAGAGCCGCCTGGACGTGGGCCGCTACGACGTCGCCATCGACTACCCCGAGGACGAGGACTACCAGACACTGACCGACGACATCCTCCTCCACGAGGACGAGACCGTCGCCCGGGACTACATCGCCCCGCCCTCCCGCCAGCCCTACACCGAGGGCTCCCGCGGCGGCTTGACCCTGCTCTCCCTGGGCGACCAGTTCGGCCAGGAATTCGCCCTGCCCGGCGAGAACGGGGGCGAGGACACCCTGGGCGAACTGGAGGAAGAGCACGGCGCCAGCCAGGACAGCGTGGGCTTCATGCTGCTGGGCCAGCTCCAGGGCTTCTGGTCCAACCACCTCACCCTCTCCGGCGAGGTGGGCATCGCCATGAGCAACATCAGCGCCGACCACTTCGAGGAGCAATACGGCGAGGGAGAGCTCACCGTCTTCCAGGTCCGCAGCGCTCTGGGCGCCGGCCTCTGGTTCCCGGCCGGCGAAAACCGCGCCTTGTGGGCCACCTACAACCTGGGCGTGGCCAACGCCTCCTGGTCGGAGCCGGAAAGCGGCTACCCCTACGACGACCCGCCCGGCGGCTCCGTTACCAACAACCTCGCCTTCGCCGAGGTCGGCCTCGCCGGCTCCGGCTACAGCGTCGCCCTGCGCCTGCCCCTGGACGAGCGCACCGGCGCCCACTTCACCCTCACCTGGCCGCTGATGTCCACCGACATCGAGCGCGGCTACCGACGCGAGGCCACCCGCCCGGCGCGGGAGGGCGAGGAGTACACCAAGCCCTGAACACCAAGGAGAGCCCATGCCACGGAAGCGCACCCTCGCCGCCCTTACGGCGACCCTCCTCATCCCCCTGGCGCACGCCGAAAGCCTGCGTTGCGGCAACGACCTCGTCCGCCCCGGCGACACCCGTGGCGAGGTTCGCGCCGCTTGCGGCCCGCCGGACCGGACCTACAATCTGGTGAATGAACGGGGCGCCACCATCGGCCAGCGCGCCATCTACGCCCCCGACCCCAACCGCCACGCCCGCGCCGTGACCTACGACGGCGAGGAGGTCACCAGGGTGGAGCGGCTGGAATAGCAACAGCTTTCTCTGTTACTTTGAAGGGGCGATGGCGTCGGTGGGCCGCTCCCCATAACCGGCGCCGGGCCATCGGGCCGGGGCGGCGGCTTTCGATGCTTCCTCCCCCAGCGCCACATCTCGCTCACCCTGGGTGATGCCCCCCGATTACTTGTTGCCCCTTATGGATCTGGAATCCCGCGGGCATGGGGACACCAATTCCGGCTCTTCGCGGCCCAGATTCAGTTCGGTTCATCCCCGCCGGCGCGGGGAACACAGCGCCACGGCGCCGCCGGTGCGCTTCTTAACCGGTTCAGCCCCGCGGGCGCGGGGAACACGCATCGGCCAGGGCTTTCGATTCTTCCTCGCCCGGTTCAGCCCCGCGGGCGCGGGGAACACTCGGGCGGCGCCAGGATATTGAACGATTCCACCGGTTCAGCCCCGCGGGCGCGGGGAACACCAGCTCCTGGTCGCACCAGTCGCGCACCTCCGCGGTTCAGCCCCGCGGGCGCGGGGAACACGCGGCCGCGATCAGGGCTGCAATCCGCGTTGCCGGTTCAGCCCCGCGGGCGCGGGGAACACAGAACGACACGAACCGTCATCGCCGACAAAATCGGTTCAGCCCCGCGGGCGCGGGGAACACG
>NZ_FOMJ01000007.1 GCF_900112605.1 Thiohalospira halophila DSM 15071
CTCCTTGTAGTTGCCGAAGGAGGTGCCGCAGTGCACCAGCGGGAAGAAGTGGCCGGCCTGGTGGCCGTGCTGCTGGCCGGAGACGTAGGCCTGGTGGAAGTTGCGCAGGAACACCGCCGACAGCGACTCGACGTTGCCGATGCCCGAGCCGTGGTAGTTCCAGGCGGTGCAGGAGGTCTGGTCGGTCTCGTCCAGGTAGTCCTTGCCCGGCTCGAAGCCGAACTGGTTCATGAACCACATCAGCGAGGCCGGGTAGCCCGGGATGTTGCCGCACTGGCCGCAGGACTTGTGGTGCCACAGCTTCTTGGTCGGCACCCGCTTGGTCCAGCCGAACAGCGTCTCCACCTCCACCGGCTCCATGTCGTCGGTGATGCGATGGACGATGATCTCGCCGTCCTTCTCCAGCTCCCACATGTGCTCGCGGATGTCGTCCATCCGGTCACCCAGGTCCACCGTCCGGCGGTCCACCTGACGGCGCACCCATTCGGTCGCCGCCTCGGCCTCGTTGGCGTTGAGATTGGTGTCCTGAAAGAAGGAACCGTGACCGGCCACGCCCTCGGCGCCGGTGGTGTTGTGCTCGGTCTCGTCAGCCATGCCTGTGTCCTCCATGGGCCTTGTCGGGGCCTCGTCGAGGCCGCCGGTAAACCCGCACCCTTTGCGCGGGCAAAACCTGAGTGTTTGACTCAACTTTAGGGGCGAGGCCGGTCACTGTCAAGACACCCGCCGGGCCGCCGCCTGCGCTACAATCCGCGCCCACAGGCACCAGAGGAGTCGAACCATGCAGCAGCACCTGGACCATCTCGCCCAGCAGGCCCGCGCCGACCGGGTTGCGGTCACCCCCGATCTCGACGCCGCCCTCGCGGCCCTGGACGAGGCCATCGAGGCCATCGCCCCCGAGCTGGAGGTGGAGGCCTACGGGCCCGGCGTGGGCGTGGAGGGAGAGCAGGACGTCTACCGGCTGGTTATCCGCAACCACGAGTGGAATGCCGGTGATTACCGCTGGGGCCTGAAGGTCTGCGACGCCCTTCCCAACGCCGGCTGGCGCGTGGCCTGGCCCATCCAGGGGGTGGCCCGGCTGCGCAAGGGCGAGGTGGTCCGCGGCCTGCCGGCCATGCTGGGGGAGTGGCGCCGGGCCGTGGCCAAGGCCGGCCTGGCGGAGAGCGATGCCGGTCGCCGGGTCTCGGAACTGGCGGCGGCGCTGGGTGCCCCCGCCGACGCCTGAGGCGTTTCAGCCAGGTGGCCGTTGTCAGACGTCAGACGTCGGCGGCGTCCGCCACCCGGCGCAGGCCCAGGCGCAGGCAGTAGCGCAGCCAGTCCTCCAGGAAGCGGTTCACCTGGCCCTTCTCGTCGGGCAGACGCATGGCGGGATTGGGATAGGCGTAACGCGGCTGGAAGCGATTCCCGCCCTGATAGTCGATGACCTCGGCCACCCGGGCGTCGTGGTAGGCGCGCACCTTGAGGCTGACGTCGGGGAGGCAGGCGGCCTCCCCGCCCAGGCAGTGGTCCAGGCGGATAGTGGAGGTGTAGCGGGCCCGCTCCAGCAGCTCCACGCGCAGCTGCCCTGCCCCCTCCCCGGCCACGGCCACCGCGCCAGCCCGGTCCGGCATGGCACCGAGTACGCGCAGCAGCATGCGGTAGTTCGCCGCGTAGACGCGCATGCTTCCGGGGGTGTCATTGCCGGTGTCCACGGCCATGGGGGCAGTCCTCACTGGGTTCGGACCCATGGTATCAGGCTCCACCACCCTGTGCGCCCTTGCCGACGCCCGCTACGTGGGGATAATGGCCCCTTTGACCAGCGCGAGGTTCCCATGGATCAGGCCCCCACTGTGCTCCTGGCCCCCGATGAGGCGGTCCGCCACGCCGACGCCTTTCTGGACCGGCTGGAGGCGGAGACCGGCCCCCTGGTCCTGGCGACCCCGGGCGGCCAGGGCAGCGACCGGCACCCGGCGCGCAAACTGCCCTGGCTGGGCAAGCGGCGCTGGCTGGCGCGACTGGCGCCGCGACGGCTCCTTCGGCTGGGCGCCGCGCCCACCGTACCGGCCCCGGAGGGAACCCCGGCGGTCTGGATCAACGCCCCCGTCGACGCCGATCCCGCCCTGGCGGACCGGCTCCTCTACGCCGACCCGACCGAGGGGACGCCGTCGAGGGAAGTCACCGGCGATCCCGTCCTCTGCCTGGAGGAGCCGGCCACCGGCGGGGACACCGACCTGTGCGAGCGCTTCCGGGAGCTGCGGGAGGCCGGCCGCTGGATCTGCTACTTCGCGGGCACGGTGGAGGGGGAGGAGAGCCGGGCCTACGGCGCCTTCTTCGACCTACTGCGCCAGCGCATGGGCTTCATGATTCTGGCGCCCCGGGATCCCGAGCGCTACGAGCCCGTCTACCGCGACGCCATCAAGTACAACCTGCCCACCAACCGCCACAACCGGCTCTCCACCAGCTGGATCCCCAAGAAGAGCCGCGTCTACTACGTGGAGGATCCCGAGACCCTGGCCGGGATCTATCCCTGCGCCGACCTGGTGGTGCCGGGCGGGACGCTGGTGGGGGATGGGCGCACACCGGACCTGGCGACCCCCCTGGCCCGGGGCTGTGCCGTGGCCGTGGGGCCGGCGGGGCGGGCACATCCGGTGGTGGCCTCGGCGGTGGCGGCCGGGGCGGTGGCCGCGGCCGGTGACGAGGAGCTGGAGGAGACCCTGGCCGCCCTGCTCACCGACCCGGAGCGCCGCGAGGCGCTGGCCACGGCCGGCCAGGCCTGGCTGCGGCACCACTCCGGGGCCCTGGAGCGGGTCCTGCGGGCCGTAAAGGAGGCCGGTTAGGGACGCACGGCAGGAAAAGGCAGGAAGCGGAGCGGCTCAGCGCTCCAGAATGGTGGCCATGGCCTCGCGCATGCCGTTGGCCACGGTCCATTCCGCCTCCCGCGACTCCACGGCCCGGCGCCACGCCTCCACCCGGCGAAGATAGGCCCAGGGCTCCTCACCGGCCCCGATATCCCCTACGTTCAGCGCCACGAAGCGGTATCCGCCGAAGTGCGGGCCCAGCTCCTCCGGCTCGCCGGCGGTGAGGTCGGTGGCCAGTACGATGATCCGGTTCCGGCAACGGGTCTCCTCGAGAAGGGTCCGGGCCCGGCGAATCGCCGCCACGCCCTCCACCGGCTCGGCCGAGGGCTCGGCCTCGAGGAGGCCATCCACCTGGCGCAGCAGGGCGCGCCGCTCCACGACCGCCACGCTGGGACGCCCGTCCAGATTCACCCCCAGGCGGTGTTCATTCCCCGTCCGGGCACCATCGATCCGTTCCACTGCGAAGGTATCCCCGGCCTCCAGGCCAAGAATCAGCCGCCGAGTGAGGCGTCTCAGGGCGGCGGTCTCCACCCCTTCGGCATCCAGAACGAGATAGACCCCCCGCGAGTCAGGAGCGGTATCCAGGCAGCCGGTGGTCACCACCACCGCGAGCAGCAATACCGCGACTGTCCTCACGCGGTGGCACTCCCCTCGATCTGTTCACCGGACGGAGGAGCGGGGCGACGACGGTTCAGGCGCCCCTGGATCCACAGGGGCAGGAAGATCACGGCGTCGTAGAGGCGGGTCAGGACCCGCGCCAGGGCAACCAGGGCGTTCCCCAGCCAGCGCAGGGCCAGGGCCAGCAGGGTCAGCAGCGCCTCGGCGAGGAGACCGGCGACTACCCGGGTGGCCTGAACGAACCCCTCCAGTGGGAGCAGGGCCACGGCCAGGGCCAGCGGGAAGATGAGCCCCAGGAGCATGTGGATCACGGTCGCTGCCACTCCCGGGCGGGAAGGCTGCAGCCCACCCGCTTCGGCGGCCAGGGAGGCCACCTCGGCCTCCACCGCCTGGTGGAGATAGCCGAGGACCGCGCCCAGCAGGGCGGTAGCCACTACCAGCACCACGCCGACCACGAGCAAGCTCCTGCGGCCGCCGCCCTCCAGAGAGTCCAGCTGCGGTAACAACCGGGTGAACCGGGCCGACTCCAGGATCAGGGCGCCACCCAGGATGGCCATGCCCACCAGGGCCGCTGCGGCGACCGAGGCCGCGGACCACGGCCCCAGCTGATTCCCCGCCCCCACGACCTCCTGCAGGGGGAAGGTGGCCACGGCCATGTGTGCCGCCGCGATGAGCACGAGGACCGCCACGGCCCCGCCATTGATGAAGAACCGGACCAGCGCCGACAGATTGAGCTGGCGGTCCATGCCGTCGCCGGCCTCCAGGAGGCCCTGATAGGAGTGCCACAGGCCGTCGATGTGCCGCCCCCGTTCCTCCAGCGTCCGGATGCGCCCGCGCACCGCATCCAGGCTGGCCTGTACCCGGCGCCAAAGCGGCAGCAGTGCCCGCAGCCGGCGCTGGCGCCGACGGAACTCCCGGCGGTGCCGGCGCAGGGCGCGATCCTCCGAACGCTCCAGCGACTGTCGAATCCGGGCGAGCATGTCGGCAGTCGTACCGTCGCCGCGGTCGGAGACGGCGGCGACGGCCTCGGTGGCCTCCCCCCAGGCCGCCGGCAGGGGCGGCGGGGTGCTGCTGGCCTCGTATTCGCGCTCCTGTTCGGCGATGGCGTCGTTGAGTCGCCGCTGGAGCTCGGGGAAATGGCCGAACTCCCGCTCCACCAGCGCCTCCATGCCGTTGAGCGACCGCGCCAGCCGCTCCTCGGTGCGATCCACCGCCAGGGCCCGGCGGACGCGCGTATTGCGCTCCGCCAGCCCGCGCCGGGCAGCGTCCACCGCGGCGGCCAGGTGGCGCAACAGCCCCCGGAGCTGGCGGGCGACACTGAGCAGGAGCCGATGGGCCATCCGGCGGGCCAGGAAGAGCAGAACCAGCCCTGCCACCACCCCGACCAGAATGGCGCTGACGGGATAGTCGTGGATCCAGCCCAGGGTCAGGTAGGCGAGATCGCTCACGCGCCCTCCGCCTCCGGAAGGCGGAGTACCCCCGTGACGATACCCAGGATCTCCACCTCCGCGTGGGCCAGGTGGATAGGCGCCATATCCGGATTGGCCGGCTGCAGGCGGATCCCGTCCGGCTCCACGTAGAAGCGCTTGAGGGTCACCCGTTCGCCGTTGATCATGGCCACCACGGACTGACCGTTCTCCGCCGTCTCGCGCTTGTCCACCACGATGATGTCGCCATCCTGGATGCCGTCATCGATCATGGAGTGGCCCCGCACCCGCAGCGCGTAGCTGTTCTTGCGCACCATGTTGGACGGGACCTGGACGGTCTCCTCGTCCACCACCGCATCCAGCGGTTCGCCGGCCGTGATCCGCCCGAGCAGCGGGATCGTTGCCATCGCGGCCGGCTCGACTTCCCTGTCATCGGCGCCCGGAACCCACAACGGCCGCTGCCGTCGGGACAGTAAGAGGCTTACATCCGCCATGCCGATGCTCCCGAAAAATGGAGGGGTCTGCGTGGAAACGGTACGCGGCGGCGTGGTATAGATCAATGTTCAACAAGGGAGAACCCATGCGACGCAACTGGCTCACCCCCGCCCTGGTCCTCGGCCTCGCCGCCCTGGCCGGCGCCTGGCTCACCACCCAGCTCACCCCCGGAGCGGACGCGCCGGAACACGGCGGGGCCGGCGAACTGGCCGCCGACGCGCTGCCCCGAACGGTGGAGCCCTTCGAACTCACCTTCGCCGACGGGTCGCCGTTCACCGAGGCCGCGCTGGAAGGGGGCTGGCAGCTGGTCTTCTTCGGCTATACCCACTGCCCCGACGTCTGCCCCACCACCCTGCACAACCTCCAGCGGACCGTCGGGCTGCTAGAGGAGCGCGGGGCCACGCTGCCCGAGGTGGTCTTCGTCTCGGTGGACCCGGCGCGGGACGACCGCGAACAGCTGGGGCAGTACGTGCGCTTCTTCCGGGACGACTTCCGCGCCGCCACCGGCGCGCGGGAGGCCATCGACAATCTCACCGACCAGTTCGGCGCGGTCTACCGCATCAACCGGGAGGAGGGGGAGGACTACACCGTGGACCACAGCGCCGCCATTGCCGCCGTGGGGCCCGAGGGCCGGATCCGCGCCCTGCTCAACCCGCCGCACCGACCGACGGAGATGGCGACCCGGCTGGAGCGCCTGATGAGCGGGAATGAATCGTGAGCCTGGGCGACCGACTGCGCGCCCTGCTCCAGTACCCGCTGCCCCAGCACGCCCTCTCCCGCCTGGCGGGGCCGGTAGTGCGCTGCCGCTGGCGTCCGTTCCGGAGCGCCCTCATCCGCTGGTTCGTGCGCCGCTATCGGGTGGAGCTGGAGGAGGCGGAACACGCCGACCCCGCCGCCTATCCCCACTTCGATGCCTTCTTCACCCGCGCCCTGGCCCCGGGGACCCGGCCGGGGCCGGCCGCCGCCGAGGCGCTGGCCGCGCCGGTGGACGGCACCGTCTCCGAGGTGGGCCGCATCGAGGACGGGCGGATCTACCAGGCCAAGGGGCGACACTACACCGCCGCCGAGCTCCTCGGCGACGAGGCGGAGGCCGCGCGCTACGAGGGCGGCCACTTCATCACCCTCTACCTCTCGCCGCGGGACTACCACCGCATCCACGCCCCGGCGGCGGGGCGGCTGGTGAGCAGCCACTACCTGCCGGGTCGCCTGTTCTCGGTGAACCCGGCCACCACCCGGGCCGTGCCACGCCTCTTCGCCCGCAACGAGCGCCTGGCCACCCGCCTGGAGACGGCGGTCGGCCCCGTGGGCCTGGTGATGGTTGGTGCCCTCATGGTGGCCGGCATCGAGACCACCTGGGGCGGCTGGATCACCCCGCCCCATCGGCGCCACGCCCGGCGGCGCGACCACGATGGACCGGACTTCCACCGAGGCGACGAGATGGGCCGCTTCCACATCGGCTCCACCGTGATCCTCCTGCTGCCGCCGCGCGCCAGCACGACCTGGAGCCCGGGATTGACCCCGGGGACCCCGGTGCGGCTGGGCCAGCCGCTGGCCAGCCTTGCCACCGGCGTGGACCAGTACCATCCTGAATAGGAAGGGCCGAACCACGCCAAGCACGGGGAGAAGGGATATGGCCGACAACGACGAGCAGGAGACCCCCACCATCGCCTGCGATGTCTGCATGGCAGAGGTGCCCGCCTCGGTGGCCCAGACGGCCGAGGGGCCGGACTACGTCCAGCACTTCTGCGGCCTGGACTGCCTGGAGAAGTGGCAGGAGCAGAGCGAGAAGGAGGAGAAGAAGCCGGGCTGACCGCCCCCTGCCCAGGGATCATCCAGAGTCATTCCGGGCCGCTCAGGCCCGGTCAACCGGGAAGGCCAGCACCCCCTCGATGGCCACCGCCCCCGTGGCGGCCATGATCAGGCGGTCCACGCCCATCGCCATCCCGCAGGCATCGGGCAGCCCCGCCTCCAGCGCCGCCAGCAGATGCTCATCCACCGGCAGCGGCTGCTGCCCCGCGAGGCGACGTCGATCGTTGTCGTCCTCGAAACGCCGCCGCTGCTCCGCCGGATCCGCCAGCTCGTGATAGCCATTGGCCAGCTCCAGGCCGTGGAGGTAGATCTCGAAGCGCTCCGCCACCGCCGGCTCCTTCGGGTCATCGGCCGGCCGGAGCCGGGCCAGGGCCGCATCATCGGCAGGGAAGTCGGACACCACGACCAGCCCCCTCTCCGCCAGGGCCGGCTCCACCAGGCATGCCTGAAGGAGGTGGCGCCAGGGGCGCGGATCGCCCTCCCCCTCCAGCCCGGTGACGACCAGACCGGCCGCCCGGGCCGCCTCCGCCAGCTCACCGGCATCGGCGCGGTGGGGATCCACGCCACAGGCCTGGTGAAAGGCGTCGGCATAGGACAGCCGGGTCACCGCCGGCTCCGCCCCCAGCCCGGCTGCCGCCAGCGCCACCGCCTCGGCGATGAAGGCCGCCGGGGCGACCCCCGGGGCGTACCACTCCAGCAGGGTGAACTCGGGATTGTGCCGACGCCCCTGCTCCTCCCGGCGAAAGGCGCGGGCCATCTGGTAGATGGGGCCGGAATCGGCGGCCAGCAGGCGCTTCATGGGGAATTCGGGGGAGGTTGCCAGCCACAGGGGGCCGGCGTCGCCCGCCACGGAGAAGGGCTCCACGGCGGGATCGGGATTGGCCGCGGCGGAGAGCTGGGGGGTCTCCACCTCCAGGTAGCCGCGCGCCTCCAGGAAGTCCCGCAGGCGGCGGCGAACGGCGGCGGCGGCGGCCAGGGCCGCCCGGTCGGCGGTGGGCCGCCAGTCCGCCGCCACCGGCCTACTCCTTGACCCGGCCGACGTACTCCCCGGTGCGGGTATCCACCTTGATCACCTCGCCCTCGTCCAGAAAGAGCGGAACCTTTACCACCGCGCCGGTCTCCAGGGTCGCCGGCTTGGTGCCGCCCTGGGCGGTATCGCCCTTGAGACCCGGATCGGTCTCGGTGACCTTCAGGGTCACGTGGTTGGGCGCCTCGACGATGATGGGCGACCCATTGTAGAGGGTGACGGTGCAGGTGTCCTGCTCCTTGAGCCACTGGGCGGCATCGCCCACCACCGCCTTGTCGGCGGGGTACTGCTCGAAGGTCTCGGGATGCATGAAGTGCCAGTGCTCGCCGTCGTTGTAGAGGTACTGGAGGTCCAGCTCCATGACGTCGGCCCCTTCCAGGGATTCGCCGGACTTCAGGGTCCGCTCCACCACCCGGTCGGTCTTGAGATTGCGCAGCTTCACCCGGGTGAAGGCCTGCCCCTTGCCGGGCTTCACGAATTCCACATCGACGATGGCGCAAGGGTCGCCATCGTTCATTACCTTGAGCCCGTTCTTGAGTTCGTTGGTACTATAGCTCGCCATTCTCGCCTCGTAGTGGTCCGACGCAGCGCCCCATGATAGCCCGAACCGAAGCGCCCGCCCAACGCCTGCCGGAATGGCAGCGCCAGGCCGCCGAAGCGGTCCGCGATCCCGATACCCTCTGGGCGCTACTGGACCTGCCCCCGGAGGGCCTTCCGGCAGCCCGGGCAGCGGCCGAGACCTTCGGTCTGCGCGTCCCGCACCCCTATCTGGCCCGGATGCGCCGCGGCGACCCCGACGATCCCCTGCTTCGCCAGGTTCTGCCGCTGGGAGCGGAGCTCACCCCTGCCCCGCCGGGCTTCACCACCGACCCGGTGGGCGACGGCCCGGCCCGGGCGGAGACCGGGCTGCTGCAGAAATACCACGGCCGCGCCCTGCTCTTAGCCTCCGGCGCCTGCGCCGTCCACTGCCGCTACTGCTTCCGGCGCCACTACCCCTACGCCGAGGCCGGCGCCGGCCGCTGGGAGGCGGCCCTGGAGGCCATCGCCGCCGATCCCTCACTGGAGGAGGTCATCCTCAGCGGCGGCGATCCCCTCTCCCTGGCCGACCACCGCCTGGCGGAGCTGGTCGCCGCCATCGAGGCCATCCCCCACATCCGCCGCCTGCGCCTGCACACCCGTCAGCCGGTGGTCCTGCCGGCTCGGGTGGACGACAACCTGCTGGAATGGCTGGGCCGTACCCGACTTTCGACGGTAGTGGTCTGGCACCTCAACCACGCCCGGGAGATGGATGCCGAGGTGGCGGCCGCCGCCGGGCGGCTACGCGAGGCGGGGGCCACGCTGCTCAACCAGGCGGTACTGCTGGCGGGGGTTAACGATAGCGTGGAGGCCCAGGCGAACCTGGCGGCGGCCTCCTTCGATGCCGGGATCCTCCCCTACTACCTCCACACGCTGGACCGGGTGGCCGGGGCGGCCCACTTCGAGAGCGGGGTGGACACGGCCGCACTCATGGAGGGCCTGCGACGCCGCCTGCCCGGCTACCTCGTCCCGCGCCTGGTGCGCGAGGAGGCCGGCGGGGCCTACAAGACCCCGCTGGAGTGAGGACCTACGCCTCCACCGGGCGGCGGTAGAAGGCGCGGAAGGGGGCGGGATAGTCCAGCCGGCCACCCCCGGCCAGGGCCCCCTCGGTGATCTCCAGGGCGGTGGCAAAGTCCGCGGCCACCGGCAGGTCGTGGTGGAGGCCGTGCTCGGTGATGGGTCGGAAACCCAGCCGCTGGTAGAAGGCCGGGAAGCCCACCTCCACGATGGCGGAGAAGCCCATCTGCCGGGCCCGCTCCACCCCCTCGCGAACCAGGGCGGTCCCCAGTCCGCGATGGGTGCGGGAGGGGACCACGGCCGTGGGCGCCAGGGTGAGGATGGTCTGCTCGTTCCCCTCGCCGGTCAGGGTACTCCGGAAGAGCATGAGGTGGCCGGCCACGCGGCCACCATCCTCGGCCACCAGGGAGAGCTCCGGCACGTAGGCCGGCGTCTTGCGCAGTTCGTCCACCAGCCGGGCCTCGGCATCACCGGCGAAGGCGCTCATGTTGATGAGATCGATGGCCCCGGTATCATCGGCGGTCTCGGGGCGGATGGGACGTTGCTCCGCAGCTACCGCTTCGCTCATGGTGCGCTCCCGTGGACGTTGGGCCGCCACCGGCCCTCACATCCCCGATTATAGTAGAGGTCCCGGGGGTGGAAACCCGGCGGGAGGCGCGGCATCCTAGGCGGGTCGGCAGGATGCCGACGACAGCCTGGAAGGGAAGCCGTGAGCCACGAGGAACCGACCCCCCTGCGCCTGCTCGTCGTCGACGGCGACGATGCCCTCAAGGAGAACGCCGTGCGCGCCCTGCGCCGCCGCGGCGACCCCGTCAGCGCGGCCCGAGTCGAGGATACCGCCGGCCTGGAGACGGTTCTGGCTGGGGATGGAGCGGACCTCGTACTGCTTCACCCCCACCTCACCGGGGTGGACCCCGCCGCGATAGTCGCTGCCGCCACTCAGCCGGAGCCCCCGGTCCCGGTACTCCTCCTGGCGGGCTCCACGCCACCGGCGGCTGTTGGCGCCCGTGATCGGGTGGACCCCGATGACCCCGAGGACCTGGTCCACCGCCTGCGCCGGGAGGCAGCGGATCTGGCCGCCCGCCGGCGGCTGAGTCTGGTGGAGCGGCGCTATCGGGACAGCGAGCGGCGCGCCCACGAGCTGGTGGACCGCTCCCGGGACCCCATCGCCTACATCCAGGAGGGCATCCTAGTCCATGCCAACCCGGCCTTCCGCCGCCGCCTGGGCGAGGAGGCCGAGCCAGAGGGCACTCCGCTGCTGGAGTGGCTCCGCGGCGAGGGGCGCGAGGCCGTAAAGAAGGCCCTGCGCCGGACCGAGGGGGGCCAGGGGCGGCCCGGCCCCCTCTCCTCGGAACTGCTCCGGGCCGGTGGCCACAGTGAGACCGTCCAGCTCGACCTCCGCCCCGCCGACCACCAGGGCGAGCCGGCCATCCAGCTCACCCTCCAGAGCGGCGAGGAAGAGGGCGCCCTGAGGCAGCGCGTCCGGCGACTGGAGCACCAGGACCCCATCACCGGCCTCTTCAACCGCCAGCACTTCCTCCAGAACCTGGAGGCGCTCTCGCCCGACCGGGATCCGGGCGCCGTGGTGGTCTGCCTCACCGTGGATCACTTCGAACAGCTGCGGGAGCGCCTGAACCCTGCCGGCGCCGATGCCCTCCTGGCCCGGATCGCGGAGCGCCTGCGGCGACGCTTCAGCCCCCGCCACCACCTGGCCCGGTTCCAGGGCTCACGCTTCACCGCCGTCCTGGAGGCGCTGGACACACCGACCCTGGAGCGGCTCGGCCAGGCCCTGTGCCGGGACATCGCCGACGACCTCTTCGAGGTGGGGGAACACTCACTCCCGGTAAGCGCCAGCATTGGCATCGCCTGCTGGGACGGCGACGAGAGCCCGGTGGAACTGCTGGAGCGCGCCTTTGACGCCGCCCGGGAGGCCGCCGACGGCGGCGGCAATACTGCCCGCCTGGCCCCGGCGCCGGACCGCGGCGAGGAGGCGGACGACTGGCTGAATGCCCTGGAGCGGGCGCTGGCCGAGGACCGACTGGTCCATGTCTTCCAGCCCGTGGGCGATGTCCGTTCCGCCGCCACCCACGGCGGGGAATTACTGGTCCGCCTGCGGGATCGCGAAGGGACCCTCCATCCGCCGGGGCCCTTCCTCTCGGCGGCGCGACGCGGAGGCCTCATGCCGCGCCTGGACCGCCTGACCCTGGATCACGCGGCCGAGCGCCTGGCCAGAGACGGGAGCGGCCCCCTCTTCCTCAAGGTGGCGGCGGAGAGCCTGGAGGAGGCCGACTTCCCCGCCTGGTTCGGGGACCGCTTCGCCGGCGAGGGGGCCAACGGCCTGGTCATCGAGCTGGCGGAGGCCGACGTGGTGGCCCACCTCAAGGCGGCGGTGGCCCTGGCGGAGGCGGTGCGGGCCGCTGGCGGCGCCGTGGCACTGGAGCACTTCGGCACGGCACCGGATGGCGAGGCGGCCCAGGAACGGGTACAGGCCGAATACCTCAAGATCGACGGCGAGGTCATCGCCCGACTGGAGGAGGACCCGGACTGCCTCGCGCGGCTGGAGGGGATCGTCCGCCTTGCCGGGGAGACCGGCGCTACCACCATCGCCGAGCAGGTGGAGAGCGCCCGGACCCTGCCGATGCTCTGGCAGGCCGGGGTCGACCGGATCCAGGGCTACTTCCTCCACGCCCCGGGGAGCGAGCGCGCCGCCGGTTGACCGCCGCGCGCCTGCACCCGACTCAGGCGCCGCGCTGCTGCTTCAGGGCCTCGATGCGCTCCTGCAGTGGGGGGTGGGACATGAACAGCCGCTTGAGCCCCTGGCCGAAGCCGCCGCTGATCCCGAAGGCGGCCATCTGGTCCGGCAGATGGGGCTCCCCGGCGTAGCGCTGCAGGGCCTGCAGCGCCCCGATCATGGACTCCCGGTCCGCCAGCCGCGCGCCACCGGCGTCGGCCCGGAACTCCCGCTTGCGGCTGAACCACATGACGATGGCGGAGGCGAGGATCCCCAGGACCACCTCGGCGATGATGGCGGTGATCCAGAAGGCCGGGCCGTGGCCCTGCTCGGTCTTGAAGACCACCCGGTCCACCAGATGGCCGATGACCCGGGAGAGGACGATGACGAAGGTGTTCACCACCCCCTGGATGAGGGCGAGGGTAATCATGTCGCCGTTGGCCACGTGGCTCACCTCGTGGCCCACCACCGCCTCCGCCTCGCGCTGGCCCATGTGCTGGAGCAGGCCGGTGCTCACGGCCACCAGGGCGTCGTTGCGGTTCCAGCCGGTAGCAAAGGCGTTGGGATCCGGCGAATCGAAGATGGCAACCTCCGGCATGCCGATGCCGGCCGCCCGCGCCTGACGCTCCACCGTATCCACCAGCCACTGTTCGGTGGCGCTGGAGGGGGTTTCGATAACCTGCGCCCCGGTAAGGTGCTTGGCGGTCCACTTGGAGATGACCAGGGAGAAGAGCGAGCCGCCGAAGCCGAGGACGGCCGCGAAGAGCAGCAGGCTGCTCATGTCCAGGCCCACGCCCTGCTCGTCGAGGATGTCCTCGAACCCCAGCAGCCGCAGGGTAATGGAGAGCACTACCAGGATGGCGAGGTTGGTCGCCAGGTACAGGGCAATACGCTTCATGCTGGAAACTCCCGAAGAGGACCGGAATCACCCCTTCGACCACGGCCGGGAGGATTCCGGCCCACCCCGCCCCCGGCGGGACAGTCGAAGGGTAGCCGTAATATAATGGCGGTTTTACAGGATTCAAGGGGCCGGCCTTGCCGGTTCCCCGGTAACCACATAGGGAGGAAGAGCGATGTCCCAGGCGCAGCAGTGCAACCTTCTACTGGCGCGACTTTTCCCGCCCATGCGCTGGCTGCACCGGGTCAACCGTTCCACCTTCCGCGACGACCTCATGGCCGCCATTACCGGCGCCATCATCGTCCTTCCCCAGGGCGTGGCCTTCGCCGCCATCGCCGGCATGCCGCCGGAGTACGGCCTCTACGCCGCCATGGTGCCGGCCATCATCGCCGCCCTTTTCGGCTCCTCCTGGCACCTGGTCTCCGGCCCCACCACCGCCGCCTCCATCGTCCTGTTCGCCTCGCTGTCGACCATGGCGGAGCCGAGTTCGGAGCAGTACGTGGCCCTGGCCATCACCCTGACCTTCATGGTCGGAGTCATACAGATCGCCATGGGCATGGCGAAGCTGGGAACGCTGGTCAACTTCATCTCCCACTCGGTGGTGGTGGGCTTCACCGCAGGGGCGGCCATCCTCATCGCCGCCCAGCAGATCCAGAACTTCTTCGGCATCGCCATTCCCCGGGGCTCCGACTTCCACGAAACGCTGTGGCACTTCGCCACCGGCCTGGACGAGCTGGACGGCTTCATTACGCTGATCGGCGTGGTGACGCTGATCAGCGGCATCCTCGTACGCCGCTACTTCCCCCGGTTCCCCTATATGGTCATCGCCATGGGCGCGGGCACGGCGGTCTCCATCGGGCTCAACCTCTACTTCGGGCGCGAGAACACGGACATTGCCACCGTGGGCGCCCTGCCCGCCTCCCTGCCGCCGCTCTCCGCGCCGGATCTCACCCTGGAGACGCTGCGTGAACTCGCCCCGGTCGCCCTGGCGGCGACACTGCTCGCGCTCACCGAGGCGGTCTCCATCGCCCGCGCCCTGGCCGCCCGCTCCGGGCAGCGCCTCGATGGCAACCAGGAGTTCATCGGCCAGGGGCTGTCCAATGTCGTCGGCAGCTTCTTCTCCTCCTACGTGGCCACCGGCTCCTTCAATCGTTCCGGGGTCAACTACGAGGCCGGCGCCCGGACGCCGCTGGCCGCCGGCATGGCCGGGATCCTGCTCATCCCGCTGACCCTGGTGGTAGCGCCCTACGCCGAGTTCCTCCCCAACGCCGCCATGGCCGGGATCCTCTTCCTGGTGGCGTGGGGTCTCATCGACTTCCACCACATCCGCCAGATCCTCCAGACCAGCCGGTCGGAGGCGATGATCATGGGGACCACCTTCCTGGCCACCCTCTTCCTGGAGCTGGAATTCGCCATCCTCATGGGCGTCTTCCTCTCCCTGGTGGTCTACCTCAGCCGCACCTCCCGGCCGCGCATCGTCAGCCGCGTCCCCGGCCTGCGCGACGGCAAGCGCACGATGGTGACCAATGAGACCGGTCTGGCGGAGTGCCCCCAGCTCAAGGTCATCCGCATCGACGGCTCCCTCTTCTTCGGCGCCGTGCCCCACGTGGAGGAGGCGCTGCAGAACATCGATGCCGAGGACCCCGAGCGCAAGCATCTGCTCATCGTCGCCGACGGCATCAACTTCGTGGACGTCGCCGGCGCCGAGATGCTGGCCCAGGAGGCCGAGCGCAGGCGCTACATGGGGGGCGGCCTCTACCTCTACGGGGTGAAGGCGTCGGTCTGCGCCACGCTGCGCTCCGGCGGCTACCTCGACGCCATCGGTGACAAGAATATCTATACCTCCAAGACCGAGGCGCTGCACGACATCGTCCTCCTGCACCTGGACCCGGAGATCTGCCGCGGCTGCGACAAGCGGATCTTCCAGGAGTGCGACCAGCAGCCCGGTGGTGCCGGCCTCGCCGCGAGCGCCGCCGCCTCCCGGGGCGATGGCACTTGAACCGCCCGGCGGAGGATAGCCACATCGTGGGCAATTGACCCCCGCGGCGGTGCGGCCTATCTTGTCGCCGCACCGCCCATGCATCCGGAGAAACCCTGGTGTCCGACGAATCCACCCAGCCCGAGACGGCCGGCACCGAGCCGGCAGCCACCGAGGAGCCACTGGCCCCGGAGGGCTTCGAGTCCGCCCTCAAGGAGCTGGAGAGGCTCGTAGAGCGCCTGGAGCAGGGTGATCAGGGACTGGACGCGGCCCTGCGGGACTTCGAGCGCGGGATCGGCCTCTCCCGCCAGTGCGAGCAGGCGTTGAAGGCGGCCGAGCAGCGCGTGGCGACCATCACCGGCGACGATGGTGACGGTGA
The DNA here is from genome assembly GCF_900112605.1 of Thiohalospira halophila DSM 15071. NCBI lineage: Bacteria > Pseudomonadati > Pseudomonadota > Gammaproteobacteria > Thiohalospirales > Thiohalospiraceae > Thiohalospira > Thiohalospira halophila. Next base: position 15,790 of record NZ_FOMJ01000007.1, read on the forward strand.
GTCGGCCGGCGACGAAGACAGCCTCCCCTTCTGACCATGGCCATCACCCTCGCCGAAGCCGCCGAGCGCGCCGAAGGGGCGCTCTCCGCCCGCCTGCCCCCCGAGGCCGACGACCCCACGCCGCTGGCGGCCGCCATGCGCTACGCCGTCACCGGTGGCGGCAAGCGCGTCCGCCCCTTCCTGGTCTACGCCGCCGGGAGCGCCCTGGGTGCCCCGCTGGAGCACCTGGACGCCCCGGCGGCCGCGGTGGAGTTCATCCACGCCTACTCCCTGGTCCACGACGACCTGCCGGCCATGGATGACGACGACCTCCGTCGGGGACGGCCCACCTGCCACCGCGCCTTCGACGAGGCCACCGCCATTCTCGCCGGCGACGCCCTCCAGGGCCTCGCCTTCTCGGCGCTGGCCGAGGCGGGAGCGCTCCCCGAGGTTACCCGGCTGCGCATGGTTGCCAGCCTGAGCCGCGCCGCCGGGGCGGAGGGAATGGTCGGCGGCCAGGCCCGGGACATCAACGCCGTGGGCCGGGAGACCGACCTGGCCGGGCTGGAGGCCATGCACCGCCGCAAGACCGGCGCCCTCATCGAGGCCAGCGCCCGCCTGGGCGGCCTCGCCGCGGGGGCCGACGACGCCACCCTGGGGACCCTGGAGCGGTACGCCGCCGCCGTGGGCCTGGCCTTCCAGATCCAGGACGACATCCTGGACGTGGTGGGCGATACCGCGACCCTGGGCAAGACCGGCGGCGCCGACGCCGCCCGGGAGAAGCCCACCTACCCCGCCCTGCTGGGGCTGGAAGGGGCCCGGGAACGGGCCCGCGCCATGGTCGACGACGCCCTGGAGGCCCTGGCCGAACTGGGCGACGGCGCGGAACCCCTGCGAGACCTGGCGCGCTACGTCATCGAGCGGGATCACTAGGGCGGAATCACCCGGCAGCCCGATTCCCCGGCTCCCGTCCCGCTTGCCCGGAACGGGCAGACAGCGCATCATTACCGTTTATCCTGGCCAGAACCCCCGATGCCCGGCAGCGACTACCCCCTCCTCCAGCAGATCGACGACCCGGCCGCCCTGCGCGCCCTCCCCGAGGGCGAGCTGGCGCCCCTGGCGGCGGAGCTGCGCGCCTTCCTCATCGACTCGGTGGCCCGCACCGGCGGCCACCTGGCGGCGGGGCTGGGTACGGTGGAGCTCACCGTCGCCCTCCACCGGGTCTTCGAGACCCCGGAGGACCGCCTGGTCTGGGATGTGGGCCACCAGAGCTACCCGCACAAGATCCTCACCGGCCGCCGCGAAGCCATGCCGACCCTGCGTCAGCACGGCGGCCTGGCCGGCTTCCCCAAGCGCGACGAGAGCCCCTTCGACACCTTCGGCACCGGCCACTCCAGCACCTCCATCAGCGCGGCCCTGGGCATGGCCCTGGCGGCCCGGCGCGAGGAGGACCCGCGGCAGGTGGTGGCCATCATCGGGGACGGCGCGCTCACCGCCGGCATGGCCTTCGAGGCGCTGAACCACGCCGGCGGCATGGATGCCAACCTGCTGGTGATCCTCAACGACAACGACATGTCCATCTCCCCCAATGTCGGCGGGCTCTCCAGCCACCTGGCCCGGATCCTCTCCGGCCGTCTCTACGCCGGCATGCGCGAGGGGGGCAAGAAGGTCCTGTCACTGATGCCGCCGGTCCACGAGCTGGCCCGCCGCGCGGAGGAGCACTTCAAGGGCATGGTGGTGCCGGGGACGCTGTTCGAGGAACTGGGTTTCAACTACATCGGCCCGGTGGACGGCCACGACCTCTCCACCCTGGTGCCCACCCTGGACAACGTCCGCCAGCTGGAGGGGCCGCAGTTCCTCCACGTGGTCACCCGCAAGGGCAAGGGCTACGAGCCGGCGGAGGATGCCCCCACCCGCTACCACGGCGTCGGTCGCTTCGACCCGGCCCAGGGGCAGACGCCCAGCGCCCCCGCCCCCTCGCCCACCTATACCGAGGTCTTCGGCGACTGGCTCATGGAGACCGCCGCAGCGGATGAACGCGTCCACGCCATCACCCCGGCCATGGGGGAAGGGTCCGGCCTGGTCGCCTATGCCGAGCAGTTCCCGGAGCGCTACTACGATGTCGGCATCGCCGAGCAGCACGCCGTCACCATGGCCGGCGGCCTCGCCTGCGAGGGGGCGAAGCCGGTAGTGGCCATCTACTCCACCTTCCTCCAGCGCGCCTATGACCAGGTCATCCATGACATCGCCCTGCAGGACCTGGATGTGCTCTTCGCCATCGACCGGGGCGGCCTGGTGGGCCCGGACGGCCCCACCCACGCCGGCAGCTTCGACCTCGCCTACCTGCGCTGCCTGCCCAACCTGGTGGTGATGGCCCCGGCGGACGAGGCGGAGAGCCACGCCATGCTCACCGCCGGCCTCGCCCACCCCGGCCCGGCGGCAGTCCGCTACCCCCGGGGCCGGGGACCGGGCCGGCCGGTGGCCGACGCGCCGGCGGAACTCCCCCTGGGCCGGGCGGAGGTCCGCCGGCGCGGGCAGCGCGTCGCCCTCCTCGCCTTCGGCAGCATGGTCGCCCCCGCCACCGAGGTGGCCGAGGAGCTGGACGCCACCCTGGTGAACATGCGCTTCGCCAAGCCCCTGGACGAGGCGGCCATCCTCGAGGCCGCCGCGGGCCACGAGCTGCTCGTTACCCTGGAGGAGGGGGCGGTGATGGGCGGCGCCGGCAGCGGCATCCTGGAGACCCTGGCCCGCCACGGCCGGCTGGCGCCGGTGCTGCAGCTCGGTCTGCCCGACCGCTTCCAGGAGCAGGGCAGCCGCGAGGAGCTACTGGCCGAGGCGGGGCTGGATGCCGCCGGCATCCGCACCGCCATCCGCGAGCGCCTGGGGGAGTCCGCGGCGTAGCCGGCGGGACGACCCTCGCTCCCGCGCTGGATCTCGATAATAGTTCAGTAATATACTCAGGATTCAATGACTGCACGCTACACCATGACCATCCGCACCGAGTTCGCCGCCGCCCACTGGCTGCGCGACTACGACGGCCCCTGCAACCGCCTCCACGGCCACAACTGGAAGGTCGATGTCGAGGTGGATGCCAGCGGCCTGGACGAGCTGGGGATGGGCGTGGACTTCGGGGACATCAAGGCGGCAACCCGCGAGATCACCGACGGCCTCGACCATCGCAATCTCAACGACCTGCCGCCCTTCGACCGACTCAATCCCACCGCCGAGAACATCGCCGCCCACCTGCACGGCGAGCTCTCCGAGCGCCTGAACGACGAACGGGTGCGGGTCCGCGCCGTCACCCTCTGGGAGACCGACCGCGCCTGCGTCCGCTACACGGAGGACGAACCCGCATGAACGACACCACCAAGCCGACCATCGCCGACGTCCAGGCCAGCGCCGACACCCGCAACATCCCCATCAACAAGGTGGGGGTCAAGGACGTCCGCCATCCGGTGCGGGTGCGGGATCGCAGCGGCGGCGAACAGCACACCGTCGCCAACTTCAACATGTACGTGAACCTGCCCCACAACTTCAAGGGCACGCACATGTCCCGCTTCGTGGCGATCCTCAACAACCACGACTACGAGATCACCACGCACTCCTTCAAGGAGATGCTGCGGGAGATGACCCACACCCTGGAGGCGGAGGCGGGCCACATCGAGATGAGCTTCCCCTACTTCGTGAACAAGGCGGCGCCGGTGAGCGGGGTCCAGAGCCTCATGGACTACGCCGTCACCTTCCAGGGGGACTTCCGCGCCGGGGAGCCGGAGCTGACCATCAAGGTCCAGGTCCCGGTAACCAGCCTCTGCCCCTGCTCCAAGGAGATCAGCGACTACGGCGCCCACAACCAGCGCTCCCACGTCACCGTGGCGGCGCGGACCCGGGACTTCGTCTGGATCGAGGAGCTCATCGACCTGGTGGAGTCGGAGGCCTCCTCGGAGCTCTGGGGGCTGCTCAAGCGGCCGGACGAGAAACACGTCACCGAGCGCGCCTACGACAATCCCAAGTTCGTGGAGGACATGGTCCGGGACGTGGCCGCCCGCCTGAACGCGGACCACCGGATCGCCGGCTACACCGTGGAGTCGGAGAACTTCGAGTCCATCCACAACCACTCCGCCTACGCCCGCATCGAGATCGACAAGGAGGCGCACGGCGCCTGAATCCCGTCGTTCCGGATGGCGCGCAGCGCCAGTCCGGAACCTCGAGAACAGGCCCGTAGCGGTCGGTTCAGGCCGGTGGCTACGTTCGCGGGATTCCCGCCTGCGCGGGAATGACGGGGAATACGCCCGCTAGAAGGGCCGCAGCCGCCAGCGCTCGCCCTCGGTGGCCTCCCCCTCCAGCTCCACCACCACCGGATTGCCGCCCCAGCCGTGGAGCCGATCGTGGGCCTCCACCTGCAGCCGCGTCACCCCCTCGGGGAGGCGGACCCCGCGGAGGGTCGCCCGTCGAGGCGGCGCCTGGGGCCGGGGATGCTTGAAGTCCTGCTCGGCCAGGACCTCCCCCTCCGGCGTAGTCACCCGCCAGCCGTCCAGGAAGTGGTAGCGCGCCTCGTCGTCGTGCTCCAGCACGGCGGTGACCGTGTAGCTTCGCACCTCCTCGGTGACCTCCACCCAGGAGACCCGGGGCTCCCCCGCCTGCGTAGTGGTAACCAGCAGTAACAACAGCAGCGAACCCAGCGCGCGGCTCATGCGCCCACCCCCCATGCCAGCAGTTGCAGGACCGCCAGGGCCAGCAGCCCGGCGGCGACGTCATCGGCCATCACGCCCAGGCCGCCGGGCAGATTCCGGTCCAGCCAGCCCACCGGCGGCGGCTTGGCGATATCGAAGAGCCGAAAGAGCAGAAAGCCGCCCAGGACCCAGTACCAGCCGGCCGGTACGGCGACCAGCGCGATGAGCAACCCGGCCACCTCGTCCCAGACGATGGCCGGGTGATCGGAGACGCCCAGGGCCCGGCCGGTGCGCCCGCAGATCCCGACGCCGGCCACCACCACGATGAGGGTGGCGACCAGATACGCGGTCAGGGAGAGCTGGCTCAGCGGCCACCAGAGGAGAAGCGCGGCCACCGTGCCGAAGGTCCCGGGCGCCTTCAGGGCAAGGCCACTACCCAGCCCCAGGGCCAGGGCGTGGCCGGGATCCCGGAGCAGTCGCGGGGACGGCGGAGCGGGTCGTTCCTCGGCAGAACGCCTGGCGGTCCGGCTCATGGGTCTCTCCGAAAGTGATCGTGGCCGCCGGCCGCCAGCAGGGCCACGTGGCCGTCGGCCCCCCGCCCGCGCAGGCCGGGCTCGGGGTCGATGGTGCCGATGCGGGTGAGGGTTCCCCCGGTCTCGGCGACGGCGGCCACCGCCTCCTCTTCCACAGCTGGTGGCAGGGTCACCACCAGCTCGTAATCATCGCCGCCGGCCAGGGCCGCCTGGCGGGCCACCTCCTCGCCGGCGGCACGGACCCCGGCGGGGACCAGAGGAAGGTCGACCAGCTCCAGGGTCGCCCCCGCGCCGCTGGCGGCCAGGATGTGGCCGAGATCGGCGGCCAGGCCGTCGGAGACATCCACCGCCGCGGTGGCTCGCCGGGCCAGGGCCCGTCCCGCCCGCACCCGTGGCTGCGGCCGATAGTAGCGTTCCCGCAGGACCTCGCCATCCGCGTCGCCGGGGGTGAGCCGGCCCAGGACGACCTCCAGGCCGATGCCGCCACCCCCCAGTTCGCCGGTGACCCAGATCCCGTCCCCCGGGCGGGCCCCGCCCCGGGGCAGGGGGCGGTCGACGAAGCCGGCCACCCCCACGGTGACGGTGAGCGGGCCACCGGTGGTATCCCCGCCCACCAGGGCTACCTCGTGCTCGGTGGCGAGGTCACAGAGGCCGGCGGCGAAGCCGGTGAGCCACGCCTCCTCGGCCTCGGGCAGGGTCAGGGCCAGGGTGGCCCAGGCAGGCTGGGCGCCCATGGCGGCGAGGTCGGAGAGGTTCACGGCCAGCGCCTTGTGGCCCACCGCGGCCGGATCCGCCCCCTCCGGGAAGTGGCGACCGGCCACCAGGGTATCGGTGGCCCAGGCCAGGCGACGGCCGGCGGCCGGGATGAGCAGGGCCGCGTCGTCGCCGACACCCAGCTCCACATCGGGCCGGAGGGCGCCGCAATGGGCGAAATAGCGGTCAATGAGGTCGAATTCGCTCAGGGACACCGTGAACCCCCGAGAACACGGGCGGTCACAGGAGGTGCAACCCCAACTGCAATGGAGGCAGTCATGCCACGCATCATCCTCTCCCTGCTCACCGCCCTTCTCGCCTTCGGCCTGATGGCCCCCGCAGCGGCGGTCCAGCCCTCCGCCGGTCTCGACGGCGTGGAGCAGGCGAAGGCGGTCTACCAGTTCAACACCGGCAAGCCCAGGAAGGCGGCCTTCATGCTCAAGGGCGTGGGCAAGAACTTCGACGCCCTGGCCGAGGCCGGCCACGATCCCGACTTCGTGGTGGTCTTCGCCGGCCCGGCGGTGCGCCTGCTCACCGAGGAGCCGCCGGAGAAGATCGCCAACCGTCACGGCGACCGGCTGCTGGCCATCGAGGGCACCGTGGAAGAGCTGGCCGAGGCCGGGATCCGCATGGAAATCTGCGCCACCGCCCTGAACGCCTTCGACATCGACCCGGAGAGCGTCCTCGACGGCATCCAGCCGGTCCCCTCCGGCCACCAGGCCATTATCGGCTGGCAGAACCGCGGCTACGCCCTGGTCCCCGTGCTGTAAGAGTCGGAGCCGGGGCGGTCAGGCCGCCCCGCCTCCCGTCGCCTCGATCTCGGTCCTGCGCAGCTCGCGGGCGGCGCGGTCGAGGACCGCATTCACGTAGCGGTGGCCCTGTTCCGCCCCGAACTGGTGGGCAAGCTCCACCGCCTCGCTGATCACCACCCGCCACGGCACCTCGGGGCGGTGGATGAGTTCCCACGCACCCAGGCGCAGGATGGCGCGCTCCACCGGGTCCACCGACTGGAGGCTCCGGTCCATGTGCGGGGAGACGGCCTCGTCCAGCGCCCCCAGGTGTTCGGGGACGCCGGTGAGGAGGTCGTGGAGGTACTCCAGGTCGGCCCCGTCGGCCGCCGGCGTGGTGAGGATGTGCTCCTCCACCTGCCGCGGTGTGTTACCGGTGAGCTGCCACTGATAGAGCCCTTGCACCGCGGCCATGCGGGCGCGGTGTCGTTCGCGGCTCGCCTTCATCCGCGGCCCTCCGGCGCCAGCTGGCGCAGGGCGTTGGCCGTCTCGATGGCCGCCATGGCCGCCTCGGCGCCCTTGTTGCCGGCCTTGGTCCCGGCCCGCTCGATGGCCTGCTCGATGGTATCCACGGTGAGGACACCGAAGGTAACCGGCCGGTCCTCCTCCATGGAGACCGAGGCGAGCCCCTTGGTGCACTCCCCGGCAACGTAGTCGAAGTGGGGGGTGCCGCCGCGGATGACGCAGCCCAGGGCGATGACGCCGTCCAGCTCCCGCGCGCGCAGCAGGCGACGCGCCGCCATGGGGAGCTCCCAGGCGCCGGGGACCAGGACCTCCTCCATGTCCGCCTCGCGCGCGCCGTGGCGGCGCAGGGTGTCCACGGCCCCGCCGCGCAGGCGGTCCACGATGAAGTCGTTGAAGCGGCCGACGACGAGGCCGAAGCGCAGGCCGGTGGCGTCGAATCCGCCCTCGTGGGTGGCGATGGTCATGGTGCAGTTCTCCTGTTCGTTTCCCCGGACGGCCGCTCGCCGTCCACGTATTCCACGACCTCCAGGCCGTAGCCGGAGAGGGCGTGCAGCCGCTTGGGCGCCGACAGCACCCGCATCCGGCGCACGCCGAGGTCGGTAAGGATCTGGGCGCCGATACCGTAGGTGCGCAGGTCCTCGGCACCCCCCTCGCCCGGCGCCTCGGCCCCCTGGTCCCGCAGCTCCCAGTCCTGGACCCGGTGCAGCAGCGCGCTCTCGTCCTCCGGCGGCCGCAGGATCACGGCGACACCGCTCTCGGCCTCGGCGATCCGCGCCAGGGCATCGTCCAGGGGCCAGCCGCACTCCGGCCGCCGGCCGAGGACGGTGTCGCAGAGTCCGTCCTGGACGTGGACGCGCACCAGGGTGGACTGCTCGGGGTCAGGCTCGCCGCGGACCAGCGCCCAGTGGAGCCGGCCGTCGGTGGTATCACGGTAGGCCACCATGCGGAAGTCGCCGTGGGCGGTGGGCATGGTGGTCTCCGCCACCCGCTCCACGGTCTTCTCGTTGCGCAGGCGGTACTCGATGAGATCCGCGATGGTCCCCATCTTCAGGCCGTGCTCCTCGGCGAAGGCCTCCAGGTCCGGGCGCCGGGCCATGGAGCCGTCCTCCTTGAGGATCTCGACGATGACCGAGGCCGGTTCCAGCCCGGCCAGCCGGGCCAGGTCACAGCCCGCCTCGGTATGGCCGGCCCGGGTGAGGACCCCGCCGGGCTGGGCCATGAGCGGGAAGATGTGGCCGGGCTGAACCAGGTCGTCCGGGCCGGCGTCGGGGGCGACGGCGGCGCGCACCGTCACCGCCCGGTCGGCGGCGGAGATCCCGGTGGTCACCCCCTCCGCCGCCTCGATGGAGACGGTGAAGTTGGTCGCCTCGCCGGGGTTGTTGTCGCTGACCATCAGCGGCAGCTTGAGCTGCCGGCAGCGCTCCTCGCTCAGGGTCAGGCAGATGAGCCCGCGGCCGTAGCGGGCCATGAAGTTGATGTCCTCCGGGCGGACCCAGGAGGCGGCCATGACGAGATCGCCCTCGTTCTCGCGATCCTCGTCATCCATGATGACCACCATCCGCCCCTGGCGGAGGTCGTCGATGATGGCTTCGGTATTATCCAGCGGCATGGGGCCAAGTATCCGTGCGGTCGGGGGGGCGGGGCAAGGGCGATCAGCCGCCCAGGAAGCCGTGCTCGGCGAGGAAGGCGCGATCGATGCCCGCGTCGGGGTCGGCGGCGGCCTCGCCCAGGAGCAGCCGCTCCAGGTAGCGCGCCACCAGGTCCACCTCGATGTTCACCCGGGAGCCGGTGGTCCAGCCGTCCAGGGTGGTCGCCGCCAGGGTGTGGGGGACGATGTTCAGGTCGAAGCGGGCCCCGTCCACGGCGTTCACCGTGAGGCTGACCCCGTCCAGGCAGACCGAGCCCTTGCGCGCCAGGTAGCGCGCCAGCTCCGCCGGTGCCTCCAGGCGGAAGCGCTCGCTCCGCCCCTCCGGGGCCCGCTCCAGGACCCGGGCGACACCGTCCACGTGGCCGCTGACGAGGTGGCCGCCCAGGCGGGTGGTGGGCAGCAGCGCCTTCTCCAGGTTCACCGGCGAGCCGGCGGCAAGTTCCCCCAGGGCGGTGTTCGCCAGGGTCTCCCCGGAGACGTCGGCGACGAAGCGCTCGCGCCCCGCCTCCACCGCCGTGAGGCAGACGCCGTTGACCGCCACGGAGTCGCCCACCGCCAGGTCGGCGGTATCCAGCTCCCCGGTGGCCACGGTCACCCGGCGGTCGCCGCCCCGCGGCTCCATGGATTCGATGCGGCCCACGGCCGTGACGATCCCGGTAAACATGTCAGCCCTCCTCCCGACGGATCCACAGCCGCTGGTCATCCCCGAACATCCGCCGCTCCACCACCCGGAGCGTGGTCCGCTCCGCCATGGAGGCCGGCTCCGGCAGGCGGAAGAGGCCCCGGGCGGCGTCGCCCAGCAGGTGCGGGGCCTGGTAAAGGACCAGCTCGTCCCACAGGCCGGCCTCCAGGAAGGCACCGGCCAGGGTGGCGCCGGTCTCCACCAGGAGTTCGTTGACCTGCTCCTCGGCCCCCAGGTGGTCCAGCAGCGGCCCCAGACGGATGGTCCCGCCGTGGGCCGGGAGGCGGATGACCTCCGCCCCGGCGGCCACCAGGGCCGCCTCCGCCCCGTCATCGGCCTGGCCATCGCCGCCGGCGGCGGCCACCACCAGGGTCCGGCCGGGTTCGCGCAGCAGGGCGGCCTCCGGCGGCAGGGCGAGGTGGGGATCCAGGACCACCCGCAGGGGCTGGGCCACCGCGTCCTCCACTCGCGCCGTCAGCCGGGGATCGTCGGCCAGAACGGTGCCGATGCCGGTGACCACCGCCGAGCTGCGCGCCCGCAGCCCATGGACGTCGGTCCGGGCCGCCTGGCCGGTAATCCACTGGCTCTCGCCGGAGGCCAGGGCGGTCCGCCCATCCAGGCTGGCCGCCATCTTCAACCGCACATGGGGGCGGCCGGTCTGCATCCGCCGGATGAAGCCGGGGTTGAGGGTCCGTGCAGGCCCCTCCATGAGGCCGCTGGCCGTCTCCACCCCGGCCACCTTCAGCCTTTCCAGGCCCTGGCCGGCCACCTGCGGATTGGGATCCTCCATGGCCGCCACCACCCGGGCCACCCCGGCCCGGGCCAGGGCCTCGGCACAGGGCGGGGTCCGGCCGTGGTGGGCACAGGGCTCCAGGGTGACGTAGGCCGTGGCCCCGTGGGCCGACTCGCCGGCCGCCTCCAGGGCGCGGACCTCGGCGTGGGGTTCACCGGCACGCAGATGCCAGCCCTCCCCCACCACCTCGCCGCTGCGGACCAGGACACACCCCACCCGCGGATTGGGATCGGTGGTCCGGAGCCCGCCCTCGGCCAGGCGCAGGGCCCGGGTCATGAAGGCGTGGTCGGCGGCGCTGAAGGGGGTGTCAGCCATCCTCCCCCCGCTCGAGCCGATCGATGGTCTCGCGGAAGGCGCGGATATCCTCAAAGCTGCGATAGACGGAGGCGAAGCGGACGTAGGCGACGTGGTCCATGGCCCGGAGTTCGTCCATGACCCACTCGCCCAGCAGGTCCGCCGAGACCTCGCGCTCCCCGCGGCTGTGGAGCTGACGGGTGATCCGGCCCACGGCCGCTTCCACCTCGTCCGCCCCCACGGGCCGCTTCTCCAGGGCGTGCTGGATCCCGGCGCGGAGCTTGGCCTCGTCGAAGGTCTCCCGGGAGCCGTCACGCTTGACGATGCGCGGCATGGTCAGCTCGGCGGTCTCGAAGGTGGTGAAGCGCTCACCACACTCCCCGCAGGCCCGTCGCCGGCGGACCGCATCGCCCTCCTGGGCGAGGCGCGAGTCCACCACGCGGGTATCGGCGGCACCGCAGAAGGGGCAGCGCATCGCGGCTCCCGGCCCCGATCAGTTGCCGTAGACGGGGAAGCGCCCGCAGATCTCCAGCACCTTCTCCTTCACGGACTGGATGGTGGCCTCGTCACCCATGTTGTCGATGACGTCACACATCCAGGTAGCCAGCTCCTTGGACTCGGCCTCGCCGAAGCCGCGGGTGGTGATGGCCGGCGTGCCGATGCGGATGCCGCTGGTGACGAAGGGGGACTGCGGATCGTTGGGCACGGCGTTCTTGTTCACCGTGATGTTGGCGCGACCCAGGGCGGCGTCGGCGTCCTTCCCGGTGAGCTCCTTGGGCGTGAGGTCCACCAGGAAGAGGTGGTTGTCGGTGCCGCCGGAGACGATGCGGAAGCCGCGCTCCACGAACACCTGCGCCATGGCGCGGGCGTTGTCGACGACCTGCTGCTGGTAGGCCTTGTAGTCCGGCTCCAGCGCCTCCTTGAAGGCCACCGCCTTGGCGGCGATGACGTGCATCAGGGGGCCGCCCTGGGTACCGGGGAAGATCAGGGAGTTGAGCTTCTTCTCCAGGTCCGGGTTGGACTTGGCCAGGATGATGCCGCCGCGCGGACCGCGCAGGGTCTTGTGGGTGGTGGAGGTCACCACGTCGGCGTACTCCATGGGGCTCGGGTAGACCCCGGCGGCCACCAGGCCGGCGACGTGGGCCATGTCCACCAGCAGCCAGGCACCGACCTTGTCGGCGATGGCGCGGAAGCGGGCCCAGTCCACCTCGCGGGAGTAGGCGGAGAAGCCGCCGACGATCATCTTCGGCTTGTTCTCGACGGCCAGGCGCTCGATCTCGTCGTAGTCGAGGTAGCCCTCGTCGGTGATGCCGTACTGCACGGCGTTGTAGATCTTGCCGGAGAAGTTCGGCTTGGCGCCGTGGGTCAGGTGGCCGCCGGCGTCCAGGCTCATGCCCAGGACGGTGTCGCCGGGCTGGCAGAGCGCCATGTAGACGGCGGCGTTGGCCTGGGAGCCGGAGTGGGGCTGGACGTTGGCGTAGTCGGCGCCGAAGAGCTGCTTGGCGCGGTCGATGGCCAGCTGCTCGACGATGTCCACGTGCTCGCAGCCGCCGTAGTAGCGCTTGCCCGGGTAGCCCTCGGCGTACTTGTTGGTCAGCGCGGAGCCCTGGGCCTCCATGACCCGGGGGCTGGCATAGTTCTCGGAGGCGATGAGCTCGATGTGCTCTTCCTGCCGGGTGCGCTCGGCCTCCATGGCATTAAAGAGGTCATCGTCGAAACCGGCAATCTTCATATCGTTCTTGAACATGGGGGATCCTTCGCGGTTGCGCCCGCGTTTCGTCTGCGTGTCTTTGAGTTCGCGCGCCTGCGGGCTTGGCTCGCGGTAGGCGGCGGCGCGTCCCCGCCAACGGGGGATGCGGCCGCGTGACCCTCCATGATAACGCAAATGCCCCCGTTCTTCATGGCCTCCTGTTCAGTGCCCCAGCAGGGCCTCCAGCACGGCGCGCCAGCCGGCGGCGATATTGGGATCGAAATAGCCGCCGCCGCCCAGGGCCAGGAGGCGGCCGTGGCCCAGTTCATCGGCCCGATCCGCCAGCCGCCGGGTGGCGTGGCGATGGGCCGCCGGGGTGAAGGCGAGATGGGCCAGGGGATCGCCGCGCAGGCTGTCCACGCCACACAGGAAGAGGACGAACTGGGGGCGCGCCCGCTCCAGGTGCTCCTCCACCGCCTCCCAGGCGGCATGGAACTCGGCGTCCCCCGCCCCGGGCTTCAACGGCAGGTTGAGCTTGGTCCCCTCGGCGGCCCCGGTGCCCGTCTCGTGGCGGTGGCCGGTGCCGGGAAAGTTGTGAGCCCCGTCCTCGTGGATATCGGCGGTCCAGACGCGGGGATCGTCATCGAAGGCGTACTGGACGCCGTCGCCGTGGTGGGCGTCGATATCCACGTAGGCGATGCGCTCCAGGCCGTACTCCGCCAGCAGGGTAGCGATGACCACGCCGGCATCGTTGAAGACGCAGAAGCCGGAGGCGGCATCGCGGCCGGCGTGGTGGAGCCCGCCGATGGGGACGAAGGCGCGGCGGCAGGTGCCGTCCATGAGCCGGCCGGTGGCGTCCACGGCGGCGCCGACCACGGTGGCCGCGGCCTCGTAGATCCCGTTCCAGGCCGGGGTGTCGCCCCCGTCCAGAAAGCCCTCGCCGCTCTCGGAGGCCGCCCGCACCCGCTCGATATGGGCCGCCGTGTGGAAGCGCTCCAGCACCGCGGGCGAGGCGGGTTCGGCGTCCCGCAGGCGCACCCAGGCATCCAGCCCGGCGAAGCGCACCCCATCCATGAAGCGGTTCAGCCGCCCCTGGTGGAAAGGGTGCTCCCCCGGAAAGCCGTAGCGCCCGATTTCGTCGCCGTCGTAGAGACAGACCGCTGCCATTACTCACCTCGCTCTCTCGCCCAGTGTAGGCGGTTTGGTCGGCGCTTCACCGCAAGCCCAGGCATTGACCCGCCGGCGCGGCTGTCGCATAAAGCGGCCGTGACTCATGCGACCGACCCATCATCCCCCACCCCGACCGTGGCGCCAAGCGAGGCGCTCGTCGTCGGCTGGCGCGAATGGCTTGCCCTCCCCCGACTGGGAGTCGACGCCATCAAGGCCAAGGTGGATACCGGCGCCCGGACCTCGGCACTCCACGCCTTCGAGCTGACCACCGAGGAGACGGACCAGGGCAGCTGGGTCCACTTCGGCCTCCATCCCGACCAGGGCCCCGAGAGCCGGGTGGTCTGGTCCAGCGCCCCGCTGGTGGATCAGCGCTGGGTCACCGACTCCGGTGGCCACGGCGAGTGGCGCTACGTCATCGAGACCCCCCTGGTCCTCGGCGACCGCTGCTGGCCGGTGGAGATCACCCTCACAGTCCGCGACAGCATGCGTTTTCGCATGCTCTTGGGCCGGACCGCCATGCGTGGCATCATCCACGTGGATCCCGGGGCCTCCTACCTCGCCGGCCCGCCCCATACGGGGCCGGACGAAGCGACTCAGGACGCCCCGGAAACGCCCAGCCCTTACCGCCAGGACCATTCGACTTGAAGATCGCCATCCTCTCCCGCCGCTCCAGCCTCTACTCCACCCGGCGCCTGGTGGAGGCCGGCCGTGAACGCGGCCACGAGGTCCGGGTCATCGACACCCTCCGGTGCTACATGAACATCACCTCGCACCGGCCGGAGATCCACTACAAGGGAGAGAACCTCACCGGCTTTGACGCCGTGATCCCGCGGATCGGCTCCTCCATCACCTTCTACGGCACGGCGCTCATGCGCCAGTTCGAGATGATGGGGGTCTTCCCGGTGAACGAATCCGTGGCCATCGCCCGCTCCCGGGACAAGCTGCGCTCCCTGCAGCTCCTCTCCCGCGAGGGGATCGGCCTGCCAGTGACCGGCTTCGCCCACTCGCCGGACGATGTCCAGGACCTCATCACCATGGTCGGCGGCGCCCCCCTGGTCATCAAGCTGCTGGAGGGGACCCAGGGGATCGGCGTGGTCCTGGCGGAGACGCGCAAGACCGCCGAATCCATCATCGAGGCCTTCATGGGGCTGCGCGCCAACATCATGGTGCAGGAGTACATCAAGGAGGCCGGCGGCGCCGACATCCGCTGCCTGGTGGTAGCCGGCAAGGTGGTGGCCTCCATGAAGCGCCAGGCCAAGGAGGGCGAGTTCCGCTCCAACCTCCACCGCGGCGGCAATGCCACCCTGGTGCGCATCACGCCGGAGGAGCGCGCCACCGCCGTGCGCGCGGCCAAGGCCATCGGCCTCAACGTGGCGGGCGTGGACATCCTGCGCTCCAACCACGGCCCGGTGGTCATGGAGGTGAACTCCTCCCCGGGCCTGGAGGGGATCGAGGCGGCCACCCACAAGGACGTCGCCGGCCAGATCTTCAGCTTCATCGAGAAAAACGCCGCCCCCAACCGGACGCGCACCAAGGGCCGGCGGGGGTGAGCACCCCGCTGGTCATCAACGGGACCACCATCCCCCCCGGCCGGCGGACCACGGTCGAACTCCCCGCCGGCCGCCTCTACACCCACGCCCCCATCAATGTCCCGGTCCACGTGGTCCGCGGCCGCAAGGACGGGCCGCGGCTCTTCGTCTCGGCGGCCATCCACGGCGACGAGATCAACGGCGTGGAGATCATCCGCCGACTGCTGGGCAACAGCCTCCTGCGCCGGCTGCGCGGGACGCTCATGGCGGTGCCGGTGGTCAACGTCCACGGCTTCATCGACCGCACCCGCTACCTCCCCGACCGGCGCGACCTCAACCGCAGCTTCCCCGGTTCGGAGAAGGGCTCCCTGGCGGCCCGGCTGGCGCACCTGTTCATGAACGAGGTGGTGGCCAATTCCACCCACGGCATCGACCTGCATACCGGCGCCCTCCACCGCAGCAACCTGCCCCAGATCCGGGCCAACCTGGACGACCCGGAGACCCGCGACCTGGCGCTGACCTTCGGCACCCCCATGGTGCTCAACTCCGACCTGCGCGACGGCTCCCTGCGCCAGGCCGCCGCCGATGCGGATGTCCCCATCCTCCTCTACGAGGCCGGCGAGGCCCTGCGCTTCGAGGAGCCCTCGGTGCGCGCCGGGGTCTCCGGGATCATCGAGGTCATGCGCAAGCTGGGCATGCTCCCGCCCTCCACCCGCCGTCGGAAGAAGACCACCGAGCCGGTGGTGGCGCGGACCTCCGGCTGGGTCCGCGCCCCCCAGAGCGGGATCCTGCGCTCCACCACCGCCCTGGGCGCTCGGGTCCACCGCGGCAGCACCCTGGGCATCATCGCCGACCCCTTCGGGGTGCGCGAGGAGCGCATCGAGGCCCCCTGGTCGGGGGTCATCATCGGCCGGCTCAACATGCCCCTGGCCTACGAGGGCGACGCCCTCTACCACATCGCCCGGTTCGAGGGGCCCGACGAGGCGGAGCAGGTGGAGGCCTCCAGCAACGCCCTCTCCGACTGGGCCGGGGACGACGACGAGCCGCCCCTGGTCTAACGAGGTTCGCCGCGACCATGTCCGACCCCCATCGCCTCTCCGACCCCTACTATGCCCAGCGCGTGGCCGGCACCATCAACGGTCTGCTGAGCGATGTCATCGCCATCGGCCTGCTGCTGCTCTCCTTCAACTACATCCGCCTGATCCTCGAGTACCCGGAACTCCTCGGCGACCCCGAACTCTGGAAACGACTGGTGCTGCTGCTCCTGGCCATCGCCTTCATCGCCTACGATGTCCTCGCCTACAAGACCCACCTCGCCCTCCAGGAGGGGGAGACCCGACCCGCGGATGGCGGCAGCAGCCCGCGCCGGATCCTGGCGCTCTACTTCATCGACCTCTTCCGGATCGGCGTCTCCGCCTGGCTGCTGGCGGCGCTGGCCATCGGCGACCTCGCCGAAGACCCGCTGAACGCGAAGCTACGGGCGGAACTGGCCGTGGGCCCCTCGCTGTTCGCCACCGTCTTCACCTTCGTCGCCCTCTGGCACGCCACCATCGGTCTCTGGTACGTGGTCGAGGGCTCCAATCGCCGGAACAAACGCCTCCACGCGGCCTACGCCCTGGGCCACGCCGCCGCGGCGTTCTTCTTCGCCGGCCTGGCCCCCGCCAGCTACGCCGCCGCCAAGGACCTCTGGGACCTCGCTGCCACCGGCTGGCTGGCCCTGTTGATCGCCCTGGTCTATCGCACCCAGGTGATGGCCTTCCTGCGCTCGGACATGGAGCGCGCTCGCTAGCCCCCGGCGGGCATCTGTTACAATCGCGACCTTTCCACCTCAGCCCAGCGGAGCTTCGAGCGAACCATGGCGCAGTACGTCTATACGATGAACCGGGTGAGCAAGGTCGTGCCGCCCGGCAAGACCATTCTCGAGGACATCTCGCTCTCCTTCTTCCCGGGGGCGAAGATCGGTGTGCTCGGTCTCAACGGCTCCGGCAAGTCGAGCCTGCTGCGCATCATGGCCGGCGAGGACACCGAGTACGAGGGCGAGGCGCGCCCGCAGCCGGGGATCCGCATCGGCTACCTCTCCCAGGAGCCGCAGCTGGACCCGGAGAAGGACGTGCGCGGCAACGTCGAGGAGGGCGTGGGCGAGCTCAAGGCGCTGGTGGACCGCTTCAACGCCGTCTCCGAGCAGTTCGCCGATCCCGAGGCCGACTTCGAGGCGCTCATGGCCGAGCAGGCCGAGCTGCAGGACAAGATCGACGCCGCCGGGGCCTGGGAGCTGGACCGCACCCTGGAGATCGCCGCCGAGGCCCTGCGCCTGCCGCCCTGGGATGCCGACGTGAACAACCTCTCCGGCGGCGAGCGCCGCCGGGTGGCGCTGTGCAAGCTGCTGCTCTCCAAGCCGGACATGCTCCTGCTGGACGAGCCCACCAACCACCTGGACGCCGAGTCGGTGGCCTGGCTGGAGCGCTTCCTGGGCGAGTTCCAGGGCACCGTGGTGGCAGTGACCCACGACCGCTACTTCCTGGACAACGTCGCCGGCTGGATCCTGGAGCTGGACCGCGGTCGCGGCATCCCCTTCGAGGGCAACTACTCCGCCTGGCTCGAGGCCAAGGAGAAGCGCCTGGAGCAGGAGGAGAAGCAGGAGAACGCCCGCCGCCGCGCCATGAAGGAAGAGCTGGAGTGGGTGAAGTCCAATCCCAAGGGGCGCCAGGCCAAGAACAAGGCCCGTCTGCAGCGCTTCGACGAGCTGGCCTCCCAGGAGTACCAGAAGCGCAACGAGACCCGGCAGCTCTACATCCCGCCGGGTCCGCGCCTGGGCGACAAGGTCATCGAGGCGGACCACGTGCGCAAGGGCTTCGGTGACACCCTGCTCATCGACGACCTCACCTTCCGCCTGCCGCCGGGGGGCATCGTCGGCGTCATCGGCCCCAACGGCGCCGGCAAGACCACCCTCTTCCGCATGCTGGTGGACCAGGAGCAGCCCGATGACGGCTCCTTCGACGTCGGTGACACCGTGGATCTCGCCTACGTGGACCAGTCCCGCGACACCCTGGACCCGGAGAAGACGGTCTGGGAGGAGATCAGCGAGGGCCAGGACATCATCAAGGTGGGCGACTACGAGGTGCAGTCCCGCGCCTACGTGGGCAAGTTCAACTTCAAGGGCACCGACCAGCAGAAGCGCATCGGCGAGCTATCCGGCGGCGAGCGCAACCGCGTCCACCTGGCCAAGCTCCTGCGCTCCGGCGGCAACGTCCTGCTCCTGGACGAGCCCACCAACGACCTGGACGTGGAGACCCTGCGCGCCCTGGAAGAGGCCCTGCTGGAGTTCCCCGGCTGCGTGGTGGTGACCTCCCACGACCGCTGGTTCCTGGACCGCATCGCCACCCACATCCTCGCCTTCGAGGGCGACTCCCACGTGGAGTGGTTCGAGGGCAACTTCGCCGACTACGAGGCCGACCGCCGGCGCCGGCTGGGCAGCGAGGCCGACCAGCCGGAACGGATCAAGTACCGCCGCCTCCAGGGCTGAGACCGTGGAGCTGGACGAGTTCCTCGACCGCGCCGCCCGGGTCCTGGAGCGGGCGGAGGCCTGGCTGCCGCCGGCGCCGGAGCCGGTGGACTGGGCCGCCACGCCGGCGGCGCGCTGGCGCCCCCACCCCGCCGGCGGCGGCCACCTGGAGGCGATCACCCGCCCCGACCCGGTGAACCTCGCCGACCTGCGCGGCGTGGACGAGGCCATCGCCCGGCTCACCGGCAACGCCGAGCAGTTCCTGGCCGGCGCCCCGGCCAACAATGCCCTGCTCTGGGGCGCCCGGGGCACCGGCAAGTCCAGCCTCATCAAGGGGCTGCTCACCGCCTACCGGGAGCGCGGCCTGCGCCTGGTGGAGGTGGACAAGGCCGACCTCGTCCACCTCCCGGCCATCGTCGAGGGGCTGGCGGCCGAGCCCTACCGCTTCATCGTCTTCTGTGACGACCTCTCCTTCGACGCCGACGAGCGCGGCTACAAGGCGCTCAAGGTCGCCCTGGACGGCTCCCTGGCGGCCCCGCCGGCCAACGTCCTCATCCACGCCACCTCCAACCGGCGCCACCTGCTGCCGGAGAGCATGGAGGAGAACCGCCAGGCCCGGATGGTCGACGGCGAGATCCACCCGGCGGAGGCCACCGACGAGAAGATCGCCCTGTCCGAGCGCTTCGGCCTCTGGGTGCCCTTCCACCCCTTCTCCCAGGAGGAGTACCTGACCGCGGTGGACCACTGGCTGCTCCACCACGGCCTGGAGGCGGACGCGGACCGCCACGAGGAGGCGCTGCGCTTCGCCCTGGAGCGGGGCTCGCGCTCCGGCCGCGTGGCCGCCCAGTTCGCCCGGGATTGCGCCGGGCGGGCGGCGCTCTAGGGCCCTCGCTGCTCCGCCTAGAAGACCAGGACCTTTTCGGCGGCGGTGGTCCACTGGGTGAGTTCGTCCATGGTGCTGCGATGGGCCCCTTCGAAGAGTTCCTCCGCCTTGATGCCGCGGGCATCCATGCAGGTGCCGCAGACGCCGATCTCGCCACCGTGGCGGACGACGATGGAGAGCATCTGCTGGAGGTTGTAGTAGCCCTTGGGCACCTTCTGCCCGCCGTGGCCGGCGACGGCGGCATCCCCCATGAGGAAGAGGCGGACCGCGTTGCCCTCCTGCCGGATCAGGGACTCCGCCAGGCGGACGGCGTTGAAGGTGCGCTCGGAGCCGTAGGGGCTGTCATTGAGGATGAAGAGGTAGTTCATGGGAGGCCCTCCCGGGCGCTGGGGACAGGGTCGTGGCAGCGGGGTTCATTCACCCCGCGCCACCGGTAGATGGGCGGCATTCCACTCCGGATAGCCGGCCTCCAGTCGACGGACCTGGTAGCCCTGCTGGCGCAGGCGTTCCACCGCCTCGAAGGCGAGCATGCAGTAGGGGCCGCGACAGTAGGCGACCACCTCCCGGTCCCGCGGCAGCTCGGCCAGGCGGTCATCCAGCTCCTCCAGGGGGACGTTGACCGCCCCCTCGATGTGGCCGGCGCGGTACTCCTCGTCGGGCCGGACATCGATCACCGTGACGTCGCCCTCGCGGGCCCGCTCCATGAGCTCATCGTGGCTCACGGGGGTCAGCGGATCCCGACTCTCAAAGGCCTCGCGGACGATCCGGTTCACCTCGGCGAGCTGCTCCTCGGCGATCCGGCGCAGGCCGTTCAGGACACCGACGATCTCCTCCTCGTCACTGAGGCGATAGAAGGCCTGGACCCCCGCCCGGCGAACATTGACGAGCCCGCCCTCCCGGAGGACCTGGAGATGATGGGAGGTATTGGCCTTGGGGGCGCCGATGGCCTGCGCCAGCGCCTCTACGCTGTGCTCCCCCTGGGCCAGCGCCTCCAGAATATCCAGCCGCTGGGGGCTGGCCATGGCCTTGGCCACCCGGGCAAAGCACTCCAGCAATCGCTGCTTGGGAGGCGTCTCGCCGCCGGGATCCGACTGTCCTGCCATGTAATGTTCCTCTCCTGCTTCCTTCTTTATCCCAGTCTACCCCAGGGGCGGCCCCCAGGGGCAGCGCACGGCGGACATCCCTTCGGCAAGCTGCTAGACTCCCAAGGGTCACGAACGCGGAGATCGTCATGGCCCGGATGTCCCTGGAACAGGTCCGACCCGGCATGGTGCTGGCCAGCCCCGTCATGGGGGCCAACCAGCGGGTCCTTCTGCGCGCCGGGGTCCAGCTCACCCGCAAGCACCTCCAGAGCCTGGCCAGCCTCGGCTTCACCCAGCTGGACATCCGCCAGGCGGAACAGCCCACCCGGGGCGAGGAGCCGGCGAAGGCCCAGCAGCCGCAGCGCCGCCGGACGAGCCAGCAGCAGCCCCGGCGCCCGCGCCCCAGCCGGCCCGAGCCGCGCCCGGCCACCCCGCGCCGGGAACGGATCGCGGACAAGCCCATCCTGGACCACGTCCCCGACGAGCCCATCCCGGAGCGCGCCCGGGAGGTGATGAGCACGCTGGAGGTCAGTCGGCCGGCCAGCCGCTCCCTGCACGAGCGCACCAGCGCCGACCCCGAGACCGTCCGGCAGGCGCGCGCCATCTCCGAATCCCTGCTGGCCCACACCCGCCACGCCGAGGGCTCGGCCCTGGGCGAGGCCCTGCAGCGGGCGGCGGCGCGCCGGCTGGGCGATGATGGCGTCGCAGAGGGGGAACCCGCCACGGCCCCCCAGGCCACCGGCGAGGCGGAGGCCACCAGCGACCCGCTGGAGGTCCGCAACGACGCCCTCAAGGACCTCATCGCCGGCCAGTTCGGCCGCCGGCCGAGTTAGCCCGCCAGGCAGTGCTCCCGGATGGCCGTCTCCAGGGCGGCGACATCCGCGCAGGCCGCCAGCGCCTCCGGTTCCAGGCACGGCGTCAGCGCTGCACCCTCGCGCACGAAGACCGCCGGCAGCCCTACCGGCGGCTCCCCGTACTGCTCGCGGAACTGGTCGCGGTGGAGGAACTCCGCGGCCAGTGGCAGCCCCTGCACGAAGGCCTGCCACTCCTCGCGGACGCTGAACAGGCCGTAGGTGATCCGGCAGAGGTCGCACTGGTAGGTCTGCGGCGAGAAGAGCTTGTGGCCGATGTCGGCCACGGTATTGAAGAGCCCGCTGTCGGCGTTGTAGACGAAGACCAGGGCGCGTTCCGTTTC
Source organism: Thiohalospira halophila DSM 15071 (assembly GCF_900112605.1). Taxonomy (NCBI): domain Bacteria; kingdom Pseudomonadati; phylum Pseudomonadota; class Gammaproteobacteria; order Thiohalospirales; family Thiohalospiraceae; genus Thiohalospira; species Thiohalospira halophila. Next base: position 37,446 of record NZ_FOMJ01000007.1, read on the forward strand.
ATCAGCCATCCTGTGCACCTCCCCGTCCGGGTTCGATGGGTTCAGCCGCGGTGGAAGGTCGCCACCCCGGCCATGCGCCCGAGCTTGGCCGCCAGCAGCATCCACGGGGCGCCGTGGAGCACCAGGTCGAAGATGTCCAGGGGCCGCGAGAGTTCGCCGGCCGAGAGCATCTTCAGCTTCTGCCACAGATGCGGCTCCGGAATGAAGGGAGCCAGCCCCAGGGTCAGGGCGATAAGCAGGATCAGGGGCAGGGATTGGCGGTCGAGCCAGTTCATGGTTCCTCCGTGGTGATGAGTTCCGGGAAGGCGGCCAGGTCCGCCGGCGTATCCAGGTCCTGCAGCGTGGCCACCTCGGCCAGCCTCAGGCCGGCGGCCGCAGCCCGCGCCCGGGTGGCCGCCGCCACTTCCGGGCCGCCCCAGGGGATCCCGGTAAAGAGCGCCCGGGCCGGCCGGCGCAGACCCACGAGATAGTACCCGCCATCGACGGCGGGACCCAGGACAGCATCCGCCCCGGCAGCCATTTCGGCGAAAGCCGCGGCGACCGGTTCGGCGGTGAGGCCCGGGCAATCGCTGCCCACCAGGACCGCCGCCGGAGCGCCCTCCTCCAGGGCCGATTCCAGAGCGCCGGCCATGCGCTCGCCCAGGTCGTTGCCGGCCTGCTGACGTAGCCGGAATCCCCGCGCTTCCGCCGCCCGGAAGACCGGGTGGTCAATATCGGGATGGCACCAGAGCTCCGCCTCCAGGCCAGGGATGCGCGCGGCTGCCCGCTCCGCCACTTCCAGGGTACGCTGCAGCAGCCGGTGATGGACATGGGCCGCACCCGCCGCTCCCAGCGCCGGTATGAGGCGCGTCTTGGCCGCCCCCGCCACCGGGGCGCGGGCGAAGAGTTGCAGGCGCGGACCGGTCATCGATACCACGCCGCCAGTCTCCGCGCCGGCACGCCCAGGAAGAAGGCCAGCCGCAGCCCCCACATGAGCAGGATGGTCCGGGCCACCCCGCCCTCCTCCCAGCGGCGGCTGGCGGTGGTCAGCGCCGGCCGCAGGCAGGCCGGCCAGCCGGCCCGGCGCCGCAGGCGGCGGGAGAGCTCCACATCCTCCATGAGCGGCAGCGCCGGCCAGCCGCCCACGGCGGTGAGGGCCGCGCGGGTGACGAAGATCCCCTGATCGCCGGTGGCGATGCCGGTGAGGCAGGAGCGGCGATTCATGAGGGCGGCGATGACGCGGAAGATCGGCCGGCGACCGGAGAGGCGGACGTCGAATCGCCCCCAGCGTCGGCCGGCGGCCACCGCGGACCGCAGCGCCGCCTCCGCCCCCGCCGGCAGCCGGGTATCGGCGTGGAGGAACCAGAGCAGCTCCCCGCTGGCCGCCGCCACGCCGGCCGCCATCTGGCCGGCCCGGCCACCATCGGCGGTGAGGACCCGGTCCGCGCCGGTCCGCGCAAGGTCCGGGGTGCCGTCGACGCTGCCGCCGTCGACCACGATGACCTCCCCGCCGGCGGCGCGCAGCGGCGCCAGGTCGGCGAGGAGTGCCGGCAGTGCCGCCGCCTCGTTGCGGGCGGGGATGACCACCGACAGCCGCATTCAGCCGGCGGCCAGGGCGCCCCCGCAGGAGGAACCCTGGCCGGCGGTGCAGCCGTAGCAGTGGTCCGCCACGGCGATGGGCTCGCCGGCGAGATCGCGCTGGAGCAGGTCGGCCAGGTGGACCGGCCCGCCCCCGCCCAGGTGGAGGCCCAGCATCTGGTTGAAGTCGCAGTCGTAGACCTGCCCCTGCCAGTCGACGCTGATGAGGCTGCGGCACATTACCGCCGCCAGGTTCTCGTCGCGGTGGGAACCGCGCAACAGCGCCATGTAGTCGTCGAACTGGCCCCGGCTTACCAGGGTGGAGCCGAAGCGCTGGATGGGGAGGTTGGCCAGGGCCAGGAGGTGGTCGAAGACGATCCCGAAGCGCCCCTGCAGCTCCTCACGATAGGCCGCCTCCAGCGCCCCCTGCTCCGGCGGCAGATGGGGGCCGCCGGGGTTGTAGACCAGGTCCAGCCGGTGGCGACCGTCCCCGCTGCCGTAGCCTCGCTGGTTGAGCAGCCGCAGGGCCCGGATGCTGCCGTCGTGGACCCCCTCGCCGCGCTGGGCGTCGACGTTCTCCGCCTCGTAGCAGGGCAGGGAGGCGACCACCTCCACGTCGTGGTCGGCCAGGAAGTCGGCCAGGTCCTCGTGGCCGGGCTCCAGGAGGATGGTGAGGTTGCAGCGGTCGCGGACGTGGACGCCCCGCTCCCGGGCCGCGACCACCAGCCGCCGGAACTCCGGGTGGAGCTCCGGGGCGCCGCCGGTGAGATCCAGCTCCCGCACCCCGCTGGCCTCCAGGAAGGCGATGACGGTATCCACCGTCTCCGCGCTCATCATCTCCGTACGCTTGGGGCCGGCGTTGACGTGGCAGTGGAGACAGGCCTGGTTGCACTGGTAGCCCAGGTTGACCTGCAGGGTCTCCAGCGCCCCCCGGCGGATGGCCGGGAAGTCCGAGCGCTGCAGGCGATGGAGTGTGGCGTGCATGGGTCCTCCCGGACTCCCCTCACCGGATCCCGATGATGGAGTACCCCTTCTGGGTGTAGCCGATATTGGAGACGTAGGTGTTGCCCACCACCTCTACGTCGTCGCGGATGGCGCCGCGATCGGCGCCGTAGACGCGGGTGGCAATGGCGCAGGCCTCGACGCGAACGCCGTCCAGGGCCAGGAGCTTGTCCAGGGCCTGGTTGAACTGCTCCACCTGGTCGACCTCCTCCAGCGGCACGGACTCCAGGTCCTCGGTGAGGAAGTGGACGTTGCGGCCGTGGAAGGCCAGCACCATGCGCGGCTCGATGCCGTTCTCCTGCAGGTCGTGGTAGGTCTCGCGGATCACGCCCATCTGGCCGGTGAGCTGCGCCGGCTTGGAGAGGGTGATATCCCAGATGACATCGCCGTTCTCCACCCCTTCCAGGGCGTGGTCGTTGTTCTGGGGCTCGGCCATCGCTGCCAGGGGCAGTGCCAGGGTCGCGGCCAGGGCCGGGATGCGGACGTTCTTCATGGCAGGCTCCTTGTTGTTCTGAGCGGGTCGCGCCTCAGTATGGATCATCCGCGGCCGGAAGGGGCCCCCTCGCCGGCCCGCCAGGCAGTCATGCCGCCCCGGACCACGGCCACCTCGGGAAAGCCCCGGGTGCGCAGTTGCCGCGCCGCGGTCAGGGAGCGGCGGTCGGTCTTGCAGACCAGGGCCAGGGGCCGGTCCGCCGGGATCTCGTCCAGCCGGCCCTCCAGCTCGTCCAGGGGCAGGTTGAGGGCACCGTCGATGTGGCCGAGCTCGCCCTCGAACTCGTCGGGGCCGCGCACGTCCACCACCACCGGCGGCTCGCCCCCCTCCAGGCGCCGGGCCAGCTCCGCGGCATCCACCCACTCGGAGGGCCCGCGCATCCGCTGGACCAGCCGCGGCAGGAAGGCCACCGCCGCCAGCAGCCCCAGGGCGATGAGGGCGGTCTGGATGACGGTCTCGCCCCCGGCCACCGCCTGGCGACCGGCGTAGCCCACGTAGGTGTAGGCCAGCGCCCCGGGCGCCATGCAGATGGCGGTGGTCAGGGCGTAGGCCACCAGGGGGATCCGGGTCAGCCCCAGGGCGTAGTTGAGCAGGTTGAAGGGGAAGAGCGGCACCAGCCGGGTAAAGGCGACGAAGCGCCAGCCCTCCGCCTCCACGCCGTGGATGAGCTTCGCCAGCCGGCCGCCGGCGCGCCGGGCCACCCAGTCCGAGGCAATGTAGCGCGCCACCAGGAAGGCCAGAGTCGCCCCCAGGGTCGCCCCGGCGAGGTTGAGCAGCGTCCCCCACACCGGCCCGAAGAGCGCCCCTCCGGCCAGGGTCATCACCGACCCGGGCACGAAGAAGACCGCGCCCAGGGCGTAGACCAGGATGAAGAGCGCCGGCCCCATCCAGCCCGCCGCCGCGACCCAGGCCTCCAGCGCCGCGGGGTCGATGCGGTCGCGGTTGAGCAGGACCACGGCGATCCCCGCCGCCAGGACGACGACCAGTAGGATGCGCAGCCACCGCCCGCTCACGACTGGCCCCCGGAGAAGCGGCGATTGATGGCGTACTCGCCCACCGGCCCCTTGAAGGGCAGGGCCAGCATCCCGGGCAGGTAATCGCACTCGCGCACGTCCCGGATGTTGTGGATGCCGATGGTCATGCCCTCGTGGCCGGCCCGGGGCTGGGCGCGGTAGGTGCCCAGGAGCCGGTCCCACCAGGGGAAGTTGAAGCCGAAGTTGGAGTTGGTCTCGTCCCCCTCCACCGAGTGGTGGACCCGGTGCATGTCCGGGGTGACCACGAACAGCCGCACGATCCGGTCCACCGCCAGGGGCATGCGGATGTTGCTGTGGTTGAACATGGCCGTGGCGTTGAGCAGCACCTCGAACAGGACCACCGCCACCACCGGCACACCCAGCAGGAGGATGACCCCGAACTTGATGACCATGGAGAGGATGATCTCGATGGGGTGGAAGCGGGCGCCGGTGGTCAGGTCGAAGTCCAGGTCGGCGTGGTGCATCCGGTGGACCCGCCACAGCGCCGGGATGGCGTGGAACATCACATGCTGGACCCAGATGGCCAGATCCATGAGCAGGACCCCGGCGACCACCGCCAGCCACCACGGCACCTCCCAGAGATGGAAGACCCCCCAGCCCTGGCTGGTGGTGAAGGCGGCCACCCCGACGGCGGCCGCCGGGAAGAGCAGGCGCAGGAGGATCGTATTGAAGACCACCAGGGTGATATTGTTCGTCCAGCGCACCGCCCGGGGGAGCAGCCGCACCCGGCGCGGGGCGGCGATCTCCCACAGGGCCATGAGGGCGAAGATCCCCAGGAAGGCGGACAGCCGGATGGCCGGCTCGTTCTCGGTAATGAAGGTCTGGAACTCCATGCGCTCCTCCTGCGATGGTTATAATACAAATATACTTTTGATTAATAGTGAATGCAGGGCCCGGGCCTGTCAACGCACCGGACAGGGGAAGCGGCGGGGACAACGAGGGCAGGCCCATGGCCGGTAGCGGCGCGACCTTCGACGTCGTCGTCATCGGCGCGGGGGCGGCCGGGCTCATGGCGGCGGCCACCGCCGGCGCCCGCGGCCGCCGGGTGCTGGTCATCGACCACGCCGAGCGGCCGGGCAAGAAGATCCTCATGTCCGGCGGCGGCCGCTGCAACTTCACCAACCTGGAGTCGGGGCCGGAGCACTTCCTCTCCGACAACCCCGACTTCTGCCGCTCCGCCCTGGCCCGCTACACCCCTTGGGAGTTCCTGGCGCTGGTGGAGGGCCACGGGATCCCGTGGGTGGAGAAGGCCGCCGGCCAGCTCTTCTGTCGCGACTCCAGCCGGGATATCGTGACCCTGCTGGAGCGGGAGAACCACGCCGCCGGCACCACCCTGTGGCTGGAGACCCGCGTGGAATCGGTGGAGGCGATGGAGGGCGGCTACCGGCTGGCGACCTCCGCCGGGCCCGTGACCTGCGAGTCGCTCATCGTCGCCACCGGCGGCCGCTCGGCGCCGAAGATGGGCGCCACCGGCTTCGGCTACGCCCTCGCCGAACAGTTCGGCCTGCAGGTGCTGCCCACCCGCCCCGCCCTGGTCCCCTTCACCCTGGACGAGGGGCTGCGCCGCCAGCTCTCCGAACTGGCCGGGGTGAGCATCCCGGTGGAGGTGGCCGCCGGCGAGGCCGCCTTCCACGAGCCCATGCTCATCACCCACCGCGGCCTCAGCGGCCCGGCCATGCTCCAGGTCTCCGGCTTCTGGGAGCCCGGCGAGGCGCTGACCATCGACCTGCTCCCCGGCGAGGCGGCCCTGGATCTGCTCCGGGAGTGGCGGGAGGACCACCCGACCCGCCCCCTGGATCGGCTGCTGGCCACCCGCTTCCCCCGCCGTTTTGCCCGGGGGCTGGCCGCCCTGCACGGCTGGACCGGCCCCCTGCAGGGCTACTCCAACGCCGACCTGGAGCGGGCGGCGGCCACCCTCGCCGGCTGGCGCCTGGTGCCGGCGGGCACCGAGGGCTGGCGCACCGCCGAGGTCACCCTGGGCGGGGTGGATACCCGCGCCCTCTCCTCCCGCACCTTTGAGGTCCAGGGCCAGCCGGGGCTCTACTTCATCGGCGAGGTGCTGGACGTCACCGGCCAGCTGGGCGGCCACAACTTCCAGTGGGCCTGGGCCTCCGGGATCGCCGCCGGTCGCCACGCCTGATTTCCCGAATTTCCCGAAACCCGAGGATCGCGAACCATGCTCGAAGCCCTTCCCCTGACCCTGACTGAATGGCTCCTGGCCAGCCTGGTGCTGGTAGGCGGGGCGATCGTGCAGGGTTCGGTGGGTTTCGGCGTGGCCCTGGTGGGGGCGCCGCTGCTCTTCCTGGTGAACCCCGCCCTGGTGCCGGCCCCCATGCTCATCGCCGGGCTCTTCCTGCCCGCCCTCATCCTGATCCGGGACCGCGCCGGCCTGGAGATGGGGCCCGTGGCCTGGGCCGTGCCGGGCTTCATGGGGGGCTCCATACTGGCCGGCGGCGTGGTGGCCGCGCTGCCCGAGGGCGGCCTGGCCCTGGTCTTCGGCAGCCTGGTCCTGCTGGCGGTGGCCCTGAGCGCCCTGGGCTGGGCCCCCGCACACCCCCGCCGCGGCCACCTGGCGGCGGCCGGAACGCTGGCCGGCTTCATGGCCACGGCCACCTCCATCGGCGGCCCGCCCCTGGCCCTGGTCTTCCAGCACGCCTCCGGCCACCGGCTGCGGGCGACCCTGTCCGCGATCTTCGTGCCCGGCGGCCTGTTCGCGCTGCTCTCCCTGGCGGCAGTGGGCCGCTTCGGTGTAACGGAGCTGACCCTCGGCCTGTCACTGCTGCCGGCCATCTTCGCGGGCTTCTGGCTGTCCAGCTTCACCGCCCACGCCCTGGACCGGTCCTGGCTGCGCCACGCAGTGCTGGCCGTCTCTGCCGTCGCCGGGGTCGGGGCCGTGGTCCGGGCGTTCATCTGAGCCGGGCGCCTGCCCCAAGTTCCGGAAACAACGGTAAAACGAGGCCCTGCGAACGAGGCCCTGCGCAAGAAGGTATACACGGCTTCCCGCTTGCTGCATAAGGATTCCATCGCTACCGTGGCTGAACGTCCGGTCCGCAAGGAGCGCTTCCGCCGTGGACACTACCAGCCCCCGCATCCCCCTAGCGCCGCCTCATCGCCATGATGAGGGAGCTAACGGCAAGCCTACTGCGCACCACCTTCTCCAACGTGGCATCCAAGGCCAACTACCTCTTCATCGGCGACTTCGCCTGGGAGTCATGGGCGTTCGCCCTAAATTGAACGTCCTCGAGGCTGCAGCCATCCCGAACGGGATGCAGGCAGATTCTAGGTTCGCGAGCAATGCCCTAAAACGCGCGGCCTCTGGAGAGAACGCTAATTGGGAGATCGGGCAATCCCAAGGGTAATAACGAAATCGAGCGCACGACTGCGGGTGCGAATTAAGGGTCCAAGAACCCAACCACCAACGTCTCCGTCATCGCTGACCGAATCCGAGCTAAATAGGTGGGGAGTCCTGAAGACTGAATAAGCGTTCTGGAAGGCTAACATTTGAGGCTGGCCTGATTCCCAAATGTGTACAGAAGCCCTATCGAAGATTCCGGCCAGGGGTGCCTTTGAACCGAAACCTCACCACCCCACAAAACCATTCTTTCGCTAATAACTCACAGGCTTTAATAATGCAAGAAACTGAGTACAAATTCGGATCGGAATGGATTAGGTGCGATCTTCATGTTCACACTCCGGAGTCCTTGGTAAACACTAACTACGGGGGAGCCGGGAACGAGCCTTGGGAAGAGTTTATCGCCGATCTAGAAAACCTACCCGAAGATTTTAAACTCCTAGGAATTAATGATTATTTGTTTCTAGATGGGTATAAAAAAGTACAAGAATACAAAAAACAAGGGAGACTTAAAAATATAGACTCCATCATCCCTGTCATAGAATTGAGACTAGCTCAGTTTGCATCTTCCAGCGGGAAGTGGCAAGAAGTTAATTACCACGTAGTTTTCTCAGACGAACTGTCAGCGGAAGATATTGAGACTCAGTTCATTGGCGGCCTAATGGCTGATTTCCAGCTTTCTGATTCGTATGCTTATTTGAAGGAGCGCTTTTCGGCGGCCCCTACTTATAAATCCCTAACAGAACTCGGAAAGTTAATTATTGATGCCGCCCCAGAAGATAAAAGAAAAGATTTCTCTGCACCATTAATAGAGGGATTCAATAATTTAGTTTTTGAAAGAAACGTCATTGAAAAACTACTCCAGAAATCTGTATTCAACAACAAAACATTGACAGCAATAGGAAAAACTGAATGGGATAAATTACAATGGAACGATCATAGCATCGCCTCAAAAAAACACACCATACAGTCTGTCGATTTTTTATTCGTCTCCTCCGAAAATGCGTCTGCGGCAACTAATGCGTGGCAAAAGTTAAAAGACCAGAACGTCAATGACAGGTTGATAGATTGCAGTGATTCTCACTATCACTCTTGGAGCTCTAATAAAGACCGATTAGGAAACTCTTTTTCTTGGATACGAGCCAAGCCTTCTTTTGAGGGAATACGGCAGGCTCTTTATGAGTACCCGGCCCGTGTTCGATTCTCGGACGCAAAACCTAATGAACCAGTTCAAAGGCTAGACAATTTCAAAGCATCCCTTCCAAATGACATTTACTTAAAAGAAGAAAAGTTTTGCTTTAGTGGTGATTATGAATTCAACTTCAACCCCTGCTTTACGTGCATAATTGGAGGCAGAGGCTCAGGCAAGAGCACACTACTCCAAATGGTAGCGAAAAGTTATGGGGCTTCTATAACTAACGATATTTGGGATCAAACTTTAGGATCGTTGTCCTCGGATGGAGGCCCCTTACAAGTCACAGATTTTTTTGAAACGAAGGGCACTGCCTATTCATCAGAGATAGAATATATACACCAAAATGCTGTTGAGGCCTTTGCGCAAGACACATCAAAATTAAAAACCGCGATCAATAATAGGGTTAAAAAGAGGGTCGATAAAACCGAATACGAGGAAATCAAGGAAGACTTGAAAAGCAGCCACGAATTGAGTAATGAGGAAATCAATAAAGTCAAAGAAACGATTTCTCTGCAAAAGGAGAAGGACTCACTCTCTTCGCAGATTAAAGAAAAAAGGTCTCTAATTGAAACTGTCTCGGACGAAAAGTATAGAGAAAAGCAGAACAAACTCGATAAATCCCAACAACACGAAAAGGAGTTAAAAAAGGCGTACGATAAAACGTCTGACGCTCTGTCCGGGCTTAAAGAATGTCAAGATCGCCTAGATGAAGTTACGTCTTTGGAAAATAATCCTCTGGCCTCTCCAGCGGAAGCGGCAAAGAAATATCTAGAAGAGGCCATTTCGGAGCTATCAAAGAAGGAACCTTGGCAACGATCAAACGAGCAATTAAAGGCTGCCAAGGATGACGCTACACACGCTCAGCATGAAATCCAGAAAATTTTTCAGGATAAGGGGTTGGATCCTGAATCAGTAACGGATGTTCAAACTGCAAGTTCAGAAATCGGCCCTTTAGAAGACCGCCTTTCTGAAATTGACGGTATTCTGGGGAGTTTCAATGAAGAAGACGACCCTAAGAGGTTATGCGCTGAAAACGCGAAACGCTTGGAATGTTATTTAGATTCCGTTTTGGAGTCGATGGTTAAAGAATTGGCAAGCTCTTCAGACCAGGTTTCTGACCTTCAGATTGTTAGCGAGAGGGCGCGCTCTAAGGCTCATGAAGATTGGGTGCAATGGTTAATCGAGGAAATCAGGAAATCCAACAAAGAAGAGAGAGTTCAAGAAGCGAAAATCACAGAGATTTTTGCAACCATCCCCCTAAAGGATGATCTGGTTTGGAGCGATATAGATTCCGCTTTGACATCCTCCTCTGCCCAAAAAGCTTCAACTCAAATAAGAGAGTTTCTAAAGGATCCATCCGTATTCAAGATCGCCCAAATCAAGTGGAACTCTCTTCAAACGGATGTTGAAAACTATAGAAGTTATCGACTTTTATATAATGGCCGTAATATTGAAGATTTATCTTTTGGCCAAAGATGTACAGCTGTTCTAGTTTTTTTGTTAAAAATGGGAAACACTCCTGTCATTATTGATGAACCTGAGGCCCACTTGGATTCATTGCTAATTGCCAAATACTTAGTGGAATTAATCAAGGAAAAGAAGCAATACAGACAGATTATTTTTGCAACGCATAATGCTAACTTTGTTATAAACGGGGATGCCGATTTAATCCACCACCTTGAGGTCGATGAAAGTGGAACGACTAAAGTTGAATCCTTTTCTATCGAAGACACTGAGAATCGACAAAGGCTTTTAGGATTGGAGGGAGGAGATAGGGCTTTTCGCTTGAGAGCCACCCGCTACCACACTTATTGAAAGCAGCCGGCGGTACCCACTCCGGTTATATCTAGTTGCCGGAGTTGGTTCTGGAAGACAAAAGAGTGAAGCAAATTATCCCGGAAAACGAGGGCCAGTTTTTATTTTGGCTTATGTGTAAAGCCTTACTCTTGCGCGTTAGAGCATCGACAAATAATTCTTTAGAAAGCCGGGCCTTGAGGTTACGCGCATCAAAGACTAGGTTTTTCTTGTGAGCGCGCCGCGGACGACGTTCCAGTTGCCAAAAAGGAGGGAAGAATATGGCCAGCTATTTCAGAGAGAAGAGATTACTGACTTCTCCGCCCGTGGCCCGGGCGGCCTACTCGGATCGGACCGCCTGGATCATGGCGGAGCTGTCACGGCTCGTGTACGAGCCGTTGCCGGCAGAGGTCTCAATCACCCGGCTGGTGCAAGAGATCAAGGAATCCGTGGAGACCGGGGAGGCGGAAGACACCGTTACAGCTCTGGTCAGAAAGGCCGTGGCGGCAGAGCAGGAAACCACAACGGAGCTGGCCTCGATCCTGCGACAAGCCGATTTCGAGCTTCTGGAGAGCTTCGATGAAGGGGGAACCCAGGCCTTCCTGGCGCGGCTCAATGCGAACGGCGCCGCCGGTAGCATGCTAATTCTGGCCTTCCGGGGAACGGAGCTAGAAGCCGCTGATATCTTTGCTGATATCAAGGCGAACCTGCGCTCGGCCCCGGGCGGAGGGCGCGTGCATCGGGGTTTCCTTGAGGCCTTTCAACGTGTTGAGGAGCCCATCAGGCAGGCTCTGGAACAGCACGCCGGGCCACCCCTCTACATTACCGGCCACTCCCTGGGCGGCGCCCTGGCCACACTCGCCACCCGGTATCTGGAGAAGGACAGCACTGGTGCCTGCTATACCTTCGGCGGCCCCAGGGTTGGTGACCGGGAACTCTTTGCCGGGATCAAAACGCCGGTGTATCGGGTGGTAAACGCCGCGGACGGGGTGCCAAGGGTGCCTTTCGGCTATGGCTTCAACATTATTTCAGGGGCCATTGGCCTGCTCCCGGGAAGTATCTCCAAGCGAATCTCCAGCTTTATGGAGAACTTCAAGGGCTATACCCACTATGGCTATCAGGTATTCCTCACCGCGCCCCCGAACCAGCCTGATGAGAAAGGCATCCCGTTCAAGAAGCTGCGGGTGGAGCATAGCCCGAATTTCTTCCGGAAGGCGCGCCTGGTTCTCGCCCGCTGGATAAAGTCCTGGGGCGCGGCGGCGGCCCAAGACCACGGCTCGGGCGAATACGTCGAGAAGCTCCAGGCCCACGCCCTACGCCGGAATCCGGAATAGTCCGGATGGAGGTTCGGGTTGGATGTTGAGGCTCAGGATCGAGGCCTGGGCCCATCCCCAATGCAGAGGGAATGGAAGGCGCGCGTAAGTAAGTGGGGTCAGGTCTTGCAACGTTATTTATGCGGTCTCGAAGGGTTACAGATAGTGATTGCCCGCGAGGCGAAGCTCAACCCTGCCCTCTCTGCTGCCCCCCCGTAGCGCACACGGTTTAGAACTAGTCTATATTCGGGGGAGGCGGCAGCGCCGGAAGGCCGGCGGCCAGGCCGTCAGCGCGCCGTGGCGACACGGTATGCGAACCTCGGAACCGGAGAGCGAGATGACGGACAAGCCCAGCACCGGCCGGTGCCCGGTGATGCACGGCGCCAACACTGCGGTTGGCAGCGATGTCATGGAGTGGTGGCCCAACGCCCTGAACCTGGACATCCTCCACCAGCACGACCGCAAGACCAATCCCATGGGGGCGGACTTCGACTACCGCGCGGAGGTCCGCAAGCTCGACTTCGACGCGCTCAAGGCGGATGTGCGGGCCCTGATGACCGAGAGTCAGGCGTGGTGGCCGGCGGACTGGGGGCACTACGGCGGGCTGATGATCCGCATGGCCTGGCACGCCGCCGGCTCCTACCGGGTGGCGGACGGTCGCGGGGGTGCCGCCACCGGCAACCAGCGCTTCGCGCCCATCAACAGCTGGCCGGACAACGGCAACCTGGACAAGGCGCGCCGCCTGCTGTGGCCCATCAAGAAGAAGTACGGCAACCGGCTGAGCTGGGCAGACCTTATCATCCTGGCCGGCAACGTCGCCTACGAGTCCATGGGCTTCAGGACCTTCGGCTTCTCCTTCGGCCGGGAGGACATCTGGCACCCCGAGAAGGATACCTACTGGGGCAGCGAGAAGGAGTGGCTCGCCACCAGCGACAAGCCCGGCAGCCGTTACGATGAGCAACGCAATCCGGAATCCCTGGAGGACCCGCTGGCGGCGGTCATGATGGGGCTCATCTACGTGAACCCCGAGGGCCCGGACGGCCAGCCGGATCCGCTGGAGACGGCCAAGGATGTCCGCATGACCTTCAGCCGCATGGCCATGAACGACGAGGAGACCGTCGCCCTCACCATCGGTGGCCACACGGTGGGCAAGTGCCACGGCAACGGGGATGCCGCCAATCTGGGCCCGGCCCCGGAGGCGGCGGAGATCGAGGAGCAGGGCCTGGGCTGGAACAACCACGTCACCCGCGGCGTGGGCCGCGACGCCGTCACCAGCGGCCTGGAGGGCGCCTGGACCACCCACCCCACCCGGTGGGACCACGAGTACCTGGAGATGCTGTTCGGCCACGAATGGCAGGTGGTCCAGAGCCCGGCCGGCGCCAACCAGTGGCAGCCGGTGGACATCCGGGAAGAGGACATGCCGGTGGACGTGGAGGATCCCTCCATCCGCCGCATGCCCATGATGACCGACGCCGACATGGCGATGAAGGTCGATCCGGGGTTCCGCGCCATCGCGGAAGAATTCCGCCAGGACCCGGACCGGCTCGACGACGCCTTCGCCCGCGCCTGGTTCAAGCTGATCCACCGGGACATGGGCCCGAAGGAGCGCTACATCGGCCCCGAGGCGCCCACCGAGGACCTGATCTGGCAGGACCCGGTGCCCGCGGGCCCCACCGCCTACAACGTCGAGGCGGTCAAGCAGCGGATCGCGGACAGCGGTCTCGGCATCGGCGACCTGGTCACCACCGCCTGGGACAGCGCCCGCACCTTCCGCCAGTCCGACAAGCGGGGCGGCGCCAACGGCGCCCGGATCCGCCTGGCCCCGCAGAAGGACTGGGCGGCCAACGAGCCGGAGCGGCTGGCCCGCGTCCTCGGCGTGCTGGAGCCCATCGCCGCCGACAGCGGCGCCAGCCTGGCGGACGTCATCGTGCTGGCCGGCAATGTCGGCATCGAGCAGGCGGCGAAGGCGGCGGGCCACGACCGGGTGGTGCCCTTCCAGCCGGGCCGGGGCGATGCCAGCGAGGAGATGACCGATGCGGACTCCTTCCGCTGGCTGGAGCCGCTGTCCGACGCCTACCGCAACTTCCTCAAGAAGGACTACACCGTCCCGGCGGAGGAGCTGATGCTCGACCGCACCCAGCTCATGGGGCTGACGGCCCCGGAGATGACCGTGCTGGTCGGCGGCATGCGGGGGCTCGGCACCAACCACGGCGGCACCCGCGACGGCGTGTTCACCGACCGTGAGGGGCAGCTCACCAACGACTTCTTCGTGAACCTCACGGACATGGACAACCGCTGGGTGCCGACGGGGCACAACCGGTACGAGATCCGGGACCGGCAAACCGACGACGTGAAATGGACCGCCACCCGCGTGGACCTGGTCTTCGGCTCCAACGCCGTCCTGCGCTCCTACGCGGAGGTCTACGCCCAGGACGACAACCCGGCGAAGTTCGTCGACGACTTCATTGCCGCCTGGAACAAGGTGATGAACGCGGACCGTTTCGACCGGTAACCCCCGTCACCGGTATTCCGCATGAAAAAGGGGCCGCCCCTCCCGGGACGGCCCCTTTTCCTCTTACCGGTGGCTGAGCGGGACTAGCTCAGGATCTCGCCGGCGTAGTCATCGATGCCCGGGTTGCCCTTCACGTTACGCAGCTTGGGCGTGTTGAGCTTGTCGATGCTCACCGTGTCGCGATCGCGGAGGTAGGTGGCCACCACGTCCCAGATGGGCTCGCCGGGGGACTGCTCGCCCACGGTGGCCCAGCCGGCGACCTTGTAGGTCTTGTTGGCCTCCAGCTTCTCGCCGTTGTCCAGGGTGAGGTCGGAGATCCGCTTGCCGATGGTGGCGGTGGGGTCGATGGTGTAGTCGAGCCCGCCGACGCGCACCATGTCCCCGCCCTGCTGGCGGTAGGGGTCCTCGTTGAAGAGGTTGTCGGCGACATCCTCCAGGACCATCTTGATCCGCTCGCCGGTCATCTCCTGGACGTAGGTCTCCGGGTAGGTGACGCCGGTCTGGTCCATCACGTGCTCCATGGTGATGGACTGGCCGGGCAGCACCGAGGTGCCCCAGCGGAAGCCGGGGGAGAGGCTGATATCGGCCCCGCCCACCTCGCGCTGGGCATCGCAGATCACCTGGTCGAAGGTGCCGTTGAAGTTGCCGCGGCGATACATCAGCTCGTCGGCCACCGCCAGCTCCTCGTTGAGCTTGTCGAGGTAGGGCTCGCGGACCCCCTGGATGTAGCGGCTCATCTCCTTGTCCGGCTCGATGTAGTTGGAGAAGACCGGCACCAGGTGGTACTTGAAGTCGCGCATCTTGCCGTCGCGGATATCCATGTCCATGACCGCGAGGAACTTGCCGTTGGAGCCGGCGTTGGAGACCACGGTCTGGCCGTCGGGGCTGTCCACCACCACCGGCTCGACGATGGCATCGTGGGTGTGGCCGCCGAAGATGACGTCGATGCCGCGCACCCGCTGGCCCATCTTGATGTCCACGTCCGCGCCGTTGTGGGAGAGGACGAAGACCGCGTCGGGCTTCTCCTTCTCGCGCACCTCGTCCACCACCTTCTGCATCTCCGACTCCTTGATGCCGAAGCTCCAGTCGGGGATGAAGCGCTGCGGGTTGGCGATGGGGGTGTAAGGGAAGGCCTGGCCGATGACGGCCACCCGGGCGCCGCCCACTTCCTTCATGGTGTAGGGCGGGAAGACCCGGCCGGAATCCTCGTCGTAGACATCCGCGCCGCCGAAGATGGCGTCGATACTGGCGAAGACGTTCTGCGCCACGAAGTCGCCATTGAAGCGCTTGATGTTCTTGAGGATCTCCTCCTGGTGGTAGGTGAACTCCCAGTGGCCGGTCATCACGTCCACGCCCAGGAGGTTGGTGGCGTCCACCATGTCCTGGCCACGGGTCCACAGGGCGGTTCCGGAGCCCTGCCAGGTATCGCCGCCGTCCATGAGGAGGGTGTTGTTGTCGCCGCGCTCGGCCCGGATCTTCTTCACCAGGGTAGCCAGGTGGTCAAAGCCGCCGACCTTGCCGTACTTCTCCGCCGCCTCGGCGAAGTCGAGGTAGGTGAAGGCGTGGGCCTCGGGGCCGTTGGAGGGCAGGCCGAAGTAGTCCAGCAGGTGTTTGCCCACCAGGTGCGGCGGCCGGCCCTTGGCGCTGTTGAGCCCGAGATTGACGTTGGGCTCACGGAAATAGACCGGGTTGAGCTGGGCGTGGCAGTCGGTCATGTGCATGACCGTGGCATTGCCGAACTTCGGAATATCGTAGAGCTGCTCCGGCGACTTGACCGTGCCCCGGCCGGAACCGCAGGCCGGCAGCATGCCCACGGCGCCGGCGGCGCCGATCATCTGCAGGAATTCGCGACGATTGAAGTGCATATTATCTCCTCGATGGTCTGTTCTCGCCGATCCGGCGTCCGGGCGACACCGCATCCTCCTCCCTGCGCCCCGCCTGCAGCGGTGGGGATAGCCACTTCCTCCATTAAGCGGGCTACTTTAGCCCCCGGGCTTCCCGCGGACAAGGCGACTCCCCCACTGAGATGCGGGATTGGCCCTCGGGATTCCGCTTAAGGGGATGGGATTTTTTATGGGGGCATTAGTTGCGTTGGAGAATCCGGGGCGCCCAGCCGAACACCAGCCGATAGCCTAGCAACAAGGTCATAATAATGGCATGGACCATCGCCTCGCGGTAATCGGCCCGGACGATCCACCAGTGGTGGACCACCCCGGCCACCGCCGCCGGGTAGACCAGCCGGTGCAGCGCCTGCCAACGCTTGGCCCCCAGCCGCTTCACCGCCGCCCGGGGCGAGGTGAGCGCCAGCGGCAACAGCAGGGTGAAGGCCAGCAGGCCCACCGTGATGAAGGGCCGCTCCAGGATGTCCCGGGCGATCTCCGTCCACCAGAAGAACTGGTCCAGCCAGAGGTAGAGGGTCAGGTGGGCGGCCGCGTAGAAGAAGGCGAAGAGCCCCAGCATCCGGCGTAGCTGCATGGGCCAGTTCCAGCCGGTGAGCCCGCGCAGCGGGGTCAGGGCCAGGCCGATAAGCAGCATGCGCAGAGTCCAGGTGCCGCTCTCGACGATGAGGGTCTCCGCCGGATTGGTCCCCAGGCCGCCGGTGAACGCCCCCCACACCAGCCACAGGGCCGGCAGCGAGGCGAGGCCGAAGACCGCCGGCTTGAGGCGGTAGCGGACGGTCTGTCGGCGCATCTAGAAGTGCTTCTCCAGATCCATCCCGCGGTAGAGATCGGCCACCCATTCGCCGTAGCCGTTGAATTTCTCCGTGGGCCGCTTGCCGAACTCGCCGATGCGCCGCTCCCGGCGCTGGCTCCAGCGCGGATGGGGCACCTCGGGGTTCACGTTGGCGTAGAAGCCGTACTCCTCCGGCGCCGAGCGCATCCAGGTGGAGGTGGGCTGCTCTTCGGTAAAGCGCATCTCCACGATGGACTTGATGCTCTTGAAGCCGTACTTCCACGGCACCACCAGCCGGATGGGGGCGCCGTTCTGCTTGGGCAGCGCCTCGCCGTAGAGGCCCACGGCGAGGAGGGTCAGCGGATGGGTGGCCTCGTCCATACGCAGCCCCTCCACGTAGGGCCAGTCCAGGATGTCTCGGCGCTGGCCGCGCATGTTCTCCGGGTCATGGAGGGTGGTGAACTGGACGTACTTGGCCCGGGAGGTGGGCCGGAAGCGCTGGATGACGTCGCGCAGGGGGAAGCCCACCCAGGGGATGACCATGGACCACCCCTCCACGCAGCGCAGCCGGTAGATCCGCTCCTCGAAGTCGTGGGGGCGAACGAACTCCTCCAGCGGGATATCACCGGTGCGCTCCGCCTCCCCCGAGACCCGCACGCTCCAGGGGTCGATGGGCATCTGGTGGGCGTAATCGCTGGGGTCGGACTTGCCGGTCCCGAATTCGAAGAAGTTGTTGTAGGTGGTGACGTCACCGTAGGGTGTGCGCTCCTCGTCGGTGGAGAAGCGACCCGGCTCCCGGATCTCGCCGAACCGCCCCTCGGGGATGGCCGCCTCCGCCAGCGCCGGCAGGCCGCCGGCCGTGAGCAGGACCCCGGCGGCATCGCGCATGAAACGCCGCCGCTGGCGATAGACCGGCTCCGGCGTCACATCCTGTTCGCGGCCCTGCCACGGGCGCTGGGGACGAATGAACATGGCGACCTCCTCTTTCGTTCCGGGGCTTTCACTGTATTCCCGGGGCTGCAAAAGACCCCGTCATTCCCGCGAAGGCGGGAATCTCGAAGACCCGCCACCGAGCCTGAAGGGCCAATGGAGCAGGACCTTGTGGCATGATGATAGCCCAGAATATGACCTATCCCCGCTAGCCTTAGAGTTAACCTGTTATTTCAGGTACTTGGATAAAGCAGTTAGGGGCGTGTATACAATTCTAGGGGGTGCCTGTATACAGTCACTCGCCGGGGTCCGGGTCGATGAGGTCCAGGGGGTTCATCTGCCGCTGGCTCTTGGCGCGGAGGTAGGCCTCCGTCGTCGACCGGCTCCGGTGTCCGGCCAGGGCTTGCGCGTCTTCTCCGCGCTCATGGTAATCCGTCAGGCTCTTGGCGCGTAGGTCGTGGAAGGTGAAGCTCTCGGCGATGTCTTCGGCGCGCATAGCTCGTTTGATGGTGTTCCTCCAGGTCGAGCCAAAGCCGCCAGAGGTGTACGGCTGGCCATGGGACGAGGTCAGGATGTAGACGCTGGGGACGGTTCGCCTGTTCAGGTTCTTGGCGTGCTCCAGGGCGCTGGCAAGGGCCGGCGTTATGCGAAGGACGAGGGGCCGGCCGCCCTTCTTGGGCTGTATGCGCAGGCCGTCCTCGGTGACGTCGCTCCAGCGCAGGGCGATCAGTTCGCTCTTCCGCCGAGCCGTGATGTAGGCCAGATCCATGGCCAACGCCATCGACGCCGATGCGTGACTCCGAACCGCCCGGAACTCCGCGTCTGTGACGTATCGCTCTCGAGGTTTTTCCGGGAAGCTCCGGACGTCCCTGCATGGGTTTCGGTCAGCCAGCCCCCGCCGCAAGGCGTAGGCGTACACCGAGGATAGGACGGACTTGTCCCGGTTGGCTGCTGAGTGGCTGAAGTGTTCGTCGAGGTATCGGGCGACGTGGCGGGGCTGGATCTCCTGGATGGGCATGTGGCCGAAGACCTGCTCCAGGCGGCGCAGGCACACGTCGTAGGAGGACTGGGTGTTGGCGGCCTTCTCAACCAGGACCTCGGCCCTGTACTGGGCGATGGTCGCGGCCACGCTCCCGGGTGGCACCTCCCCCATCTCGGCCTCGAGGCGCGCATACTCGGCCAGGGCCTCTTCCCAGGTGGTGCCCAGACGAATCCACCGGCGCCCCTTACCGCCCCGGCCGGAGGTCAGGTAGCGATAGGCTCCGTTTTTCCAGTGCATCCGGCGCGGTAGCCCCGCGCCGTTCGTCCTTTGTCGCCCCATACCCTCCATGTTAGCCGGTCTTCCTCAGCCTGGCGAAGTCCGGCTCGGGACGAGCGGAGGACCCGCTGCCCCCTGCAAGCATCTGCTCGGCGTGGGCCCGACTGACGCGCGGGCGGCCGACGCGGTCCTCGACGTAGGTCCACCCGTTGCGCTCCAGCCATCCCCGCTGATACGCCGGCAGCTGGTAGCCAGTCAGCTCCTGGAGCTCATCGGCGGTCAGGCAGAGGCTCACGATTCGGCTTCCTCCAGGTCGTGGGGGTCGGCGCTCCGGATCCAGGTGTCGCGCTCCAGGTGCCGGTAGACGTCGCGCAGGATCCGGGCATCGTCCAGGGCATCGTGGCGCTGGTCGCGCTGGCCCCGGTCGACGCCGTAGTAGAGGGCGAGGTTGTCCAGGCTGTAGATCCGCAGGCCCTCGGCCTGCTCTTCGAGATCAGGCAGGACCCGGCGGGCCAGGGTCTGGGTGCAGATGACCCCGGAGATCGCTGGGGGCCGCTCGTCAGCCCGGTCGAACTCGGTCAGCAGGTGGACGATGTCGAAGGGGGCGTTGTGGGCGATGAGCGTGGCCCCGTCCAGGGCCTCCCGGATGTCGACGGCCACGTCGAGCCAGCGCGGGAGCCCTCGCAGCTGTTCGCGGCTGAGGCCGTGTACCGCGTAGGCGCCGTCGTCGCTCTCGCGCTCGGGGTCCACGGTCCACAGGCTCTCGCCGCCGGCGCCGTCGACGGCGCCCAGCTGGATGATCCGGTGGCCGGCGCTTATTCGGAAGCCGGTGGTCTCGGTGTCGATGAAGATCGGGTGCATGAGGTCTCCCATATCCTAGAAGGGGATGTCGTCGTCCATGTGGTCGAAGCCGTTGCCGGTCTGCTGGCCGGCGGGCTGCCCCTGACCCTGCTGGCCGCCGGCGGTCTGGCCGCCCTGGTCACCGCCCTGCCCTCCCCGGCTGTCGAGCATCTGCATCTCGTTGGCCACCACTTCGGTGGTGTAGCGGTCCGAGCCGTCCTGGGCCTGCCACTTGCGGGTCTGCAGCTTGCCCTCGATGTAGACCTTGGATCCCTTCTTCAGGTACTGGGCGGCCACTTCGCCCAGCCGGCCGAAAAGGGATACCCGGTGCCACTCGGTGCGCTCCTGGTTCTCGCCGGTCTGCTTGTCCTTCCACTGCTCACTGGTGGCCAGGCGCAGGTTGGCGACGGCGGTGCCGTTCTGGGTGTAGCGGACCTCCGGGTCGGCGCCGAGGTTGCCGATGAGGATGACTTTGTTCACTCCGCGGGATGCCATAACTTTTACTCCGCTCTGCTTTTTCTGTTCATTCCTCGAGGTACTCCCGCGGGTCGACCTCGATCTCGACCTCCGAGGGCTCGCAGGGCCAGACCGGATACTGCTCGCCGACCATGGCCACGAGTTCCCGGGCCTTATCCCAGATCGCCGGGTCGGCCTGGTTGGCCTGCATCTCCTCGTCACCAATGCTCGGGTCGGGGCCGTACTCCTCACCAAGCCACTCGTAGAGGTGGGTCAGCATGAAATCGGCCATCCGCTGTTCGCTCGGGAGGGCCATCGGGACATACCCCACGACCGTCACCGAGGTCGGTGCATCGGATGGGTCCACCTGTTCATGCTCACCAGCCCGGAATGCCCGCTCCACCGCCTCCTGGGGATCGGCCGGAAGCGTCTCGGCTGCGTCCTCATAACCCTTAACCTCCCACCCCTTGATGGGGCGTCCACGGTAGTCTTTCGCCTGCTTATTGCTGGCGCCGCCGTGGTTTATCTGATCACTGTTCTCCATGGGTCTCTCCTATACCGCGAGGGCGAGCTGTACCGGCTCGCTGGTGTGTTGTGCGTGGCGTCCACGGTTTCGGCTGTCCGGCGGGATGGCGCCGCCCACTACCCGCTCCGCCCACCGGCGGACGGTGGCCACGTTTGCCAGGCGCAGGCGCTGCACCTGGGCCAGCAGGGTGGCGGCGCCGGCGGCCAGGGCCTCGCGCCGGGTGGTCCAGCGCGGGCCGGTCAGCCGGTCGTCGATGGGGCCGGCATTGATCCAGGTGCCGTCCTGGAGCTGGACCACGCCGATCATCGGCGGCGGGGCGCGGAAGGTCCGCTCCTCGGTGGACCGGATCATGGCGTCCATCATGGTGTCGCTGGCGCGCTGCTCCGCCGGCGTGCCTCCCCGGCCGAGCTGCCAGGTGTGCCAGGTCTCCCGCCGGACGGCGCGGCGGTGGGCCATCCACATCACGTCCCATGCGTGGTAGTTGCAGTGCCAGTCGCCACCCGAAAAGAAGATCCGGCCGCCGTCATACTGGCCGGAGACCTCCAGGCCGTAGACGCCGATCAGCTGGTGGTATCCGCCGGGGCCCGGGGCGACCCGGGCGGGGACGGGGCAGCGGTCGAGCTTCACGATTTCGGCTCCGGGAGCGAGCGCTGGTTGCCGGCCAGGAATGCGCTGCCGCTGTCCTGGCCGGTGGCCTCGAGGTATTCCACCTCGGCCTTGGCGCTGTCGATGAGCCGCGCGGCGGTGTCGTTGATCGACTTGGCCTTGCGGGTCTCGCGGTCCAGCGTCTCGGTGTCGTCGGCGTCCCGCAGGCGCTCCAGGCTCTCGAATAGGTGATCGCGGAGATCGTCCATTTTGTTCTTCACACTGCCTCCTCGGCTTCTCGTATGCGGCGCTTGAGCTGGCCGCGCAGGATGATGGCGTGGGCCAGCGCGTGCGGGTATCGGGTCCAGATCCCGTTGCGGCGGACGTTATCCGTCTTGCTGATGCACTCGAGGTTCGCCGGGTCCAGGTTGTCTCGGTCGCCGTCGCGGAAGATGACGATGTGGCCCTCGGGTATGGGGCCGTTGTGCTCTTCCCAGACAATCCGATGGATGTAGCGCCAGTTGAACCTGGCCGGCCGGTCACGGCGGTCGCTGATCTTCCGCTTCCAGTAGCCGTCCGGGTCGCGGACCTCGGTGCCGACGGGGTGCCAGGTGTGCGGCGTCTGCCCGGGCTGGAAGCGGGTCTCGGCGCTCCGGCCGCCCGCGATCCAGCGCTGGCCCTTGTTCCAGGGCTTGTGCCCCGCGGGGAAGCGGCCGGCGTTCATGTCCGGATCCTTGGTCAGGCCCATCTTCCGGGCCTTCTGGCCGATGGCCCGCGCCGGCCGACCCAGGAGGCCGGCGATCACGGTGTTCGGGGTGTCGTGGTACATCACCTCGAGCCAGGATTCCTCGATCTCGGTCCAGCGGCGGTAGCTCACGGCTCGTCGGCCTCCAGCGCCCACTTGTCGTCGGTGTACGCGGCGGCCGGGGCGGACCAGCCGCGGCCGATCTGGCGGTATTCAATCGGGCGGCCGTGGCGGGTGGCGTGGTCGATGCCTTGCTGCATTCCCTCGGTTACGCCGAGGTCGGTGTAGACGACGGTGGCGTCTGCGACCTCGCCCCAGACGAGGCCGGCGGCGATGCCGGTGGCGCGCTGCGCGTGGTCCCGGTCGTCCAGTACGTCGGTCAGCAGGCCGTGGCTGGCGTAGGGGCTGTCGCCCTGGGCGATGCAGTCCTCTTTGGCCGCCCGCAGGTACTCGGCGTGGAGCTGGAGCTGTTCGTCGGTGTCGGCCGCGTGGGGGCTTTCGATGATTACGCGCCTCACTCCTCGCCCTCCTCTTCCTCGGCCCACTCGCGCAGCTCGCGGCGGTCGGCGTTGTCGGCGCGGATGACCTGGCGCATGGTCAGCGCCCAGGACAGGAGCGCGCCGTTGGTGCTACCCATCAGGGCCGGCACCGGAATCGTCTCCATCAGCTCCGCCGGCGGCGTCACCCGCTGGGTCTCGGTCTGCGTCACCACTTCCGAGCCCCCGCAGCTTGTCAGCAAGGGCATCAGGCAGAGGGCGGCGGCTCCACTGGTCCACCTCATCGTCGGTCTCCTGCAGTTGGTCGATCTCGGCCCGGAGCTGCCGGGCTTCGTTCTCGATGGCGAGGCGGCGCCGGCGGGCGTCGGCCACGGCTTGCTGGGCGCGCTCGCGCTCGGCCTGGAGCTGTTCCAGGGCCTCCCGGGTACGCTCGGCGGCGTTCTGGTGGGCCTGGACTCGTTTCTCGGCCACGGCCAGGTCCTCGGCGGTGGCCTGGTACTGCCACCAGAGGACGGCCGCGACCAGGGCGAGGACGCCGGCGGCGCCCAGGGCCATGCGGCTCATGCCTCGCCCCCAACGGCCCGGCGGGCGCGAGCGGTGACCATCTCCAGCGCGGAGTCGGCCAGGTAGCCGGCGCCGAATGCGGTCAGGAGGGAGAGCTGCCCGGTCTCCGCCAGGACGCCGTAGGCGGCGAGCGCTCCGCCGGCGGCGAGCGCGGTCTTGTACGGCCGCTGGGAGAGCCAGCCGGCCAGGGTCTGGCCGTCGCCGCTCTCTCGGGCTTCGACGACCCGGGCGAGGATGTGGCAGGCGAGGCCGACCAGGAGCATGGCGAGCGCGGGGGCGTGGGTGGTCAGGAGTTCCGGCATGCCTGCGCCTCCCCCGCCTTGGCGGCGATGTTGATCCACAAGAGAGAGAGCAGGTAAGCCACGCCGGCCACCGTCCAGCCCGCAACGGCAAGAGTTGCGCCGGCGCCGATGGATGCCGGGAAATAGACCCACCTGTGCGCTTTTTCTTCTTCCTTGGGCGGCTTCTCGGCAAAGGAAAAGCCAGAGAGGATCATCATCGGAATCAGCGCCCAGACAATTACCGCTGCAATATTCCCGGCCCATTCCTGGCCGCCCCAGTAGCTCGCACCGACGAGGCCGGCGATAGATCCGTTGATCGCTATATTGGTGAGGGTTGCTTTCAGCTTCATGCCTTCCGTCCTTATTTCCCGATTCTGATGGGGTGTTCGGTCCGTTCACTCACTGCGTCCCTCCTGTTCGGTCTGTAACGGTCATCGGCGGGATCCGTACAACGGCCCCGCACCAGGGGCAGGTCACCGCTACCCCGCCCGGCACGTCGCGCCAGACCATGCAAGTCGTGCAGCGACCGTTGACGGATAGATTGATGAGGGTGCCTTTCACGCTCATTCCTTCCGTCCTTATTTCCGGATTCTGATAAGGTTTCCGCAGCCATCCGTGTAAACTGGCCCGTTAACCATTTCCCATTCCCTGAACCTCACCCCGTATAAAAACCAGATCACCGTGGAAGTCGCCGGGTCCAGGCGGACCGAAGTGGTGGTTTTGCTGGGAATGTTCATGCCACTTCCTCGTCTCGGCCCCAGCTCACGTCGGTGCCGCATTCCTCGGGGGGAGTCTCCGCCTCAACCAATGGCCGCCCGCAGAAGGGGCAGTGGCGCATACCCATTTCCGTGGGGCGGGCATCTTCCGTCCAGAACTCGCGCCCGCAGGACGTGCCGAATATCAGTTCGGCCCCCTCCTGCCAGGAGCAGAAAACCGCCCGCTCCTCTTCCGGAAGCGTCCCGTCATGAACCCGCTGTGCCAGTTCGCGGGCACCTGCCCAGCGCAGGAGCTGCATCGCCGGGTGCCCGATTAGGTTGTGAACAGGCCAGTTCATGCCGTCACCTCGTCTTCGCCGGAGTGCAGGGCCTCGGTGACGGCCTCGATGTAGTGCTCGACGGTGCCGGCGCCCTGGTCGGTGTTGTAGTGGCGCTTCCAGTAGTCCGCCTGGGCCTCCAGGTCGCCGGAGAGCGGCAGGGGCTCGGAGACGCGGTAGTAGTGGACGCGGGCCATTGCGGCGGCGTAGAAAAGGTTACCGGTGAGCGCTCCTCCTGCTTTAGCGAGCGTCCGCCGGCCCTCCAGCCCGTCAATTGCTAACTCCAGTTCGCCACGGTATCCCAGGAAGTTGTCCCAGATGTCCCTCTCGGTCGCCGGCTCCATCTGCCACAGCCCCAGCGCGGGGCCACCGCCGAGCTGCTGGAGGTACTGCAAACCGCTCTCGGTGATGGCGGTGCCGAGCAGCAGCTCCTCGGCTTCTTCGGTGTGCGGGATTTCGGGGTCCAGGTGGGCCAGCGTGGGCCGGATCACCAGATCCATGAGTTGGTCGGGGCTCAGCATGCCGCCTCCTTCTGGGTGCGTTTGTCGGGGATCGCGATTACGCCGCCGGCCGGGGCCTCTACGCGCCACGGGGTCCAGATCGGCACGATGGAGCCCTTGGGGTTGCCCTCCTGGGGCTGGCCGTTGGCGTCCAGGAATGCGATCCGGCGGGTGGTGATGTAGATGGCGCTCGCGTTGGGGTGGACCGCGTTCTGATACCACTCGGTGCTGCGGTCGTCCGGCAGCAGGCCGATGACGATGGAGCCGTGGGAGGCCTCATGGGCGGCCTTACGGCACCAGGCGCCGGGGTCGCTGTAGGGCGGGTTCATCCAGCAGACCTCGTTCTTCGGCCACGGCCGCGCCAGGGCGTCGTCCTCGGCCGTCCAGTAGTTCGGCGCCTTGGCGGTCTCGGGTTCGGCGCAGACGTCCAGCGTCGGCTCCACGCCCAGCTCGGTGCAGATGGCGTGGTAGACCGGCCAGGGCGTGCCGCGGCGGTCGCGCTCCTCCTTGGGGGTGCGGCTTCGGGCGTAGGCGTCCATCAGGAAACCCCTTTCATAAATACGAGCCAGTGGGTCTTCCCGGCGCGGCCCGCCTGCTGGCCGAACAGCGGCTTTCCGGGGGCGAGCGGCAGGACCTCACGTAGCGGCACCTGGGTTTCGTTCCACTTGAAGACGAGCGTCCCTTCGGGCTTGAGGACTCGCCAGCACTCAGAGAAGCCCTGGCGGAGGTCCGATCGCCAGTCATCGCCGAGCTTCCCGTAACGGGCCGCCATCCAGCTGCGGTCGCCGGCCCGCTCCAGGTGCGGCGGGTCGAAGGCGACCAGCGGGAACGACGCATCGGCGTACGGGAGCGCCCGGAAGTCGAGCTCCACGTCCGGCTCGATCTTCAGGACCCGGCGACCGTCCTCGCGGCCGTGGGAGCGGTCGGTTACCTCCCGGGTCTCCGTGCGGCAGTCACCGAAGACGGCGGCCGGGTTTGTCGGGTCGAACCACATGGAGCGCGGCCCACAGCAGGCGTCCAGGATGCGCGGCCCGGAGGCCTCGTTCGGGGCGTTCATCCCGCCACCTCAACCAGGAACCGCAGGCCTTCCAAGAACAGAGTCCCCAGGACGAAGCCAGCGAGAGCAACCAAAAAACGGATCGTGTAGCTATTCATGCCACCCCCTCCCGGTCCTGCCGCATCGCGTCCAGCGCGAGGGCGTCCACGGTGTCGGCCAGGTAGGTGAGCCAGGCGCGCTCGTCGCCCTGGCTCACGTCCGCCGCTCCCCGCAGGCGGGCGCCGAAGCGCTCCACCATCAGCGGGAGGTCGGCGGGCAGAAACTCGATGGAGTTGCGAAGGTCCTGGATGGCGATGTACCACAGGACCGCGGCGCGGGCGGCGGTCGATAGGCTTACGGCCCCGGGCATGGATGCGGGCTCGCTCATGCCACACCCCCGTCCGGCCCCGGGCCGTCCTCCAGCTGGGCGCCGACGTACTGCCGGCGCCGCCGGGGCATGGGGACCACCTGCCCGTTACCGGCCCGGGCGCGCCCGCCGGTGACGGTGCCCAGGAGCCGCCCGCCGCTCTCGGTGACGGTGCGCTGCAGCTCGGTCATGCGGTGGTCGTGGGGCGCCTGCAGGCTGAGGGTGTACCGGTGGCAGCCGCCCCCGGCGGCGCGGGCGCTGACGGCCTCCACGCGCACGCCGCTTTCCTCCAGCGCGCCGATGATCTCGCCGGCCGGGCGCTTGGTGACGACGTCGACGCGGGTCATGCCGCCACCTCGGCGCCGGCGACGAAGTTGCGCCAGTCGTGGAGCGTGCCGACCAGGCGGGCGCGCTCCGGCTTCTCGCCGAACAGGAATCGCCCGGTGCGCGCGTCCCGGTGGATGCGACCGTGCCGCCAGAGTGCGCGGACCACGAAGGCGACCTGATCCAGGCTGTTGCCCATCTCGTTGCTCAGCGCCGCGACGGTGATGCCGCCCTCGGGGCTGCGGTCCCGGATCGTCTTCAGTGCTTCAGCGATGGATGCGCTCATGCCGTTACCCCCTCTTCCTGCGCGGCCTGCTCGGCCGGCGCCTCTTCGATGAGCCGATACCGGGCGACGCGGGAGGCGCCCCGGCGGGTGCGGACCTCGACGGTCTCGGTGATCACGGTGTGGCCACGCTCGCGCAGCTCGAAGACGCGGGTCGCGGGCATGCCAATGCCCAGCTCGGCCCGGATCTCGCCGGTGGTCAGCGGGCCCTCCTGGAGGGCGTGGAGCAGGTCGGTCGTCTGGGTCATCGCTCTGGCCTCTGTGTCGGTGGCGATGATTGGAGTTTAGAGAGGTAAACCGATCTGGTCAATCCCCGTAAACCTCGTGGTCGATACGATTGAACTTTGGCCAACGCAGGAGGCGAATATGTCAGTCGAGGCGGTTCTGTGGAGGGGAGAGAAGCGGCTCCAGTTCGATTACCTGACCGCGGGCGGCGAGCGAACCCGCCGCGATCTCATTGCCGGGAAGGTGGTACGAAAGGCGGGCGGCCAGGTGACGCTCCAGGGCTATTCGCTCAAGCGGGCGGCCCCGCGCGCGCTCAAGCCGGAGCGGATCGTGGGCGACGTCCTGGACGCGGATACCGGGGAGGTCGGCGAGCTGTGGGATCTGCTGGGGATTGATGCGGAGCCGGCGCCGCCACCACCGCCGGCCGGGGACGCGCACCAGCGCCACGAGGCCGTGGCGGATGCCGACGTGGAGGAGCTACTGGACTACCTGGAGCCGATGGCGAGGAAGGCGGAGGCGCACGGGTGGGTGATCCACCGGAAGCCGGAGGAGCTGTCAGTCCATGGGGTGTTCAAGAATGGGCGGGTGAAGAAGGGCGCGGTCGCGGCGGTCCGCTACTTCCCTGAGAAGAGCCGGCCGCTCCGGGTGGAGGCGAGGCATTCGGTCGCGGCCGGGGTCTATTCCAGGCCGGAGGCGGCGGCCGGCAAGTTCGAGGCGGTCTTGGAGAACCTTCTCAGAACTGGCGCTGGTGGCTGATGACCTTGCCGACGATCTCGGCCGGGTTGTCGGCGTCCACTGAGATGGTGGCGTAGTTGTCGTTCAGCGGGACTAGCTCGTAGACCGGGGCGCCGTCTCGGTCGTGGCCTCGGTCCCGGTACTTCTTGAAGGTGACCTCGCCGGAGTCCACCCGGGCCACGACGTAGTCGCCAGGGCGGACGCAGGCGTCGGGGTCGACGATGATCGACTCCCCTTCCCGGAACTCCGGCTCCATGGAGTCGCCTTCGATCTCCAGGGCGAAGGCGTACCGCCCCAGCTTGTAAGCCATGGTCCCGGAGACCGGGACCTCGTCGAATCCATCCCCCTCGGCGTAGATGTCCACCGCTTCCTTTGGCCTCCCCGCCTGCACCCAGCTGATGACGGGGATCATCCGCGTCGCGCCGGGTTCCCTGACTCCCGACCATCCGGTGGCGTGCTTGCCGCCCTCTCCGTAGAGCAGCCAGTCCGGGCTCACTCCCAGGGTATGCGCGACCGGGACGATGCTGGAGTAGCGCGGCTCGATGCCGCCACTCATCCACTGGCTGATCGTCGCCTTGCTGAGCCCTACGCGCGCAGCCAGCTCCGACCCGTGGGCGAGATCGGATTCCTGCAGGGCCTGCCGTAGCCGCTCATTCCAGTCGGGGGTGGGCCGTTTCATGGCGTGCAGAGTAATGAACTCGGAGTTTAGCGGGGTTGACTGCATGGTTGACGCCTCTAAACTGTCCAGCCATGGACAAGGATCGAGCACCTACAAAAGCCGAAGTTATGGATTTGCTCGGCATCAGCCTGGAGCGCGAGCTCGCGGAGCTATTCGGGGTCACCAAAAGTGCGGTCTCGCAATGGCCCAAGAATGCTCCTATCCCGCCTGCGCGCTACCTGGAGCTGCGGTACGTGATCCGTCCTGACCTGTTTAGCGCCGGCGCCGCATGACGCCGCCGCTCCGTCATCACACCCGGAGGATGATCCATGGCTGATCCCAGCGCCACGTCCGACCAAGGACCCACACCCGCCCCGACCCGTCAGGCGGCGCTCGTCGCCTGGGCGCAGCAGATGATCCAGCGCACCGGCAGCAGCGAGCGCGATTTCGCCCTGCGGGTGGGCGAGCAGTACCGGGCCACGGTGCCGCCGGATCAGCAGTCGCTCCCCTGGCCGGACCCGGACCAGGCGGAGTCGGCGGATGAGTACAGCCGGCTGGTGGACTCGGCCCGCAAGCGGGTGGAGCGGTATCTTCGCGGCGATAACGCGCTGCCGGTGGAGCTGGAGGAGGCCTGGGTATCGGCCCTGGGCGGGGAGTGGTCCACCGGCTGCCGGCGGGAGCTGGCGCGGCGGATGGGGCTGCTCGGCGCTCGGCTGCCGGAGGAGGGCGCGGAGGCGACGGTGACCGACGCGGGCGCGCTGCTCCGCACGGCCGGGGCGGCGGTGGAGGCGCTGGCGCCCATCGTGGCGGACGGTGTGGTGGACGAGCACGACCGGCCGCACGTCGGCCGGGCGCTGAGCCAGATCGCGAACGCCCAGGCGGAGCTCACCACCTGGATCCAGCGCCTCTCGGCCGTCCTGGACGACGAGGAGACGGTGCATCTCTACGCGGTGGAGGGCGGCCGGGATGCCGGATAGCACCGACCACTCCCAGGAACGGGAGGCCCAGGTGACCGCGGAGGCGATGCGGCAGCGGGCGGAGTCGGCGCCGGCCGGGGAGTCGGCGCTGGAGTGCGCCGAGCCGATCCCGGACGACCGCCGCGCCGCGATCCCGGGCTGCCAGGTCTGTATCGACTGTGCCGAGCGTCTGGAAAGGGAGGCGCGGGTCTATGGGCAGTAGGCGGACCAGCAAGGATGCCTCCTATGCCGGCCCGGATCCGTGGATCGCGGGGTACTGGGCGGAGGTGTGGGGATGCGACCGCGAGCCGCCGAGCCATCACCCAGAGTCCGGCAACCCGGAGTGGCGGGAGCGCTGGCTGGCCGGATACCGGGAGGCGGAGAGCCGCCGCGGGGCCGTGCGGGAGTCCGCCCATGCGTGATCTAGGCGGCGCACCTTTCCCTCGGTCCGTCCTCTCTCTCATAGGAGACGATAAAGGAGGACCCCATGCCGGCTGATATGCGCATCACCGCCGCCGAGCTGGAGGCGCTGAGCGGGCTGCCTTATCCGGCTCAGGTGCTGTACCTGACCGCGCTCCGGCCGCATATGGACTACGCCTCCGGGACCGTTGGCATCCGGCGGCGGGTGTCCTGGCAGTCGCTGGGCGAGGCGCTATACGTGGAGCCTCACCAGGGCCTGAAGGGGTCTGGGGCGCCTAGCAAAGAGCAGGTGCGGCGGTACGCCGGATGGCTGGAGCGCGCCGGCCTGGTCTCGATGGAGAGTGCCGGGCTGCGCCTCGTTTTCCGCTGCCTGATGGCGCAGACGGACGACTCCGCGCAGAAAAAACCCGACACTATCCCGACACAATCCCGACACCCCCATCCCGACACGCCAGAGCCCGCACCACTCGGCGAATCTGGCGAAGAAGCCGACACAATCCCGCACACCCCCGAGAACCCAAAAGCCGACACACCTCCGGGATCCGGGATCCGATCCCCCCGCTCCCCCTCGGGCGCGGGCGCGCGTAGCAGCGAGCATGCCAGTGAGTCGGCCGGGAGCGTAGCAGCCCTGGGTGGCGCCAAGGTCGTGATCGAGGAGCTATCGCGCACCGGCCGGTGGGGACTACAGCGTCTCCAATCCACCCGAGTCGTCCGTATGGCGGCCTCACTGGCTGGCGAGGGAGTCACACCAGGGGACGTGCAGACCGCCATAGCGGCCGTGGATGCCCGGGGTATGAGCGACTACGGCCCGGAGTATCTGGCGGGACCCATCCGTGACGCGATGCAGACCAGGCAGCAGGAGCAGAGCAATGCAGGAAGTGGATCAGTCGGCCGAGCAGGTGGCGGAGGTGCTGGAGCGCGCCGCCGAAGTCAGTCCGACGAGCGAGAGGACTACCTCGACGAGATCGCCGAACTCGAGCGGCGCGGGGAGCTGTGAGGACGAGCAGCCGCGCCTATCGGTCCCGTGGGTCGCCCGGGTCTGGGCCCGGATGGGCGATATATACGGGCCGAAGTGGACGTCCGACAAAGGGCAGCGCCCGACCCGTAGTGACGACAAGACCCGGCTGACCTCCACCGGCGACACCTGGGCCCGCGCACTGGCCGACCTCGATGGCGCTGCGATCTCCGGCGCGATCACGGCCTGCGCCACCGGGGCGACCGGCGAGTGGCCGCCATCCCTGCCTGAGTTCCGCCGCCTCGCCCTGGAGGCGGTCGGCGATGGTCTGCCGACGGTGGATGCCGCCTACCGCGAGGCCTGCGAGGGCAGTTACCACCCGTCCCGCCATCAGTGGAGCCACCCGACGGTTATCGACGCCGCCCGGGCCGTCGGCTTCCGGGCGCTCAGCCACGAGCAGCCCCGCACCACCTGGCCTGCCTACCGGCGCGCGTATGAGGACGCCTGCCGCCGCTACCGCGCCGGCGAGCCCCTGGCCGACGCCGTCCCCGAGGGCCTGCCCCAGTCCCCCGGCGCCGCCCAGCCGGCCGACCGGCAAACCGCCCGCCGCCACCTGGATTCGATCCGCGTCCAGCTGCGCCGGCGGCCCAACAACGACTGCGCCCAGGTAGGCGAGGAGGCCCGGGCATGAGTTACCGCGCGAGGGGCAGCGAGAGACTGAATGACGATCTGGAGAGATTCCGGGCGGCCGTGATGAGGGCGGGCCTCCGTGTCGAGGCGGCCTTCGGAGACGGCCCAAGGAAGAGAGCTGCCGCCGCCGCCGTGGCTACTTTTCAATCCTCCCGGAAGCGGTTGCTGGTTGCCCGCCTTCTCGGCCGCCGGACGGACTTCTTCGAGGGCCAAAGGACGATCAAGGCCGTCACGTTTCGCGGGGTCGAGTACATGCTTTCTTGGAGCGAAGGGAGCGAAGAATGATCCTCTCCATCTACTGCCTGGCGGCCGCCGCCGTCTCGGCCGCATTCCTCGCCATGGCCCTGTACGGAGCCTGGCTTTCCTGGAGGGAGTGCCGGGCCGAGGCCGATGCCGGAGCGGTCGGCCCGATGGGCGGGCGGATCGGCACCATGCCCGGCACCACGACCGGCAGCAATCCGCGCCACGACGCCGACCAGCAGCCCGCCGCCGACTCCGAAACGATGAGCGCGGAGGGGTGGGAGGGCTGCCGCGGCTACCTCGACGGCGAGTGGGCGCGAGCCCTGCGCGGCACCCGCCCGCGCCACCGGGAGTGGTCGAGCCTTCGGCGGCCAGAGCCCGGACCGCGCGGCGAGGAGTAGCCCAGCGATGCTGACCCGAGCGCAGATCGAAGAGGCCCGCCCCCGGTCTAGTATTTACGAGCTGTACGACTCCGAGGGCCTGGTCCTCCGCGTCCTGCCCTCCGGGACGCGGAGCTGGGCGGTCTACTACCACGAGCGCGGAAGGAAGAGGCGGGAGACGGTGGGCCGCTGGCCCGATATGGGGCTGCGAGAGGCGCGGCGCCAGCGGGACCAGGTCCGCGCCCGGGCGGCCGGGGCCGACGCGGTCACCGTGGAGGCCTTCGCCCGGGAGTACCTGTCGGCGTGGGCGCGTCCCGCCAAGCGCTCCTGGCGCGAGGATGCGCGGATCCTGGAGCGCGAGATCGTGCCGGCCATCGGCGACCGCCCCGTCGCCACCCTCACCCGCCGGGACTGCGTGGCCGCCGTCGACGCCGTACGGGAGCGCGGCGCCCCGGCGATGGCGTCCAAGACCCACGCGGTCCTCCGTCGACTCCTCCAGGTCGCCGTGGAGCGCGGCGTCAGGGATGACAACCCGGCCGCCCGGATCCGCCTCCCGGCCGCCCAGAGCCGTGACCGCGTGCTGACCATGGACGAGGTCGCCGCCCTGCGCGCCGAGCTGGCCACCTCCACCGCCCTGCCCCGCATCGCCCTGGAGCTGATCCTCGCCACCGGCCAGCGCGGCGGGGAGGTCCTGGAGATGGCCGCCTCCGATCTGCAGCTGGGTGATGGCCTTTGGGAGATCCCGGCGGCGAAAGCCAAGAACGGCCACGCCCACGTCGTGCCCCTGACGGCCTGGGCGGTGGAGCTCATCCGCGAGGCGAGGCGGATCCGGTGCAGCGAGCGGGTGATCCCCATCTCCGGCGACACCCTGCGCCACGCCATGCGCCAGGCCGTGGAGGCGGCGAACCTGGAGCGGTCAACGCCCCACGACCTCCGGCGCACCGTGGCCACCCACCTGGGCCGACTCGGCCACGGCCGCGCCGTCCAGGACCGCATCTTGAACCACGTCGACCAGTCGGTGGGCGGGATCTACGACCGCTACGACTACCTCCCGGAGCAGCGCGCGGCCCTGGAGGCATGGGAGGCCGAGGTCACCGGGGCAGGCAATCGCGATCACCAGGGGGAGGGGGTTGTTCCACAGGGAGTCACGGCGGCACCAGAGCGGCACCACGAGGCACCGGCCGATCCGCAGAGCGGCGCGGCCTGCATGACAGAAGCGGCAGTCATAGGGGATGAGGACGAATGAAAGGAGAAGAGTACACCCGAGACGGGGCTATGGAGGCGGTCGCGGAGGTCGTTGGCTGGTACTCGGCGGCCCGATTGGCGGCGCGGCTGGGCGGGAAGACGCTCCACGTCCCCGAGCGCATGGATGAGGGGCATCTCATCGCGCTGATTGTCGGTCCAGATAAGGCCAAGGAAATCAGTGACATGATGGGAGGCGAGAATATCGAACTCCCGAGCACCTGCGAGATCCAGCAAGAGATGGAGCGCAGCCGCCTGCATGACAACATCTGCGAGATGGCCGCACGCGGAGTTGAAACCAAAACCATCGCTCGATGGCTCCATATGAGCCGTAAGACTGTGCAAAAGGTGCTGGATCAGCAGCAGGCTATCGTGGATGCGTACAAGGCAAAGCATCCGCGCCGCCAGGAGGTCCAGAAGTGACGGGGTCCCTGGGGGTGTGGCTACCTACCACGGGGAACGAAGCGCGCGGTTTTCGACAATTTTTTCAGTCTCGTCAGGTCGTCGCCAGCAGTTCTCGTGGAACGCCCGGCCTGCTTGAGATCGGGGGGTGACGAACCCGGCATGCGTGGAGTCTAGCTAGTGTCATCGGTGGCATCCATTTCTGAGGCTTCGCTGTACTCGATAAGCCGACTCGCCAGAGAGACCGGTTTGGCGCGGGATACCGTCCGCAAGCGACTGGCTTCCGTGCAGCCGTCGGCGACCCGCAAAGGGCACCCGGTTTACACCCTGGGGGATGCCTGCCCGGCCCTGTTCGGCGCCCAGGGCGGCGGCGAGCCCGGCGATGGCCCGGCCGACCCCGACCAGATGGACCCTTCTGACCGGGATCGCTGGTACGCCTCCGAGATCAGGAGGCTCGATTACGAGAGCAAGGTCGGCCAGCTCATCCCCCACGAGGACGTGGCGCGGACCTTCGCGGCGGCTTTCAAGCGGGTGAGCAGCGCCCTGGACACACTCACCGACGTGGTGGAGCGGGAGGCGGGGCTTAGCGGTCACCAGGTCGCGGAGGTCCAGCGGGTGGTCGACGGGATCCGGTCGGATCTATACGCCCAGCTAGGCGACGAGGAAGCGGATGATCCCGAGGAGGCCGTCGGTGAGTAGCTACGGGAGCGCGGCGGCCGTATTGCGGGACACTGCCGAGATCCTGCGGCCCCCGCGCCGGCTCACGGTGCCGGAGGCGGCGGAGCAGTACGTCTATCTCGACGTGCCGGGCGGATATTCCGGGTGGTGGAGCAACGAACTGCCGCACTACATGATGGAGCCGGCCGAGTGCCTGACCGCCCGGGAGTACGAGGCCGTGATCTTCGTCGGCCCGGCGCAGAGCGGCAAGACGCAGATGCTTGTCGACAACTGGGTAGCGCACACCGCCACCTGCGACCCGGCCGACCAGATGGTCGTCCAGACCGCCCAGGATACGGCCCGTGATTTCAGCCGGCGCCGCATCGACCGCCTCATCACGCATTCGCCGGATCTCCGGGATAAGGCCCTACCGGGCCACGCGGATAACACCTACGACAAGACCTGGCGGAACGGCGCGATCCTCTCCATCGGCTGGCCCAGCAAGAACCAGCTCGCCGGCCGCGCCATCGGCCGCATGGCCCTGACCGACTACGACCGCATGCCGGAGGACGTCGGTGGCGAGGGGTCGCCGTTCGAGCTGGCGAAGAAGCGGACGACCACCTTCCTCTCCCGCGGCATGACCATGGCCGAGTCCTCGCCCTCCCGCCCCGTCCTGGATCCCCGCTGGCGTCCGTCGACTCCGCACGAGGCGCCGCCCAGTCGCGGGATCCTGGGCCTCTACAACACCGGCGACCGCCGCATGCTCTACGGCCGATGCCCGGAGTGCGGCGAGTATTTCGCCCCGGCCCCCGGCCCCGAGGCGGTCTGGATCCCCGATGAGGGAACCATCGACGATCGCGCCCAGGGCGCCGGCCTCATCTGCACCGAGTGCGGCGCCGTGATCGGCCAGGAGCGCGAGCGGGACTTCAAGCGCTCGGCCCGCTGGCTGCGCGAGGGGCAGCACATCACGCCGGCCGGCGAGGTCTACGGCGAGCCGCGCACCAACCGCCGGGCGAGCTTCTGGATGGCCGGCTGGTTCGCGGCCTTCGCCAGCTGGGAGGGGATCGTCTACGCCTACCTGACGGCCGAGGACACCTACCAGCGCACCGGCGACGAGGAAGCGCTCAAGAACGCCCACAACGTGGACATGGCGGCGCCCTACATCCCCCGAGCCCAGCTCGCCGAGCGCGGCGGCAGCGAGTGGCTGGAAGAGCGGCGCGAACCGCTGGAGCGCTACGTGGTCCCGGACGAGGCCGCCTTCGTGACCGCGGCCGTCGACGTCCAGGGCGGCGAGATCCCCCGCTTCATCGTCGAGGTCTACGCCCACGGCGCCGGGCATGAGCAGTGGCCCATCGACCGCCGCGAGATCCGGCAGTCCGACCGCCAGGGCCCCGACGGCGACCCCGCGCCCATCGACCCGGCCGGCCACCCCGAGGACTGGGACGTCCTCACCCGCGAAGTGGTGGAGGCGACCTACCGGACCAGCGATCCGGAGACCGAGATCCGCCCCCGCCTGGTGGCCGTGGACTCCGGCGGCGAGGCCGGCGTCACCGAGCGGGCCTACGACTGGTGGCGCCGCCTGCGCCGAGCTGGCCAGCAGAACCGCGTGGTCCTGGTGAAGGGGGCGAGCCAGCGCACCGCCCCGCGCCTGCGGAAGAGCTACCCCGACTCCACCGGCCGGAAAGATCGCGGCGCCGGCTCCCGCGGCGACGTGCCGGTCTGGAGCCTCAATACCGACCAGCTCAAGGATGCCGTCTGGTCGAGCCTGCAGCGCCCCGAGCCCGGCCCCGGCTACCTCCACATCCCGGAATGGCTCGGCGGATGGTGGCTGGACGAGCTCCTGGCCGAGCGGCGGACCGAGAAAGGCTGGCAGCAGGTGCGCAAGCGCAACGAGGCCCTGGACTTGAGCGTATACAACCGCGCCGCCGCGATCATCCTGGGCGCCGAAAAGGTCGACTGGAGCAACCCCCCGCCCTGGGCGAACCGCGACACCAGCCCGGACGTCGTCAGCCGCGACCGCCGCCGCCAGGACCAGGCCGAGCAGCAGCGCCCTCGGCATCCGCGCGGCCGCCGCACGCGCATGCGGATGCGGTAGCACCTGACCCCCGCCCCCCGGACTCCCTCCCGGCCCGCTCCCCATCATCCCGGGCAGCATAGGGATCGAGGGGCCGCATGAGCGACCAGCCGCAGACCGCCGACAGCCCGATTCACGCCCAGGTAGCGGAGCTACGGGCGCGGATGGATGGACAGGCCGCAGACCATGACCGCATCCGCGAGGAGATTGCCCGGGAGCGTGAGACCCGGGAGAGCGAGGTCGGCGCCCTTCGCACCGAGATCAGCGAAGAGGCGCGGGGCCGCCAGGACGACTACCGGGGACTGATGAGCCACATCCAGGGCCTGGAGAGCCGATTCGGCACCCTGGAGGGCAAGATCAACCGGATGATCTGGGCGGTCGGCCTGGTCGGCGCGACCATCGCCGTCATCGGCGGCCTCATCCTCTGGGTCATCCAGGTCGGCAACGGTGTGGGGATCCTCTGATGGCCACTCAGGCAGACCTCGACGCCATCGACGCGGCCATCACCCGGATCATCACCGGCGAACAGGTGACCCAGGTGAGCTATGAGGGGTATACCGCTCAGTTCACCAGCGCGTCCCTGCCGCAGCTGCGCGCCGAGCGCGCCCGCGTGGCCCAGCTGGTCGCCGCCGAGGACGGCACCCGCCGCCGGCCCCGCGTCCTGCGTAGTCGCTACCGGAGCGGTCTATGACGCGGCTCGCTACCGTCCGCGCCCCCCGGCGGCCCCAGGCTGCCGCCGCCGACTGGCTGCCGCAGGCGCGGATCTATGACGCCAGCGCCACCGGCCGCCGCCTCGGCGGGTGGGACGCCCCGGCCGCCTCCCCGCGCCGCGCCGCGATTGCGGAGATCGACCGCATCCGCCGCCGCTCCCGCGCGGCCGCCCGCAATTCCCCCTGGATCCGCCGGGGGCTCGACGCTGCGGTGGCCGACGAGATCGGCACCGGCATCGTCCCCCGCTTCCGCGCCCCGGATGGCTATGGCGAGGCCATGCGGCAGCTGTACCGGCAGTGGCTGCCGCATGCGGACGCCGACGGCGCGCTCGACTTCTACGGCCTCATGGCCCTGGCGGTCCGGTCCCGCCGCGAGTCCGGCGAGGTCTTCGCTCGCATCCGCCGCCGCCGGCAGAGCGACGGCCTGCCCGTCCCGCTCCAGATCCAGCTCCTGGAGGCCGACTACTGCCCCGCCCACTACCACCGGGACCTGGGCGGCGGGCGCGAGATCGTAAGCGGAATCGAGCTGGACGTCATCGGCCGCCGGGTCGCCTACTGGATGCACCGCCGGCACCCCGACGACGGCGGCCACCTGGCCGACCTGGTGCGCGTACCGGCCGACGAGGTGATCCACCTCTACCGCCCCCTGCGCCCCGGGCAGCTGCGCGGCGAGCCGGAGACCACCCAGGCCCTGGTCCGCGCCTACCAGTACGACCAGTACGACGACGCGGAGCTGGAGCGGAAGAAGACCCGCGCCGCGTACACCGGGACCATCGAGCGCCCCGACCCCGGCGAGAACGACTGGCAGTACGACCCGATCACCGGCGAGGAGCTGGGCTACGACGCCGCCGGCGACCCGGTTACCGAGACGCAGCCGGGGCAGTTCACCGCCCTGCTGCCGGGCGAAAAGATCAATCTCTTTGAGGGCGACAACACCGGCAGCGGATACAAAGATTTCAGCCGCCACCAGCTCTTGGGCA
This sequence comes from Thiohalospira halophila DSM 15071, assembly GCF_900112605.1. Lineage (NCBI taxonomy): Bacteria > Pseudomonadati > Pseudomonadota > Gammaproteobacteria > Thiohalospirales > Thiohalospiraceae > Thiohalospira > Thiohalospira halophila. The sequence continues at coordinate 75,920 of NZ_FOMJ01000007.1, forward strand.
TCGCCGCCGGCCTCGGCATGCCGGTGGAGGTCATCAGCCAGGACTACAGCAACATCAACGACCGCACTTGGCGCGCGACGGTGCAGCAGTACCGGCGCGAGCTGGAGCAGGTGCGCGAGCAGCAGACCATCCACCAGTTCTGCCGCCCCATCATCCAGGCCTGGATCGACCGCGCCGTCCTCTCCGGCGCCCTGCGCGTGCCGGACTACGGCGAGCGCCGGGCCCAGTACCAGCGCGTGGAGTGGCGCCCGCAGGCCTGGCCGCACATCCACCCGCTGCAGGACGTCCAGGCCGACAAGAAGGCCGTGGATGCCGGCTTCGACAGCCGTCAGTCGGTGGTGGCCCGGCGCGGCCGGGACGCCGAAGACGTAGACCAGGAGCGCGCTGAGGATCTGGCGCGCGAGGAATCCCTCGGACTCGGAGAAAACGATGAGTGAATCGACCAGCCTACTCGCCCGGCTGTTCCGCCGGGGCCGTGGCGGCGACCTGGTGGGCGAGCTGTACAGCCGCGCCATGGGGCAGCCGCTGCTCGTGGACCCGGAGAGCGGCCAGGCCCTGCTCTCCGCCTACCTGCGCGGGCCCTCGCCCACGCCGGACCGGGAGGACTCCGACCTCCTCCAGCGCCACGGTCAGATCGGCGTCATCGACGTCTCCGGCCCGCTGGTCCACCGCGCCCCGGCGCAGAAGTTCTGCGCCCCGCCGAGCTACGAAGAGATCGCCGACGCGGTGGACTCCGCCGTCGACGACGCGGAACTGGCGACCGTGGTCCTCCGGCTGGACACCCCCGGCGGCGAAGCGGCCGGCACCTTCGACCTGGCGGACCGCATCCGCGCCCGCCGGGACGACAAGCGGATCATCGCCGTCATCGACGACCGCGCCCTCTCCGCCGGGTACGCCATCGCCTCCGCCGCCTCCGAGGTCTGGATCAGCCGCACCGGCCGGGCCGGCTCCATCGGCGTGGTGACCTACCACGTCGACCAGTCCGGGTTGAATGAAGCCCTCGGGGTGCGGGTGGAGTACATCTACGCCGGCGAGCGCAAGGTCGACGGCAATCCCCATCAGCCCCTGGGTGACGAGGCCCGCAGCCAGATCCAGGGCGAGATCGACCGCCTCTACGACCTCTTCGTCGAGACCGTAGCCGCCGGCCGGCCCGCCCTGGGCGCCGACGGCGCCCGGGCCACCCAGGCGGCCGTCTACGGCGGCCAGCGCGCCGTGGACGCCGGCCTCGCCGACCGGGTCGGCACCCTGCGCGAGCTGCTGGAGGAGTACACCGCCTCCACCGCCGACGGCCCCTCCGTCACCCGGATGGAGGCGGCCGCCGAGCCGGCCCCGGATGCCGAGCCCGCGCCCGCCGCCGCTCAGCCGGACCAGCCTGCCCCGCCGACCCTGGAGGGCACCGGCGAGGGCGAGCCCCTGGCCGAGCTCCCCGATCAGCCGGCCGCGCCGGCGACCGAGGCAGACCCGACCGCCCCGGCCCTGACCGACAGCCAGACCGCCGAGATCCGCGCCGTCTGTGCCGCCGCCGGCCTGGCCGACGTGGCCGACGACTACATCCAGGCCGGGACCGACCCCGAGCGCGTCCGCGCCGACCTGCTGGCCGCCACCGCCGACACCGGCCCGGAGGTCCGCAGCGCCCGCAGCGCCGAGGGCGACACCGGCCACACCGAGCAGTACCGAGAGAGCACCGGGCTCTCCCGTGCCGCCTACGACAACGTCTAACGAGGAGACAAGACGATGCTCGAAGAAGCCATCCGCAACGGCGAGATGATCATCAGCGAGGGCCCGGGCGCGATCAGCCGGGACACCGTCACCATCGGAACCGGTAACCTCCCGGCCGGCCAGGTCCTGGGCAAGGTCACCGCCACCGGCAACTACGTCGCCTACAGCTCCGGCGCCACCGACGGCTCCGAAGTGGCGGCCGCCATCCTCTACGCCCCGGCCGACGCCAGCGGCGGCGCCGTGGACGCCGTGGCCGTGACCCGGCTCGCTGAGATCGACAGCAACGTGCTGACCGGCCTGGACGACAGCGCCACCGATCAGCTCGCCGACAACTACATCATCGTCCGGTAACGAGGAGGCCCCATGGCGACTCTCGACGTATTCAACTCCGACGCCTTCAGCGTTCGCAGCCTGACCGCGAGCGTGAACGAGACCCCGGCCGTCCCTGGCCGGATCGGCGCCCTCGGCCTCTTCGAGTCCGACGGCATCACCACCACCACCGCCCAGGTGGAGAAGCGGAAGGACGGCCTCGGCCTGGTCCCCGCCGGCCAGCGCGGCAGTGCCGCCACCCACGGCTCTGCCCCCAAGCGCCAGATGATCCCGGTTAACACCACCCACCTTCCCCAGCGCGATACCATCATGGCGGACGAGATCGCCAACATGCGCGCCTTCGGCGAGGAGTCGGAGGAGGAGATGGTCGAGCGCTACGTGCGCAGCCGTCAGGCCAGCCTCCGCCGGAATTTGGACGCTACTATCGAGTACCAGCGCGCCTCCGCTATCCAGGGCAAGATCCTGGACTCCGACGGCGCTGTCCTGGTGGACCTCCTCTCCGATTTCGACGTGGAACAGACCACGCAGGACATCAAGCTCAGCGACTCCACCACCAAGGTCCGCACCAAGGTGCTGGAGGCGAAGCGCAAGGCGGAGAAGGTCCTCGGTGGATCCCCGATCTCCGGTTGGCGAGTCCTGTGCGGGTACGAGTTCTTCGATGCCTTCATCTCCCACTCCGACGTAGAGAGCGCCTACGAGCGCTGGAACCAGGGCGAGATGCTGCGGAACGACCCCCGCAACGCCTTCCCCTTCGGCGGCGTCCAGTGGGAGGAGTACAACCACACCGTCGGCGAACGGTCCTATGTCCCCAAGGGGGAGGCCTACCTCGTCCCCGAGGGTGTCCCGGGCATGTTCATCACCCGGTTTGCCCCCGCTGACTATGTCGACTCCGTGGGTACCGTGGGCCTGCCCATGTACTCGAGCATCGAGCGCCTTCCCCACGGCAAGGGCGTCGACCTCGAGGTGCAGTCCAACCCGATCTCTCTCTGCACCCGGCCCGACGCGGTGGTGAAGATCACCAAGAGCTAGTAGCCCGCAGGGCTGATGGGCGGCCGCGGCCGCCCATCGCCGTGCGCGCTACCTGGAGCCGACCGTGATCACCGCCGCCCTCAACGCCGCCGAAGAGGCCATCATCCGCCGCCTCAGCCGCCCCGCCACCGTCGGCGGCGCGGAGGTCAGCGCGATCCTGGTCCGGGGCGACGAGGCCGGCCGGATCAGCCGCACCGGCTCCCGCGCCACCGACCACGGCCTCGCCGACGGCCCCCGGGCCACCCACATCGTCGTCCCGGCCGCCGACGGCGACGACGTCCCCGTGGGCACCGCGGTCACCGTGGACGGCGAGGACTACCTCACCGCCAAGCCGGCCACCCGCCGGGGCCAGGGCCTGGCGGTCCTCGTCCTGGAGCCGGCGGCCGAGACCGACGACCCCAGCGGCACCGTCTGGAGGTAACCCGTGGCCCGCCCCATGGAGATCCGCGCCGACTGGACCGAGCGCAGCCGCAAGCAGGTGGAGGCGCTGGGCGGACAATCCAGCAGGGCAGTAGAGGCCGCCGCCGCCAGAGCGGCGTCCAAGACTGCCCGCTGGCTGCGGGGCCAAATCTCTCGGAGCGTGGCCAAGGAGTTCAACGTCAGCTCCCGAGCAATCGGGAAAAACCGCATCGTTACCAGCCAGGATCGAAAGCGGGGGGAGGCGAAGCTCTGGATCGGCACCATCGACGTCCCGGTCCATCACCTGGGCCGCGTCGAGTGGTCTCGCCGCATGCGTGGTGCCCGGGTCGGCCGCCGCCAGTTCCGGGGCTCGTTCGCGCCATGGGGTGACGGCTACCCGGTATTCCGCCGCTCCTCGAAGAAGAGGCTGCCGATCAACGTCGAGACGATCAGCATTCACGAGGCCGCGCAGGAAACCGTGGACCGCCTCACTGCCCGTGCGAGCCGTAGGTTTGGCGTACTACTGCAGCAGGAGCTCAACTACGAGATGGCCAAGGCCTTCGACTGACCCTGACCCCCGCCCCCCGGACCCATTGCCCGCCCCGCGCCTACCGTCGCGGGCATGACGACCCTGGCCGAGCAGCATGACGCGATCCTGAAGACCCTCCGCGATGGCCTCCCCCAGCTGGCCACGGTGGAGGCCTACAGCCCGGGCGATGCCATCGACACCCCGGCCGCCCTCCTGGAGCTGGAGGTCATCGAAGAGGACCCCGGCGAGAACGACGGCAGCGACCGCGTGCCGCTGCGCTGCACATGGACCGTCCACTGTGTGCTCTCCACCCGCACGCCGAACGTCCAGCGCGAGATCCGCGCCATGGCCGCGCAGATCCTCGGGATGATCCGGCGCCAGCGCTGGGGCGGCCTGCCCGTGCGCCCGCCGGAGCAGATCCAGGGCGGCCCGGGCGAGATCAGCCAGGGCCCGCACGGCTACGAGAGCTGGTATCTCACCTGGGAACAGGTCCTGTACCTGGGTGACGACGTCTGGCTAGGCGACCCGCCGGAGATCGACACCGTCTACATCTCCGCCCAGGGCGACGAATACGAGGAAAACGACGTATGACGGGCGAGCGGGAGCTGATCGACCTCGCCCGCCGCCTCTCCCGGATCGTCATGGTGGGCACGGTGGAGGAAGTCACCGCGAAGCCCCCGCGCGCCCGGGTGCGCATCGGCGACGCCGTGACCGCCCCCCTCCTGTGGGTGAATGCCCGGGCCGGCGACACCCGAACATGGGACCCGCCGAGCATCGGTGAGCAGGTGCTCCTCCTCTCCCCCTCCGGCCGCACCGAGCAGGGCGTCGTCGTAGCCGGCATCTACGGCCCGGACGGCGAGGCCAACGGCTCCAGCCTGACCGAGGCGCGCACCGACTACCCCGACGGCTCCTGGGAGACCCACGACGAAGAGGCCGGCGACCGGGGGCTCAAGATCACCGGCAACGCCACCATCTCGGTCGACGGCGACGTGACCGTCATCACCAAGGGCAACGCCACCGTCCAGGCCGACGGCAACGTCGAGGCCGAGGCCGGCGGCGACGTCCTGGCCACCGCCGGCGGCAAGGCGGTGGTCGACGCGCCCGCGATCGAGCTGGGCGGCACCGACGGGGAGGTCGTCACCACCGCGCACCCGTGCGCCTACACCGGGTCTAGCCACATGAAGGGATCCAGCATCGTGAAGGCGGGAGGCTGATATGGCGCTCGATGAATCGTCCCTGCAATCCGCCATTGAGACCAAGCTGGAGGCCGCTGGCTTCAATCTCGACGTCGGCGAAGCCAGCGCCATGGCCCAGGCCGTGGCCGAGGCCACGGTCGAGCACATCACTGCAAACGCCGAGGTCGTGATCCCCTCTGGGTCCTCGGCCGGCACCTACTCGGTGAGCTGACCATGGCCCTGGACCGACACACCGGCAAGGCGATCACGACCGAGGAGGAGCGGATCCGGCAGTCCATCGCCGACATCCTCACCACCCGGCGCGGCACCCGGGTCATGCGCCGCGAGTACGGCAGCGACCTCCCGGCCCTCATCGACGGCCCCATCAGCCCGGAGACGGAACTGGACCTCTACGCCGCCGCCGTGGACGCCATCGAGCGCTGGGAGCCCGCCGTCAAGGTCAGCAACGTGCAGCTCCGCTATGAAGAGGGCGGAGCCGTCCTGGAGTGCGACTTGCGGCGCCGTGACACCGGTGCGGCCCTGGTCGTCGGCGTGGAGGCCCGGCAGTGAGCGTGATCGACCTCTCCCAGCTGCCCGCGCCCGACGTCGTCGAGGATCTGAGCTATGAGGAGATCCTGGAGCAGCGGAAGGGGAAGTTCCTGGCTCTCGTCCTGGAGACCAACGGCGAGGACGCGCGGGACAGCTGGGCCCGCGCCCTGGAGCGAGATTCGGAGCCGATTACCAAGCTCCTCCAGGAGAACGCCTACCGCGAGCTGAACTTGCGCCAGCGCGTGAACGATTCCGCCCGCGCCCGGATGCTGGCCTACGCCACCGACGACGACCTGGATCACATAGCCGCCGACTACAACGTCGAGCGCCAGGTGATCGACGAGGGAGACGAGGACGCGACCCCCCCTGTACCGCCGACCTACGAGTCCGACGACTCCCTGCGCCTTCGCGCCCAGCAGGCCTGGGAGGGCCTGAGTGTGGCCGGCCCGCGCCAGTCCTACGAGTACCACGCCCGCTCGGCGGACGGCCGGGTCGCGGACGTCTCGGCCACCTCGCCGGCCGGCGCCGAGGTGGTGGTCACCGTCCTCTCCACCGAGGGAGACGGCACCGCCTCCGCCGACCTGCTCACCGCCGTCGACGACGCTCTCTCTCCGGACGACGTGCGGCCCCTGGCCGACCTGCTCACGGTGCAGTCGGCCACGATCGTCGAGTACGCCGTGGACGCCACCCTCTACGTCTACCCCGGCCCCGAGCAGGACCCGATCCTGGAGGCCGCCGAGGCCTCGCTGCAGGAGTACGTAAGCCAGCAGCAGCGGCTCGGCCGCGATATTCGGATCTCCGCCCTCCACGCCGCCCTCCACGTCGAGGGCGTGCAGCGCGTGGAGCTGGCCAGCCCCGCCGCCGACGTGGTCCTGGACAACACCCAGGCCGCGTACTGCACGGGCACGACGGTAGCGATCGGCGGCAGCGATGAGTGACGACCGCGCCCCCATTCTGCCGAGCAACGCCACCCCGCTGGAGCGCGCGGCGGCCGAGGCCCTGGCGGAGATCCAGCGCGTGCCCATCCCGCTGCGGGACATCTGCACCCCCGAGGGCTGCCCCGAGCGCCTGCTCCCCTACCTCGCCTGGGCCGTCAGCGTCGACCGGTGGGACCCGACCTGGAGCGAGGCCACCAAGCGGGGCGTGATCCGCGCGAGTTGGGACGTCCACCGCCACAAGGGGACGATCTCGGCGCTGCGCCGCGTCGTCGAGCCGCTGGGCTACCTCCTGGAGGTGATCGAGTGGTTCGAGACCGACCCGCCCGGACCGCGCGGCACCGCGGCCCTCAAGATCGGCGTCCGCGACACCGGCATCACCCCGACGATGTATGAAGAGCTGGAGCGGCTGATCGACGACGCCCGCCCGGTCAGCCGCCACATCACCGGCCTGGACCTCGCCGGCGAGACCCGGGGCACCCACTACTACGCCGCGGCCGTCTACGACGGCGACGTGACCGCCGTCATGCCGTATCAGCCCCAGACCGTGACCGTGAGCGGCGCCCACCACTACGGGGCGGCGCTGGACGGCGAGGACTCCGCGACCGTCTACCCCGCATAGGAGCAGATCATGGCCACCTTCTACACCATCCTGACCGACGTCGGGCAGAACAAGATCGCCAACGCCATCGCCGTGGGCGAGACCATCGAGATCACCGACCTGGCCGTGGGCGACGGCGACGGATCCCTGCCGACGCCCGACTCCAGCTTCGAGTCCCTGGTCAACGAGGTCCGCCGGGCGAGCATCAACTCCAGCCAGACCGACCCGGATAACCCGAGCTGGATCGTGGTCGAGCAGGTCCTGCCGCCGGACGTCGGCGGCTGGACGATCCGCGAGGTGGGGATCTTCGACGTCGACGGCGATCTGATTGCCTACGGCAACTACCCGGAGACCTACAAGCCGGTCCTCGACGAGGGCAGCAGCCGCACTCAGACGGTCCGGTTCATCACCGAGGTCTCGGACACCAGCGCCGTCACCCTCAAGGTCGACGCCTCCGTGGTCCTGGCCACCCGCGAGCTCGTCCAGCGCGAGGCCCGGGCCGACTACATCACCGACGCCACCCTCGCCTCCGGCGTCAGTACCGGCGACGCCGTCTACTGGGACCACGACGCCGGCGAGTACAAGCGCGCCATCGCCGACGGCTCGGCCGCCTCCCACCCCGTCGGACTGGCCGATGCCGTGAACGGCCGCGTCTACTCCGGCGGGCTGGCCGAGGGCCTGCTTACCGGCCTCACCGCCGGCGCCACCTACTACCTCAGCGGATCCGACGCCGGCGCGCTGATCACGGACCGGCCGGCGTACCCGGTAGAGGTGGGCGTGGCCCACGGCGCCGAGAGCCTGCGGATCGGCATCCACGCCGACACCCTGCGCCGCGAGAGCACCGGCGACCCCAACGGCAACCTCGCCGCCGATCGCCTCTACGAGGCCGCCTGGGACACCTCCACCGCCACCCCGGTCCTCTACCTCTCCACCGAGGCCGACGGCACCGTGGACGGCACCACCTGGACCCCGGCCGCGGACCTCTGGGCCGCGCTCTCGGCGTCCGGCGCCGGGTCTGCCCTGGCCACGTTCAGCGACGCCAAGCGCTTCACCCGGGACGCCGACGGTCAAATCTACCTGGAGGACTACTGAGATGATTGGGAATCCCCGACACCGCCGTACCCTGCATGACTGGCAGGTCGCCCACTCCATGGCCCTCTCCGGCGAGATGCCCACGGCGAAGATGGCCGAGGAGTGGCGCCGCCTCCGAGATGGACGATTCGCCTACTTCTTCGACCGCGAGCTGGGGGCCGACGAGAACCCGGACGGCGACCCACCGGAGTACATCGTCCTGACCGACGAGGACGGCGCCCGCCGTCAGCAGCGTCGGCAGGAGGATCCGAACAGCGAACTATCCCGCCTGGGCCTGACGGCCGCAGACGTGGACGCCTACATCGCCGAACTGGAGGCCTGACCCATGCGCATGATCACCGCAGACGGCCCGGCCGCCCTGGAGCAGGCTGGGCACGTCGAAAAGAGCGACAACGGCGACCTTCTCAACACCCCGGAGGCCGCGATCAACATCGGCGGACTGGCTGGCCAGGGTTACCGGCTGGACGCGGTCACCGACCTAGACCCCACGACCGAGGAAGACGGCACCGTTACCAGCCTGGCAGTGGGCGACGACGTGTACTTCTACGCCGTCCCCTCCGGCGTCGGGGACGGCCGCGCCAACCTGGTCGCATCGAAGAACGCCACCACGCCCGACGGGTTCACGGCGGCCACGAGCCGGAAGTTCAGCGGCTTCCACTTCGGCCGAACCCGCCCCCTGGACGACGCCCACGCCCACGTGAAGACCTACACCCCCGCCGAGGAGATCGTCTGGAACTCGGTCTGGGACCTTCTCAACCGCCCCTCCGCACCACCGGAGGGGATGGTCCGGCTGCCGTCCGGGTGGTGGGTCACCATCTACCTGCTCTCGGTGGGCTCCGGAAGCGGCGCGAACGTCGTGCCCGTGAGCCGGTACAACGCCACCCCGATCAAGGACGACGTCTACGCCCGCCGGGATCTCGGCATCATCGCCGGCCGGGGCGGTTATGTCCTCCCGTGGGCGGGTCTCTTCGACGAGTACGCCGAGGGCGCCCCCGAGGGAGAGGACGCTGCCAACGACACGGCCTGGGCCGATACCAGCAATTCTGGGCCCGCGACTACCGGCGCCGTCGCCAAGGCCGTCAGCTCCCACAACGTGGTCGACGCCGTCGGCAACCTCTGGGACTGGCTGGACAACCAGCACAACACGGGGACGAACTACTCCGACGACCGGACCGTGGTCGAAGTCGGCATGTACTCCGCCGACCTGCGCGGCGAGGTTTACCACGACAACTGGCGCTCCGCCATCGGCGGCGGCGACTTCGACGACGGCTCCCGCGGCGGGGCCGGCTGCGTGTACTGGAATGCGAAACCGTGGGTCGCGAATGGCTATGTCGGGGTGCGTGGCGCCAGTGGCCCCCTGAGGGCACGCAGTGCCTGAGCCGGCCGCCCGGCAGGGCGGCCTTGAACTCCAGGCGCGGGCCGAGGAGCTGTGGCACGAGCTGGCGGGGCCAATTCAGCGCATCCCCAGATCCCACCGCTACCGCACCGGCGCCGACCTGGAGGACCAGCTCCGCCATCTGGTGGACCTGGTCATCGAGGCCGCGAGCTCCGGGCAGCCTAGCCGGGTCTACCGTCTACACGAGCAGACCCGAAAGGTGGAGTGGCGGCTCGCGGCGGCGGCAAAGCAGGGGCTATTGCGCCCCGCCGCCGTCGGCCGCGTCTCCCGCCCTCCAGTAGAAGACGACCCGCGAGACCGTGGCGGCACCCTCTATCAGATCAAGGCGATGGTCGGTGCCTGGCGGGAGCGGGTCAAAAGCAAGGGCTGAGAGGGTTTCGGCGCTCCGCCATCGGCGGCGGCAACTTCGACAACGGCTCCCGCGGCGGGGCCGGCTGCGTGAACTGGAATACGAAACCGTGGAACGCGAATGGCAATGTCGGGGTGCGTGGCGCCAGTGACCACCATTTGAGAGGGCGCCGAACGGTCGGCGTCACCCAGAATCCCTCAGGGGGTCAGCTTCTCAGTCCCGGTGCCCGCAGGGCGCCAAACCGATCCGGGCGGGCCGGCGCGAGTAGGGAGACCGAAAGCCCCGGCCCGCTTTTTTGAGGAGGAGAACGCATGGGCAGGAAGGCCAAGAACCTCATCGAAGAGATCGCGCACTGGGACAACCTCGTCGCAGCTCATCGGCTATGCCGGCGCGGAAAGAGCGGGAGCCAGGAGGTAGCCCGATTCGACGCCGACCTGTGGACCCACCTCGGAGCCCTTCAGAACGAAATGCTCTGGAGCATGTATCGGGTGGGTGATTACCGGCATTTCCGCGTCTACGACCCCAAGCGGAGAGACATTGCCGCCGCCCCGTACCGCGACCGGGTTGCCATGCAGGCGGTCTGCCGAGTTTGTGAGCCCATCTGGACCCGAGCGCTCATTGCCGATACCTACGCCTGTGTTCGCGGGCGCGGCGCCTATCAGGCCGTCTTCCGGCTTCAGCAGTGGATGCGCCGTTATCGGCGCCGGGGCGAATCGGCCTGGGCCCTGCACATCGACGTTTCCAAGTTCTTCGACAGCGTCCCGCACTCGGTCGCCAAGCGCGTCATCCGCAAGCGCATCGCATGCCGCCGCACGCTCGCCGTACTGGACGAGGTCATAGATAGCGCGGAGCCAGGCGGCCCGGCCGTCGGCCTTGGGACCGGGAACCTGCCCAGCCAATGGATCGGCAACCTGGTGCTGAATGAGGTCGACCAGAAGGCCAAGCGCGAGATGGGCGTGCGCCATTACATGCGGTACATGGACGACATCCTGGTCCTGAGCAGCGACCGCGCCCAGCTCCGGGCCTGGCGCGACCAGATAGAACAAGAGCTGGCGGCCCTGGGCCTGCGCGCCGGGAAAGTGAACATCAGCCGAGCCGAGGGCGTGACCTACGTCGGCTATCGAGTCTGGCCGCACGCATTCCGGGTAAAAGGCCAGACTCTTCGCCGCATCCGCCGACAGATGCGCGGCCTGAGGAACAGCCGGGAGGAGGGACGAGTAAGCCCGGCCGCCGCGCGGGACACCCTCCAATCCTGGAGGGCGCACCTCATCCAGGGTCAGTGCCGGGGATTCTGGCTGCGGCGGGTGGGTGAGTGGCGCCGGGCCTCTGCCCGAGACACCCCCTCCGAGTAACCGCCGCCCCTACTCCGCCCGGCGGGCGCGTGCGCCCGCTGCGAGGATTTACCCTATTCGTATTGCGCAGAGATAGTGGATGGCCCGATGCTTATGCGCGGCGCTCCTTGCATCCACGGCTTACCCAAGTCGCTTCTGGCGACATCGTCAATCAGCCTCTCTGGCGAGTATCCCGGTCTTGCCCCGCCGGAAGTATGTAGCACCAGAAGATGATCACCCGATCCATCGTCTGTCGTCTTCCCCCGAATCTTCGCCGGCCCTTTGTCCATGTACGTTACTTTAAGCTCGTATGGCATAATCCCTCCAGCAAGTTGGCGTTATGATGATAACATCACTAAACGACCGCGTTTTCCCGGAGAAGGGGTTGCAGCAGTGGAAGACCACAACCTCCAAGCCAAGCGTCGAAACCTGATCGTCTCGTCGGTACTTCTGACCATCTTTCACCTTGGTGGTGGCCACCCGGCCGATGACAAAACCGGGACCCTTGGCCTTATGTTCGTCTCCCTAGAGTATCCGACCGTCGCCATTGTTGGAGCCTGGGTCGCGTGGATCTACTTCGTGTGGCGCTTCTTGTCTGATGTAAGAGTGAGGTCAATCGGAGGTAATGATTCTACATCTTTCAGGATAGATCTAGCGAGGCGAATATTTACAAGCGGTGAAGATGACCAGTTGTTGTACAAGGTAGATGGATTTGAAAGGGGCAACAATCACCCGCCTTTCTTTTATGGCAATGGGGTATCATTCAAGGATGGAGAGAGAGTGCTGGATGAATCAAAAAATGGCCGCCCTCTGCCGACGCAAGGCGGAAATCAAGAGTTTGCCAAAAAGCTAAAAATAAAATACGGCCTTTTTGGAATAAAGGTGCAGGCCCGTCAGCCTAAATATCAAGGCGATGGAAGCATGAGCGAGCCATTCGTTGTCCCTTACACAAAGATCATCGCGAGAAGCGAAGAGGGGTCGCGCATACCGCCACGGATATTCCACGACGCGATCGTAAGAGACCCGGGATTTTCAGAGACAGAGATTCCGAAGGCAGTAATGTTTATGCCAGTAGGCGCACTTGTCTTCTGGGTCCTGCTCTACTGCCTGTAGGCGCAGTGCCTGGCGCGCAGGACATCTGAGGTGGTAACGCTTTAGAGCCACCACCTGACCCCCGCCCCCCGGACTCCCTAGCGCAGCGCTCCCCATTATCGCGTCAGGCTCAGCAACGAGGTGACGCGAGATGGCGGAGTCCTATCTCCACGGTGTAGAGGTCGTCGAGATCGACGGCGGCACTCGCCCGATCCGCACAGTCCGCTCGTCTACCATCGGGATCGTCGGCACCGCGCCCGACGCCGATGCGGAGGCGTTCCCCCTAGATACTCCGGTTCTGGTGGCGGGCAGCCCCACCGAGGCGGCGAAGCTCGACACCGTGGGCGATGGCGCCGGCACCCTGCCGGCGGCCATGGACCTGATCCTGGAGCAGACCGGCGCCCTGGTGGTCGTGGTCCGCGTCACCGAAGGGGCGGACGACGCCGAGACGGTGAGCAACATCATCGGCGGGACCGACTCCAGCGGCAACCGCCAGGGCGTCGAGGCCCTGCTCGATGCGCAGAGCGAGGTCGGATTTACCCCGCGCATCCTCGCGGCCCCCGGCGGCGTCGGGACCGGCTACGTCGATCGGGACGACACCACCGATGACATTACCGGCGCCCCGGTGACCACCGCCCTGGAGTCCAAGGCGCAGCAGCTGGCCGCCATGGTCTACGCCGACGGCCCGAACACCACTGATTCCGATGCGCAGACCTACCGGGACCTGTTCGGCTCCGCCCGGGTCATGGTCTGTGACCCGATGGTCCGCGTGTGGGACACCGAGGCCAGCGCCTACGTCTCCCGCTCCCTCTCCTCGGCGGCCGTTGGCCTCCGCGCCCGCGTGGACGCTGACCGGGGCTTCTGGGTGTCGATCTCCAATAACTTGATCTACGGCATCTCCGGGACCGACCGCCCGATCGATTTCACCCTGGGCGACCCGAACAGCCGCGCGAACCTCCTCAACGAGAAAGAGGTCAGCACGGTCATTCAGCAGGAGGGGTTCCGCTTCTGGGGTGGCCGCACCACCTCCAGCGATGCCAAGTGGGCGTTCGAGCCCGTCCGCCGCACGGCGGACATGGTCAACGACTCCATCCTCCGCGCCCACATGTGGGCCGTGGACCGGGGCATCACCAAGACCTTCGTCGAGGACGTGGTCGAGGGCGTGAACGAATACCTCCGCTCGCTCAAGGCGCGCGGCGCGATCCTCGGCGGCGAGGCCTGGGCCGACCCGGCGCTGAACACCGAGGACGCGCTCAAATCGGGCCACCTCTACATCGACTTCGACTTCACTCCGGTCTACCCGGCCGAGCGGATCACCTTCCGCTCCCACCTGGTGGACGGCTACCTCTCCGAAGTAATCGAGGGCTAAATCATGGCCGGAATGCCTCAGTACCTGCGCAACTGCAACGTCTGGGTGGACGGCCGCGGCTTCGCCGGCCAGTTCGACTCCCTGACGCTCCCCAAGCTCGCCATCCAGACCGAGGAATACCGGGGCGGCGGCATGGACGCCGCGGTGGAGCTGGACGTCGGCATGGAGAAGCTGGAGGCCAGCCTCTCCGTCAACCAGTACGACCCGGCCACCTTCGCGCTTCTCGGTCTCGTGCCCGGCAACATCGTGAACATCACCGCCCGCGCGGCCCTGGACCAGGACGGCGAGATCACCCCGGCCGTAGTGACGATGAACGGCGCATGGAAGGAGGTAGATTTCGGCGACTGGAAGCCCGGCGAGAAGGCGGCCAACACGTTCTCCGTCGCCTGCCGCTACTTCGCTCTGAGCATCGGCGGCACGCCGACCGTCGAGATCGACGTCCCCAACATGGTGCGGAAGCTCCAGGGCGTGGACCAGCTCGCCGAAGTCCGCAAAGCCATCGGCATGTAACTGGAGACCATCAATGGCCGACATGAACGACAAGCGCAACCAGCCCCAGACCTACATCGCCCTGCGCCCGTTCCGCGACAAGCGGACCGGCGAGGTCGTCCCCAAGGACGCCGAGGTCCAGATGAGCCGGCGCGAGGCCGCCCACCTGGAGGGCTCCCGCCTCCAGCTCAAGGGCAAGGGCGGCGGCAACAAGTCCGCCACCAAGACGGCCAAGACCGCCGAGGCCCCGACGGAGAAGGCCGAGGGGTCCACCGATGAGTAACCGCGTCACCCTGAACGACCCCATCACCGTGGACGGCCAGCAGGTCACCGAGATCGAGCTGCGCCGGCCCAAGGTCCGCGACCAGCTCCTGGCCGAGAAGTCGGGCGGCGGCCCTGGTGAGCAGGAGGTCTCCATCTTCTCCAACCTCTCCGGCCTCCCCCAGGAGGCCATCCAGGACCTGGACCTGGCCGACTACCTCCAGCTCCAGGAGGTCTACCGGGGTTTTTTCGACTAGGCGCCGGGGAGCTGAGGAAGGCCTGCGCCGAGCTGGCCAGCTATACCGGCTGGGGGCTCGGCGACCTGCTCGCCCTGGAGTGTGACGACCTGACCGAGTGGCTGGACGCCGCCCGCGCCATCCAGCCCGACCCACCGAGCCAGTAGGAGCCCACTGTGGCCGATACCTCCATCGGGATCCGCATCGGCGCCAGCCTCGCCCCCTCCCTGGGCAACGCCATGCGCTCGGTGGAGGAGCGGACCAGCCGCGTGGGCTCCGCTCTGCGCCAGACCTGGAACGCCCGGGACGTCGCCGGCGGCGTCATCCGCTACCGCGACCAGCTCCAGGCCCTGCGCCGAAAGCAGGCCCAGACCGGGGACACCTCCGCCCGCATGCAGCAGGGCATCGCCGACCTGGAGCGGCGGTACTCCGAAGCCAAGGCGGCGGCGAAGTCCTACGGCATGAGCATCGCGGGGATCGACCGCGAGTACCAGCGCCTCTCCGACTCCGCCGCCACCGCCGAGCGGCAGATGCAGCGCCTGCAGACGCTGCAGAACAACAGCCAGCGGCGGCAGCAGCTCCACGGCGAGGTAATGGGCACCGTCGGGGCCGCCATCGCGGCGGCCGCGCCCATCCGCGCGGCCGTGCAGTTCGAGTCGGCCATGGCGGACGTCCGCAAGGTGGTCGACTTCGACACCCCCGAGCAGTTCGAGGCGATGGGGAACGAGATCCGCCGGCTCTCCACCCAGATGCCGATGGCGGCCGAGGGGATCGCGGACGTCGTCGCCGCGGCCGGGCAGTCCGGGATCGCCCGGGACCAGCTCACGGCGTTCGCCGAGTCGGCGGTCCGCATGGGCACCGCGTTCGACCTCTCCGGCGCCCAGGCCGGGAAGATGATGGCCTCCTGGCGGGCCGGCATGGGCCTGACCCAGCAGCAGACCAACGGCCTGGCGGACGCGGTCAACCACCTCTCGAACAACCTCAACGCCGAGGCCGGCGAGCTGGCCAAAGTGGTCCAGCGCGAAGGCGCCACCGCCCAGGCCGCGGGCCTGGCGGCCACCGAGACGGCGTCCCTCGGTGCCGCCCTGCTCTCGTCCGGCACCTCCGCCGAGCGTGCTTCGACGGCGCTGAAGAAGATCACCGGCAGCCTCACCGCCGGCGAGGCGGCCACCGCCCGGCAGAAGGAAGGCCTCGCCGCCCTGGGCATGGAGGCCGGCACCCTCGCAAAGCGGATGCAGACCGACGCCCAGGGCGCCATCGAGGACGTCTTCGCCAAGATCCGGGAGCTGGACGGCGAGCGCCAGGGGGCGATCACCAAGCAGATATTCGGCGAGGAGTCGAAATCGGCGATCATGCCGCTCATCGGCCAGCTGGAGAATCTGCGCCAGGCCAACCAGCTTACCGCCGACGAGACGCAGTACCTCGGATCGACCCAGGCCGAGTACGAGGAGCGGAGCAAGACCACCGCCAACGCGCTGCAGCTCATGGGCAACCGCGTGACCAGCCTCGGGATCACCCTGGGGTCGGTCCTGCTGCCGCCGCTGAATCAGGCCCTCTCGGTCATCGGCGCCGGCGTGACCTGGATCACCCAGATGGCCGAGGCCTACCCGGGCGTGACCACCGCCGTCGTCGGCCTCGCCGTGGGACTGGTCGGGCTGAAGGTTGCCATGCTCGGCGCGCGGTACGCCGGGACCCTGTTCAGCGACGCAATCACCGTGGGGCGAATGGCCGTGGACCTCCTGCGCCCGTCCACATGGCGACTGGTGGCGGCCAAGGTGGCGTATGTCGGCGCCTCCCTGCGCGCCCGCTTCGCCGCCCTCAGCTTTGGCGGAGCCCTCAAGGCCGTGGCCGTGGGCGCCTGGGCCACGAGTAAGGCTCTCATCGGCGGCGTGGTCACCGCGATCAAGGCCGTGGGCCTGGCGCTGCTGACTAACCCCATCGGCCTAATCATCACCGGCCTGGTCGTCGGCGCCACCCTGATCTGGCGGTACTGGGAGCCCATCAGCGGCTTCTTCGGCCGGATCTGGGGCGGGATCACCAACGCCATCAGCTCCGGCATGGGCTGGATCAAGAATGCCCTCGCCTGGTCCCCGCTCGGCCTCCTGATGCAGTACTGGGACCCGATAACGGAGTGGATCGGGGGGCTGTTCGGCGGGATCAAGAAGGTCGTCAGCGGCGCAATGGAATGGCTGGACCCCTTCATCCAGCCGCTGAAAGACGTCGCCGGCTGGATCGGGGACGCGGCCAGCGCCGTGGGCGGCTGGTTCGGCGGCGACGACGAGGGCGGCGAGGCCGCGAAGCCGGACACCGGCGGGGACTCCTCCCCCACCGTCCGCCGTGGCGGCCGCGGGGGCGCGCCCGCCTCCACCCCGGCCGCCTCCACCGGTGGAGGCGGAAGCGGGGGCGGCGGCGTGGTCGTCCACCAGCGCGTGGACCGCGTCGAGATCCAGGTCTCCGGCGCCGAGGGCATGAGCGTCGAGGACCTGGCGGAAGCCGTCCGCGCCCAGTTCGACAGCCAGAGCCGACAGCTCGCGGAGGACCATGCCTAGCCTCATCGCCCTGGGGGAGTTCCGATTCCGCACCGGTGGAGTGGCGCCGGACAGCGTGAGCCGGTCCACCGACTACCGCTGGTCCTCGGAGGACCGCATCGGCAACCACCCTGCCCTGGCCTTCCTCGGCCCCGGCCGTGACCAGATCCAGCTATCCGCCCAGCTCTACCCCGGCTCCGGCATGACCGCCGGGCGGGAGGCGGTAGAGGAACTGCGCGCCGCCGGCGCGGCCGGCCGGCCGCTGCGCCTGGTAATGGGATCCGGCCGGGCGCTCGGCCTGTGGGTGATCCAGTCCGTCCAGGAAGACGCCCAGCGGCTGGCCACCAACGGCGAGGCCCGCGCCATCGGCGTGCGCCTGCGCCTGAACTACTACGGGGAGCGTGAGGGATGAGCGCGACCTACCGCACCGTGGACGGCGACCTGCTCGACGCCATCTGCTACCGACACTACGGCCGGGAGTCCGCCGTGGTGGCCGTCATGGAGTCCAATCCGGGGCTGGCGGATCTTGGCCCCGTCCTCGAGGCCGGCACCGTGATCACCCTGCCGGACCTCCCCGACGCCGAGGAGGGCCCGGGCGCGCCCCGGCTCTGGGACTGATGAAGCCGCAGATCGCCCTTACCATCGACGGCGAGCCCGCGAGCGACGAGCTGCAGCGCCGCCTCCGCCGCGCCTCCGCCTCCCAGGAGGCGGGCGACCGCGCCGGCTCGCTGGATCTGGCCTTCCACAACGACCCGCCGCTGGAACTGCCGCGCGTGGGCGTGGAGATCGGCGTGCGCATGGGGTATCACGGCCGGGAGCTCCACCGCGTCGGCGCCTACGTGGTCGACAGCGTGGAGGCCGGCGGCCCCCGGCCGGAGATCAGCCTGCGCGCCAGCGCCATCAACTGGACCGACTCCGCCACCGCCGGCGGCGCCGGCCCGGGTATGCGCGAGCCGCGCACCCGCGTGTGGGAGGGGCTTACGCTCGCCGGCATCGCCGAGACCATCGCCGGCGAGCACGGGCTGACGCCGAAGATCCACCCCGACCTGGCCAGCGTCGAGATCCCGCACCTGGACCAGATCGACCAGTCCGATCAGTCCATCCTCACGGAGCTGGGGCGGCGCTACAATGCCGTGGCCACCGTCCTGGCCGGCCGTCTTATGATGACCCCGCGCGGGTCCGGCCAGGGCGCCGACGGCTCCAGCCTGCCGGCCGTGGAGATCGACGTTACCGAGGCCAGCCGCTGGAGCATCAGCCAGGACAGCCGCGCCGAGCTGCAGAGCGTCACCGCCCATTATCACGACTTCGCCACCGCCGTGCGCATGGCGGTCACCGTGGGCAGCGGCGAGCCGGCCACCGTCCTGCGCGACGTCTACCCCACCGAGGTGGAGGCCCGCGCCGCCGCCCGGGCGCGCCTGGCCGAGTCTCGCCGGCAGGCCATGAAGCTATCCCTCTCGCTGCCGGCCCGCCCGGATCTCTTCCTCGAGTCTCCCATCACCCTCCCCGGCGTTCCGCCCGGCTACGCCGACGGCGAGTGGGTAATCAACTCCGTGAGCCACGAGATCGGCCGCGGGGGCACTACCCGGCTCAAGGCCGAGCCCCGAGCCACCTAGCCCGGTTGCGCCCCGCGCCAGCCCCGGGCAGGGTAGCGCCAGGCACACAAGGAGACCCCGCCATGGATATAATCTGGATGATCCTCGGCTACGGCCTCGCGCTGTTCGCCGTCCTCATGTTCATCGTGGCCGTCGTCGGCCTGGTGCGCCCCAGCGCCCTGGCCAACGACCGCGACCCCAACCCGACCCGGCGGGGCACCGTCGGCCCCGCCCTGGGCGTCGCCGTGGGCGCCCTCATCATCGGCCGCGCCCTGATGCCCGAGCCCGACGCCGGGACCAGCGCTGAGAGCGCGAACCCGGCCGACCCGGAGGCCGCCGCCGAGGCCGCCCTGCGCGATGCCGGCGGCTGGGGCGCGAGCTACGAGATCGGCGAAGTCCGCTCCACTCTCCAGGTGGGCGACGAGATGCTGGGAGAGGTCTTCGTGGACCTGGGCCCGACCGGCAGCCAGGCCGACGCCGTGCGCACCTGGGGCCAGGCCGCCCGCGACATTCTCACCGAGGCGGGCGAACCGGCCCTCGAACACTACGACCGGGTGCTGTTCTACCTGCGCCAAGAGACCCAGGGCGGCGGCCACCACCTCGCCGCCAAGGCGCGCTGGACGACCGACGACGCCCGGGACCTGATCGATGAGCAGCACACCCAGCCCTATCAGCGCTGGATCGACCAGGTCCACGAGCTGGAACTCAAGCCCATGGGCGGCCGCGCGGTCGCCGCCTGGTGCTCCGAGAATCGCCAGGACGCGCCGGGATTCTGCCGCTCGGCCGGGCTCTAGGCTGTATACAAGCCCCTATAGGGCGGGCGAATATATGCGGGCTGCGAGGCGGGAATCGGGGAATGGTTTGTATACCAGAAAACTATATATTTCCTTCCAAGTCATGCAGTTAACCAACGCATGCCTCCCAATAGCCCACTGTGCCGGGAAAGTTTAGACTAATTCTAAATATGTTCGACGCCTACCGCCTCCTCCGCCCCCTGCTCTTCGCCCTCCCCGCCGAGACCGCCCACGGCGCCACCCTGGCCGGGCTGGACGCCGCCCACCGCCTGGGGCTCCTGCGAGCCCGGCCGGCGGGGCGCCCCGTGCGCTGCCTGGGGCTGGAGCTGGCCAACGGCGTCGGCCTGGCCGCCGGCCTCGACAAGAATGCCGACCACGTGGATGCCCTGGGCGCCCTGGGCTTCGGCAGCATCGAGGTGGGCACGGTAACCCCCCGGCCCCAGCCGGGCAGCCCCCGGCCGCGCCTCTTCCGGCTGCCGCCGGCGGAGGCCCTCATCAACCGCATGGGCTTCAACAACAAGGGGGTGGACCACCTGGTCCGCCAGCTGGAGCGGCGCCGCTATACCGGCCACGTGGGGGTGAACATCGGCCGCAACGCCGACACGCCGCCCGAGCAGGCGGTGGAGGACTACCGCACCGGGCTGAAACGCGCCCACGGCGTGGCCGACTGGATCACGGTGAACATCTCCTCGCCCAACACCACCGGCCTGCGCGACCTCCAGGGGGCCGACCGGATCGGCCGCCTGCTGGGGGAGCTGCGCGAGACCGCGGAGGGGCTGGACGGCGCCGGGCGGCGGGTACCGCTGGTGGTGAAGATCGCCCCGGACCTGGACCGGGACGAGGTCGCCGCCATCGCGACCGGGGTCCGGGAGGCCGGCATCGACGGCGTCATCGCCACCAACACCACCATCGACCGCACCAGCGTCCGCAACCTCCCCCACGGCGAGGAGAGCGGCGGCCTCTCGGGGGCGCCGGTGGCCCCGGCGGCGCGCCAGGTCCTGGCGTGGCTGGCCGAGGAGCTGGACGGGGGCGTCGACCTCATCGCCGCCGGCGGGATCCTCGACGGCGAGGAGGCCGCCGACCGAATCACCGCCGGCGCCTGCCTGGTCCAGCTCTACACCGGCCTCATCTACCGCGGCCCCGGCCTGGTCCGCGAGGTGGCGGAGGCCGTGGCCCGGGCCTGACGGGGCCCAGGGCCTGATGGGATTTAGATCTCCAGGAAGTGGAGGATGGCGTCGAGCCCGGCATAGTGGAGGACCACGTCGGCCTCGGCACGCACCTTGGGCTTGGCCCGGAAGGCGACACCCAGCCCGGCCCGCTCCAGCATGGGCAGGTCGTTGGCGCCGTCGCCGGCGGCGATGACCTGCTCCGGGACGATACCCAGGCGCTGGCAGAGCTCCTCCAGGAAGGCGCGCTTGCGGGCGGCACCGACGATGGCGCCCTGCACCTGGCCGGTTAGCCGGCCGTCATCCATCTCCAGGGCGTTGGCCAGGGCGTACTCGATGCCGTAGTCCTGCTGCAGGCCATCGGTAAAGTAGGTGAAACCGCCGGAGACCACGGCGCGCAGGATGGCCCGCTCCGCCAGACCGGCCAGCAGCGCCTCCGCTCCCGGGTTGAGCCGCAGCCGGTCGCGATAGATCTGCGCCAGGACACCCTCGTCCAGACCGGTGAGCGCCTCCACTCGCTGGGTGAGCGACTCCTCGAAGCCGATCTCCCCGCGCATGGCCGCCTCGGTCACCGCCGCCACCTCCGGCTTGCGGCCGGCGAAGTCGGCGATCTCGTCCACGCACTCGATGTTGATGAGGGTGGAGTCCATGTCGGAGATAAAGAGCGCCACCCGCCCGGGGTCGAAGCCCTCGGGGACCGGGTTGAGGTCGAAGGGGACCTGTTCACGCAGGCCCTCCAGTTCCGCCACATCCGGGCGCCGCTGCAGCGGCAGGCGCCAGTGGCCGGTGCGCTGTTCAGCGGGGCCGGCGGCGACCGCGGCCAGCGCGGGATGGTTCGGGGCCTCGGGATCGGGGGTGTGCAGGAGGAGCTGGGACATGGTGGCTCGCGATTCTGGGTCAGCCGGACATTATACGTCCCCCACCCGACCCGTTGCCACGCTTGGCCTCGGCCCCCCGGCGTGCAAGACTGGCCAGCCCAGTCGGAGGTTGTCCATGCTGCGTGTCCTCGTCGTCGCCTTCCTGCTCGCTGCCGCGCCGGTGGCCCTGGCCGGCTGTGACGATCCCCCGGCGCCCCGGGTGATCTGGTCGGGCTGCGACAAGGCCGGGGCCGATCTGGCCGGGGTCGACCTCACCGGCGCGACCCTGAGCCGGACCAATCTCCGCGGGGCCGATCTTACCGGCGCCAGGCTGGAGAAGGCCGACCTGGACTACGTCGACCTGCGCGAGGCCGATCTCCGGGATGCCATGCTGGCGGACGCCTACCTCATGGGGATGAAGGCGGCCCATGCCGACTTCCGCCGGGCCGACCTGCGCCGCATCGCCGCCGACCGTGCCGACTTCACGGAGACCCGGTTCAACGGCGCCCGGCTGGACGGGGCCAGCCTGGTACAGGCCACCCTCGCCCGGGCCGACCTCACCGGGGCCCGGCTGGATGGCGCCAACCTCGACCAGGCCGACCTCACCGGCGCCATCCTGGTGGACGCCGGCCTGCGCGAGGCCACCCTCACCGAGGCCGACCTCACCGATGCCGACCTGCGCCGGGCCGATGCCGAGCGCGCCAACTTCGGCGAGGCGCGGCTGCGCCGGGTGGACCTGCGCGAGGCCATCCTGCGCCACGCCGACCTGGCCCGGGCGGAGCTCTCCGGCGAACGGCTGGAGGGGGCCATCCTGGAATACGCCACCTGGCCCGACCATCGCCGCTGCAGCGGCGGCTCGGTGGGGCGCTGCGAGTAGGGGGCGACGTGGAGACACCCATCCTGGCGGTGGAGGGCCTGGTCAAGCGCTACCCCGGCGGCGTCACCGCCGTGGACGGCGTCGACCTCGCCGTGCCGGAGGGGATCTGCTTCGGCCTGCTGGGGCCCAACGGCGCCGGCAAGACCTCCACGGTGGAGATCCTCGAGGGGATCCACGAGCCCACCGCCGGCACCGTCCGCTACCGCGGTCGGCCCCGGGACCGGCGCTTTCGCGACGAGGTGGGGGTCCAGTTCCAGAGCACCGTCCTCCAGGACTTCCTCACCGTCCGCGAGATCCTCACCCTGTTCCGCCGCCTCTATCCCGCCGGCCGGGACGTGGACGAGCTGCTGGCCGAGGTGGCGCTCACCGAGTTCGCCGGCCGCGACAACCGCCACCTCTCCGGCGGCCAGCGCCAGCGGCTGCTGCTGGCCTGCGCCCTGGTCAACGACCCGGCCCTGGTCTTCCTGGACGAGCCCACCACCGGTCTGGATCCCCAGGCCCGGCGCAACTTCTGGGCGCTGGTGGAGCGGATCCGCGAACGCGGCACCACCGTGATCCTGACCACCCACTACATGGAGGAGGCCTACGTCCTCTGCGACACCATCGCCATCATGGATCGCGGCCAGGTCATCGCCGAGGGCCCGCCCCGGGAACTGCTGGACCGCCACTTCCGCGAGGCCGTGATGGAGCTGCCCCGGCTGGACCTGCCCACCGTCCCCGCCCTGAGCCGGGCCCGGGTGGAGATGGGGCGGGACGTGGTCACCCTGCTCACCGACGAGGTCAACACCACCCTCGCCGAACTCACCGCCGCCGGCGTGGACCTGCAGAACCTGCGCATCCGCGAGCGCAGCCTGGAGGACCTCTTCCTCCATCTCACCGGCGAGGGGCTACGGGGGGGATGAGGCGATGATCGACTTCTCGCCCCGCCGCTTCCGGGCCACCTTCGCCGCGCGCAACCGGGAGTTCCTGCGCGACCGCGCGGCGCTGACCTGGAACCTGCTGCTGCCGGCGCTCATCGTCCTGGGCTTCGCCTTCGCCTTCGGCGGCGTGGGCAAGGTGGACCTCACCGCCGGGGTCATCGGCGACCCGGCGGCGCTGGACGAGGCCAGTCCCCTGGCTCTGGAGCCGGTGGGGCGCGAGGCGGGGCTGGAGCGGCTGCGCCACCAGCGCCTGGATCTGCTGGTGGACCCGGCGGCGCGGACCTACTGGGTGAATCCCGACAGCGACCGGGGCCGGCTGGCCGCCCGGGCGCTCACCCCCGCCGAGGGCTGGGAGGCTCAACCGGTACCCGGGGAGCCGCTGCGCTACGTGGACTGGCTGGTACCGGGGATCCTGGCCATGAACATGATGTTCTCCGCCCTCTACGGCGTGGGCTACGTCATCGTCCGCTACCGCAAGAACGGCGTCCTCAAGCGGCTCTCCGCGACGCCGCTCACCGCCTTCGAGTTCCTGGCGGCCCAGGTGGCCTCGCGCTGGTGGCTGCTGCTGGCCATGACCGCCGCCGTCTACCTGGGGACCTGGTCCCTGGTGGGCTTCCCCCTGCGGGGCTCACCGCTGGCCCTGGTGCTCACCTTCGCCTGCGGGGGGCTGGCGCTCATCAGCCTGGGGCTGCTCGCCTCGGTGCGGCTGGCCAGCGAGGAGATGGCGGAGGGGGTGCTGAACCTCCTGGCCTGGCCCATGATGTTCCTGTCGGGGGTCTGGTTCGCCACCGACCGCCTCCACCCGTGGCTGGAGGAGGCGGCCTGGGTCCTGCCGCTGACCCACGTCACCCACGCCGCCCGGGCCGTGATGCTCGACGGCGCCGGCGTGGCCGACATCGCCGGTCACCTCCTGATCCTCCTGGCCATGGCGCTGGTGCTGCTGGTGGTGGGCGCCCGCCTCTTCCGCTGGGAATAGTCCGATGACGGAGTCGGCCCCGCAGGACCCCCTCGACCACCCGCTGGCCCGCCTGGTAGCGGGAGAGGCCCCCGGCGCCGTGCTCGCCATCGCCCCGCCGGACCACCCGGGGCTGGTCGCCGCCCAGGCGGCGGCGCCGGGCGCCGAATGGACCCTCCTGCCGCCAGGGAGCCAGGTGGCAGACCTGCCGCAGACCCGGTTCGACCTCGCCCTGCTCCTCCACGCCGTGGAGCCGCTGGAATCCACCGCCGGCGAGCAGCTCATCGGCCGGGTCCGGGACCTGCTGGCCCCTCGGCTCATCCTGGCCGTGGCGGCCGGCACCCGGTCGGCCAACGCCCTGCGCGGCCTGGGCCTGGTCCACGCCGGCGACAGCGACGACGGCGCCGTGGCGCTATGGACCTGGGACATCGCCACCTACAAGCTCACCCCCGACTGGCTCAACAGCCGCTTCTGGGCCAACCCGGAGCTCTTCGACGTCTACTGGTGGTAGCGGCGGGCGTCAGCCGCGAGGGTGGTGCTGCTGGTGGAGCTGCTCCAGGCGCGCCTGGGCGACGTGGGTGTAGATCTGGGTGGTGGAGAGGTCGGCGTGGCCCAGGAGCATCTGTACCGCCCGCAGGTCGGCGCCGTGATCCAGCAGGTGGGTGGCGAAGGCGTGGCGCAGGGTATGCGGCGAGAGGTGCTTCTCGATCCCGGCGAGGCCGGCGTAGCGGCGGATGAGCTGCCAGAAGGCCTGCCGGGTCATGGCCCCGCCCCGCCGGGTGACGAACAGCGCATCGCTGGCCCCACGCCCCTCGGCCAGGGCCGGCCGCCCCTCCCGGAGATACCGGCGCAGCCAGGCCGCCGCCTCGTCCCCCAGGGGCACCAGCCGCTCGCGGCCGCCCTTGCCCACCACGTGGACCACCCCCTGCTGCAGGCTCACCCGCCCGGCCTCCAGGGTCACCAGCTCGGAGACGCGCAGCCCGGTGGCGTAGAGGACCTCCAGCATGGCGCGATCGCGCAGACCCCGGGGCTCGTCGGTGTCCGGCGCGGCCAGCAGGGCCTCCACCTCCCCCTCGGTGAGGGTCGCCGGTAGCGGACGGCCGAGCTGCGGCGGGTCGATGCGGGCGGTGGGATCGTCGGAGCGCCGCCCCTCGCGGACCTGGTAGCGGTAGAAGCGGCGCAGGGCCGAGAGCAGGCGGCGCACGGACCGCGGCCGCGCCCCCTGCTGCTCCCCCAGCCAGTCCAGGAGGTCGGCGCGACCGGCGGCGAGCAGGGGGGAGCGCCCCTGCTCACCCAGCCAGTAGGCCAGGCGCGCCAGGTCGTTGCGGTAGCCGGCCAGGGTGTTGGCCGCCAGCCCGTGCTCCATCCACAGGGCATCCAGGAAGGCCTCGATGGCCCGGCGATCGTCCTCGCGGATGCGGTCAATCCACGCCACGGGCGGCCTCCTCTTCCAGCAGCCACGCCTTGAAGGCGGCCAGGGGGCCCTCGCTGGCCCCGGCATACCCCCCCGGCCCATCCACCGCGACGACGCGGTGGCAGGGGACGATGAGGGGGAAGGGATTCGCCCGCGCCGCCATGGCCACCGCCCGGGGCGCGCTGCCGAGGGTGGTGGCCAGGTCGCGGTAGCTCACCGTCTGCCCGGGGTGCAGGGCCTGCAGCGTCGCCCGCAGCCGGCCCTGAAAGGGGGTCCGGGGCGGGGCCAGCGGCCAGTCGGGGAATCCCCGCCCGGCACCGCCCGGGTCGGCGACCAGCCGGTCCCCGACCTCGGCGGCGAGCCCCGTCCCGGCCTCCTCCGCTTCGGCCCCCTCGGCCGGGAGCAATCGGACCCGCTCCAGCTGCCCGCCCCGGGCCTCAATGGTGAGCCGGAGCCGGGCGTGGGCGGGACCGACAAGGCGACTCGCCGACTCACTCCCCACGGCCGGGCCCCTCCTGGCGCTGGCCCTGCCGGTGCTCACCCTCCTGGCCGAGGCGGCGGAGCTCGTTGCGCAGCAGCGCCTCTCGCCGGCTCCCCTCGGTGGCCTGGAGCAGCCGCTGATAGAGGGCCCGGGCATCATCGGTAAAACCGCCCCGGGCCAGGCTGCGGGCCGCCCGGTAGTAGGCGGTCTCTACCCAGGGGTCGTCCAGATCGTCGGGGATGTGGCGCGCGGCCCGGAGATAGGCCGCCGCCGCCGCCGCGTGATCCCCCCGCTCGCGGTGGGACTCCCCCATCCAGAAGCGGATCTCGCGCTCGGTCCGGGGCTGGCGGGCCCGGCGGTAGAGGCGGTCGAAGAGAATCAGCGCCTCGGCATGGGCGCCCGCCCCCTGGAGGTCGAAGGCGATCTGCAGGGCGCGGTCCAGGGTCTGCTGCTCCAGGCTCGCGGCCTCGTCCAGCAGGGCGTGGAGGGCCTCGGCCCCGGCATCGGCCTCCCCGGCGAGGACCAGCACCCGCGCCTGGCGCAGCCGCCAGGTGGTGGCATCCCCCCGGGACGGGGGCTCCAGGCCGATAAAGAGGCGACCGGCCTCCTCCAGGCGCCCGGCATCGACGAAGCGATCCGCCAGGGTGTAGCGGATGGGGCGCGGGATGGCGTCGGCATCGCCGAAGGCAGCGGCCTCGGTGTAGAGGCGCTCCAGCAGACGGCCGTCGTTGGCCTCCAGCAGGGTGATGGCCAGGCGGCGGTGGGCCTCCGAACGGGCCTCCGGATCACTGGCCTCCCGGGCCAGGGTCGCCAGCAGGGCCCGCTTCTCCCGGGCCGGGGACTCCGCCGCGGCGGCCAGCCAGGCGTCGTGGTCGCCGAAGAGCAGCCCCCGCCGGTTGGCGACCACCCGCCCCTGCTCCCGCCAGGCGGCCCAGAGGTCGTCGGCGGTGGCCGCCGGAATTCCGGGCAGCGAGACATCGGGCCCCAGCGCCAGGAGGCGGGCGAGGGCGGCGGCGCGCTGGGCGGGATCGGTCGTGACATGGGCGAGCAGACGACGCAGGCGCGCGGCCTCCCGCGATTCGGCCTCGGCCGCGGCGGAGCGGGCGGCGCCGGCCACCTCCGCCGCCTCCCGTCGGCCGGCGCGCAGCTCGGCCAGCAGGCGCAGGGCGGGAGTGGCCGTCTCCGCCTCGTCAATGGCCCGGAGGGCCGCCTCGGGCTGATCCAGCTCCAGGAGCAGGGCGGCACGCTGATCGGGCCCCGAGGTGGGCGGCATCCGCAGTCGCTGCAGGGTCGCCAGGGCGGCGGCGGGGCGGTCCGACAGGCGCCAGGCGGTCACCAGTCGACGCTGCCAGATAGTGACCTCGTCGGCCGCCGGCGGTTCACCCAGCCACAGGCGCCGGAAGGCAAGCGCTGCCAGCGCCTCGCCCCGCTCCAGCCGCGTCAGGGCGCGGGCCAGATGGTCATCCGCCTGACGGCGGAAATCGGGGTCGAGCCCGGTCCGGGGGTAGGTATCGATCCGGGCGACCAGGTCGGTCCAGGCCTCGCGCCGCTCCAGCAGCGCCAGGCGGCGGCCCTCCCAGCGGCGCCAGGCACCGGGAGCGTTCTCCCGGGCGGGCTGATGGCGCTGGATGAGGGCAGTGGCCAGCTCCAGGGCCCCCTCGCCGGCCAGGGCCTCCACCTGGTCGAGATCGGTGGCCGCTGCCGGGGTACCCACAAAAAGGGCGGCGACCAGTATGGCCGCCGCCCCTCGCGGGCGGGCCCCGACGGGCTGGTTGGCCCGACGCTGCCCCATCGTCCCGTTTCCGCGTCCGGACTCCGCTAGCGGACCTTCTCCTTGATCCGGGCCGCCTTGCCGGAGAGCTGGCGCAGGTAGTAGAGCTTGGCCTGGCGGACGTCGCCCCGGCGCTTGACCTTGATGTCGGCCAGGATGGGGCTGTGGGTCTGGAAGACGCGCTCGACGCCCTCACCGCTGGT
Organism: Thiohalospira halophila DSM 15071; assembly: GCF_900112605.1. Classification (NCBI taxonomy): domain Bacteria; kingdom Pseudomonadati; phylum Pseudomonadota; class Gammaproteobacteria; order Thiohalospirales; family Thiohalospiraceae; genus Thiohalospira; species Thiohalospira halophila. The sequence goes on from NZ_FOMJ01000007.1 coordinate 104,359, forward strand.
GGTCTTGCGCAGGGTGAAGGCCGAGTGCAGGCCGCGGTTGCGCTTGGCGATGCAGACCCCCTCGAAGGGCTGGAGCCGCTCGCGGCCGCCCTCACGCACCCGCACCTGAACCAGCACGGTGTCCCCCGGACCGAATTCCGGGATGTCGGACTTCATCTGCTCGGCCTCGAGCTCGTCGATGATGTTGCTCATGGTCTTGGTCTCCCGCGACAACCGCTTGCGTAATCGCTACTCGTGTTCGCCCTGCTCACGCCGGTATTCGGCGAGCAGGGCCCGTTCTTCTTCACTCAGGCCGCGGCGCTCCAGCAATTCCGGGCGCCGCCGCCAGGTCCGTCCCAGCGCCTGCTTGAGGCGCCAGCGCTCGATGGCGGCGTGGTCCCCGGAGCGCAGCACCGCCGGCACCTCCCGTCCCAGCGCCTGCTCGGGCCGGGTGTAGTGGGGATGATCCAGCAGGCCGGCGGTAAAGGAATCCTGTACCGCCGACTCCGTGTGGCCCAGCGCCCCCGGCAGCAGCCGGGTCACGCCGTCGATGACCACCATCGCCCCCAGCTCGCCGCCGCTGATCACGTAGTCCCCCAGGGACCACTCCTCATCCACCTCGGCCTCGATGAGGCGCTCGTCCACCCCCTCGTAGCGGGTGGCGAGCAGGATGAGCCGCGGCTCTGCCGCGAAGCGCTCCAGCGCCGCCTGATCCAGTACCTGCCCCTGGGGGCTCAGGTGGACGACCTTCGCCGGCCGCGGGTCGGCGGCCCGGGCATCCGCCAGGATCGCCGCCAGGGGGCCGGTCTGCATCACCATGCCCGGCCCGCCGCCGTAGGGGCGGTCATCCACCGTGCGGTGGCGGTCCGTGGTCCGCTCCCGCGGGTCCCAGGCCACCACCTCGGCCAGGCCGGCTTCCATGGCCCGGCTGGTGACGCCGTAATCGGTCACCGCCGCCAGCATGGACGGGAACAGGGTCACGACGTCGAAACGCACGGCGTCAGAATTCCGGGTCCCAGTCCACCACGACGCGACCGGCCTCGGGCTCCACCGAGCGGACCACCTCGCCCTGGACGAAGGGGATCAGCCGCTCGCGTTCGCCAGCGACCACCATGACGTCGTTGGCGCCGGTCTCCATCATCGTCTGGACGCGGCCGAGCTCCTCGTCGGCGGTAGTCACCACCGCCAGCCCTTCCAGGTCGGCCCAGTACCACTCGCCGTCAGGCGGCTCCGGCAGGGCCGAACGCGGCACGAGGATGACGCTGTGCGTCAGGGCCGCCGCACCTTCACGGTCGGCAACCCCGTCCAGCCGGGCCAGCGGCCCCTTGCCGCCGATCCGGCTCTCCGCGATGGTTACCGGCCGGGCCTCCGCCCCCTGGTGTCCGGCTCGCAGATACCAGGGGGTGTAGGCCAGGATGTTCTCTTCCGGCCGGGTCTCGGACTGGATCCGGACCCAGCCACGGACGCCGTGGGGGGCGCCGATCCGCCCCATGGGCACCAGGCTCTCCCCCACGGTCGCCACGTCGGCTCGTTACGAAGCCGCCTTGGCCTGCTTGCGGATCAGGCGGTCCACGCTCTCGCTGGCCTTGGCGCCGTTGTCCAGCCAGTGCTGCACACGGTCCATGTCCAGCCGCACCGCCTCTTCGTTACCGGTGGCCACGGGGTTGTAGAAACCCACGCGCTCGATGAAGCTGCCGTCACGCGGATTGGCGTGCTCGGTAACGACGATGTTGTAGAAGGGCCGACGCTTGGCGCCCTTGCGGGCCATGCGGATGGTGACCATAGGGCTCTTTCTCTCCGATTCGCTGCCGGGCCGCCGCGGCGGCCGCAAGATTCAGTACGCGATTAAACCGGCAATTATAGGGCAATGGCGCCCCGGCCGAAAGGGCCGGGGCGAATACCATTCGGGGATGGCGCCGATTTTCCGGGGGAGCTACATGCCGGGCGGCATCTGCCCCTGCATCTGCTTCATGAGCTTCTGCATGCCGCCACCCTTCATCTTCTTCATCATCTTCTGCATCTGCTGGAACTGCTTGAGCAGGCGGTTCACGTCCTGGACCTGGGTCCCGGAACCGGCGGCGATGCGGCGCTTGCGGGAGCCCTTGATGATGTCGGGCCGCTGGCGCTCGCCCGGAGTCATGGAGTTGATGATGGCCTCCATGCGCCGGAACTGGCTGTCGTCCACCTGGCCCTTGACGTGGTCGGGAAGCTGGCCCGCGCCGGGGAGCTTGTCCATGAGGCTGTTGACGCCGCCCATGCTCTGCATCTGCTGGAGCTGCTCGCGGAAGTCGGCGAGGTCGAAGCCCTTGCCCTTCTTGAGCTTGCGGGCGACCTTCTCGGCCTTCTGCTGGTCGACCTTGTTCTCGGCCTCCTCGATGAGGGAGAGCATGTCCCCCATGCCGAGGATGCGCTGGGCGATCCGGTCCGGGTGGAAGGGCTCCAGGGCGTCGTCCTTCTCGCCGGTGCCCAGGAACTTGATGGGGCGACCCGTGGTATGGCGCACGGAGAGCGCCGCACCGCCCCGGGCGTCGCCGTCGGTCTTGGTGAGCACCACCCCGGTGAGCGGCAGGGCATCGGCAAAGGCACGGGCGGTGTTGGCGGCGTCCTGGCCGGTCATGCTGTCGACGACGAAGAGGGTCTCCACCGGCTCCGCCACCTCGTGGAGCCGGCGGACCTCGTCCATCATCCCCTCGTCCACGTGGAGGCGGCCGGCGGTGTCGATGATGAGGACGTCCTTGTGGCCGGTGCGCGCCGCCTGCAGGGCCCCGGCGGCGATGTCGGCCGGGTCCTGATCCGAGGAGCTGGGATGGAAGGCCGCGCCGGCCTTCTCCGCCACGGTCTCCAGCTGGTCGATGGCGGCGGGGCGGTAGATGTCGGTGGAGACCACCATCACCGACTTCTTCTCCCGCTCCTGGAGCCAGCGCGCCAGCTTGCCGGTGGAGGTGGTCTTGCCGGAGCCCTGGAGGCCGGCCATGAGGATCACCGCCGGCGGACGGGTGTTGAGGTTGAGCCCCTCGCCGTCGTCGCCCATGAGCCGGACCAGCTCCTCGCGGACGATCTTGATGAGCGCCTGGCCGGGAGTGAGGCTGGTGGAGACCTCCTCACCCAGGGCGCGGCTGCGGACGTGCTCGATGAAGTCCTTGACCACCGGGAGGGCGACATCCGCCTCCAGCAGCGCCATGCGCACCTCGCGCAGGGTGTCGCGGATGTTGTCCTCGGTGAGTCGACCCTGGCCGCGCAGGTCCTTGAGGGTCTTGTTGAGCCGTTCGGTAAGGCTGTCGAACATGCCGCCTCCGTGGGGTTGCGACTCGTATTATAGCGTCAGGCGGGTGCCGCTCGACAGGCCGTGCACCGTCCGATCCGGCAGGGCGGCCCGACACTCGGCGAGGATGCGGTCCTCGTCCCCGGGCTTGCGGTGGGAGATGTAGACCGGCGGGTGGTGCTCCAGGGCCGCCATGTCCGCCGCCAGCAGCCGGGGACAGTAGTGGCGGGCCAGTTCGCACAGCCCGGCATCCTCGTCGGCGAAGGCCGCTTCCACCAGCAGGGCATCGAGGCGCGGCCGGGCGTTCAGGGCCTCCCACAACCCGCCGTTCGTGGTGGTATCGCCGCTGAAGGCGAAGGCGCGCTCGCCGTCGTCCACCCAGTAGCCCTGGGTGGGCACCACGTGGTTCACGCCGATGGCCCTGACCTCGAGGCCGGCGATGGTCCGGCTCTCGCCCGGCTCCAGCGGCTCCAGGGAGAAGACGGGGCGCTCCGGCGGCAGGCGCGTGAAGTCGGGCCAGAGCACACCGTTGAAGAGGTGGTCGCGCAGGCCCTGGAGGGTCTCGCTGCGCCCGTAGACCGGGATGGTGCGCTGGATGCGGCCGTGGAGGCTGTCGGCCAGATAGGCGAGGTAGGCGGTGTGGTCCAGGTGGGTATGGGTGACGACGATGGCCTCGATGGCCTCCATGTCGGCCAACGTCAGCGCCTCCACGCCGGTGCCGGCATCGATGAGCAGGCGCCCGTTTACCCGGAAGGCGGTGGTCCGCTCCCCCGTGCCGATCCCGCCACCACAGCCCAGAACATCCAGCTCCATGTGCCCCTTCCCGGTTCTTGTTCCGACCTTTCGCGCAAGCATACTAGACCCCCGCCGCCCGGGGCCACGATCCCCGTTCCTCCCGGACGCAGGGGGCACTCTACCGCTTCAACACCCCACAAGGATGTGCGACCATCCGCGTTTTCAGGCATTGGAAGGCCCATGTTCACCACCGTCACCGGCCTGCTGGCCGTGGTGCTCTACCTGGCCACCGCCGTACTGCTCGTCCGCCGCCTGATCCGTGCCACCGGCGAACGGCTGGCCCTGCTGGCCCTGGGGCTCGCCGCGGTCGCCCTGCACGGCGCCGTCCTCGGGCAGGATCTCCTGGGCAGCGGGGCCCTCGACCTCTCCTTCTTTACCACCGTTTCTCTGGTGACCTGGCTCATGGCGGCGCTCATCCTGCTGGGCGCGCTCCGGGCGCCGCTGGAGAACCTGGGCGTGGGGGCGCTCCCCCTGGCGGCCCTGGGGCTGGGGCTGGAGCTCTCGCCGCTGGCGGACCAGCGCACCATGCCGGCGATGGACAGCGCCATGCAGGCGCACATCGTCCTCTCCCTGCTCGCCTTCAGCCTCCTGGCCATCGCGGCCTTCCAGGCGGCCCTGCTGGCCATCCAGGATCACTACCTGCGCGAGCGCCGGCCCGGGGGCTTCGTCCGGGCCCTGCCGCCGCTGGAGACCATGGAGCGCCTGCTCTTCCGGATCATCGCCCTGGGCTTCATCTTCCTCACCGCCGCCCTGCTGCTGGGCTGGGTGGCGCTGGACGATCTCTTCGCCCAGCACCTGGTCCACAAGACCGCGCTCTCCCTGGTGGCCTGGGCCGTCTTCGGCATCCTCCTCTGGGGTCGCTGGTACTTCGGCTGGCGGGGGCGCACGGCGGTGCGCTGGACCACCGGCGGGCTGACGGTGCTGCTGCTGGCCTACTTCGGCAGCAAGCTGGTACTCGAACTCATCCTCGGTATCGCCTGACTCGTGGACTCCATACCGACCTGGTTGCTCTTCGCCTCCCTGGGGCTGCTCATCGTCCTCTCGGGCTTCTTCTCCAGCTCCGAGACGGGGCTGATCAGCCTCAACCGCTACCGCCTGCGCCACCTGGCCGACGAGGGCCACGCCGGGGCCCGGCGGGCGAACCGTCTGCTCCAGCGTCCGGATCGTCTCATCGGCGTCATCCTCCTGGGCAACAACTTCGTCAATATCCTCGCCTCGTCGGTGGCGACCATCATCGCCATGCGGCTCATGGGCCAGGCGGGGATCGCCGTGGCCACCGGCCTGCTCACGCTGGTGATCCTCATATTCGCCGAGGTGACCCCCAAGACCCTGGCCGCGCTGCATCCCGAACGTATCGCCTTCCCGGCGAGCTGGGTCCTGGGCCCGCTGCTCCGGGTGCTCTACCCGCTGGTCTGGGTGGTCAATGCCATCTCCAACAACCTGCTGCGGCTGCTGGGCGTCTCCCCGGAGTCCAGCGGCGACCAGCCCCTCTCCCGGGAAGAGCTGCGCACGGTGGTGAACGAGGCCGGGGCCATGATCCCGCAGCGCCACCAGCGCATGCTGCTCTCCATCCTCGACCTGGAGAAGGTCACAGTGGAGGACATCATGATCCCCCGCAACGAGATGGTGGGCATCGACCTGGAAGAATCCTGGGAGGCCATCCTCGAACGGATCAGCCGCAGCCACCATACGCGGCTGCCGGTCTCGGAGGGGGGCGCGGAGAACATCATCGGCATCCTCCACCTGCGCAACCTCGCCCATCGCCTGGCGGCCGGCGACCTGGACCCGGAGAGCCTGCGCAAGCTGGTCCGGGCCCCCTACTTCGTCCCCGAGGCGACCCCGCTGCACACCCAGATGCTGAACTTCCAGCGCGAGCGCCGCCGCATCGGCCTGGTGGTGGACGAATACGGCGATATCCGCGGGCTGGTGACGCTGGAGGACATCCTCGAGGAGATCGTCGGCGAGTTCACCACCGACCCCGGCGAGACCATGCAGGAGGTCCATCCGCAGGAGGATGGCTCCTTCCTGGTGGAGGGCAGTGCCTACGTGCGGGACCTCAACCGGCTCATGCAGTGGGAACTGCCCACCGACGGACCCAAGACCCTCAACGGGCTCATCCTGGAACACATGGAGACCATCCCCGAGCCCGGCACCAGCTTCCGACTGGCCGGCTACCCGGTGGAGATCGTCCATGTGGGCACCAGCGCCGTGCGGACGGTGAAGATCATGCCCGACCTGCGGCGGCCGCCGGAGTGAGCGGACAGGGCCCGGCCCGCGTTCTCGCATCACCGGCCGGGTTGCTATGATGAGGGGGAGAGGATGACCAGCGGAAGGCGCCAATGACCAGCAACGACGACTCCAGCCAGACCGGGACCCCGGATCCCTCCGAGGGTTCCGGGCACGAAAAGCGCCACTTCACGCGTATCACCTTCGGTGGTCAGGCCACGGTGGACTGCCCCGGCGGCCCCTGCACCGGCCAGGTGGCCGACATCTCCCTCAAGGGTGCCCTGGTGCGCCGCCCCGGGGGCTGGCCCGGCCTGGTCGATCGCACGACCCCGGCGGAGCTGGACATCGAGCTGGAGAGCGGCCTGAGGCTCACGGCCTCTGCCCGGGTCTCCCATGTCCAGGGCGAACTCGCCGGCTTCGAGTTCGTCCAGCTCCCGCTGGAGACCGCCAGCGAGCTCCGGCGGCTGGTCGAATTCAACCTCGGGGACGAGGCGCTCCTGGAACGGGAACTCGCGGCCCTCGTCGAGAACCACGAGGCGGCGGACCGATCCTAGAGGGCGTCCAGCGCCTCGTGGAGGCGATCGACCCCCACCACCTCCAGCCCCGCCGGCGCCTGCTTCGGTGCATTGCCACGCGGCACGATGGCGCGGGTGAAGCCGTGGCGGGCCGCCTCCCGCAGTCGGTCGGGGCCGTTGGGCACCGGCCGGATCTCGCCGGCCAGACCCACCTCGCCGAAGGCCGCCAGGTCCGCCGGCAGGGCGCGGTCCCGCAGGCTGGAGAGCACGGCGAGGAGCACTGGCAGGTCCGCCGCCGTCTCGGTGACCCGCACCCCGCCGACCACATTCACGAACACATCCTGATCCCCGGTCATCACCCCGCCGTGGCGATGGAGCACCGCCAGGAGCATGGCCAGGCGATTGCCGTCCAGGCCCAGGGTCACGCGGCGCGGGTTGCCCAGCTGGCTCTCGTCCACCAGCGCCTGGACCTCCACCAGCAGCGGGCGGGTCCCCTCGCGGGTAACCAGGATGAGGCTGCCGGGGATGGGATCGCCGTGGCGGGAGAGGAAGATGGCCGACGGATTGCTGACCTCGCGCAGCCCGTGCTCGGTCATGGCGAAGATCCCCAGCTCGTTGGCGGCGCCGAAGCGGTTCTTCATGGCGCGGATCACGCGATAGGGGCCGGAGCCATCCCCCTCGAAGTAGAGTACTGCGTCCACCATGTGTTCCAGCACCCGGGGCCCGGCGAGCTGCCCCTCCTTGGTAACGTGGCCCACCAGGAAGAGCGCGGCCCCGGTCTCCTTGGCGAAGCGGACCAGGGCGGCAGCCGCCTCCCGCACCTGGGCCACGGAGCCGGGGGCCGAGGTCAGCGCCTCGGTGAAGATGGTCTGGATGGAGTCCACCACCAGGACCCCCGGGCGCTCGCCGCGCGCCGTCTCGGTGATGGCCTCCACCCGGGTCTCGGCCAGCAGCCGCACCGCATCGGCCTCCAGTCCCAGCCGCCGGGCACGGAGCCCCACCTGCTGCGGCGACTCCTCGCCGGTGACGTAGAGCACGGACTGCTCCCGGGCCAGGGAGGCCACGGTCTGAAGTAGGAGGGTGGACTTGCCGATCCCCGGATCACCGCCCAGCAGCGTCACCGAGCCGGGGACGAGCCCGCCGCCGAGGACATGGTCCAGCTCCGCCGAGCCGGTGGCCCAGCGCGGATTCTCCGCCCCCACCGCGACCTCCCCCAGGGCGGTGACCTGACCGTCGGCGCCGCCGGTCATCCCGCCGGTGCGGGTATCCCGGGTCTCCACCGTGGCGCTCAGGGTGTTCCAGGCCCCGCAGGCGGGGCACTGGCCGGCCCACTTGGGCGTCTGCCCGCCGCACTCGTTGCAGACGTAGAGGGTGCGGTTCTTCGCCATTCCATTTGCTCCGTGGGTGAACTTTCCGGCCCTTGTGGCATCCGAGAAGGGAATTACTACTCCAAGAACTCGGCAAGACCACTCCGGACTACCATGCAACTGACGCGCTACACCGACTACGCCGTGCGGGTCCTCATCCACCTCGCCCTCCACCGGGACCGGCTGGTCACCATCACCGAGGTGGCCGACGCCTACGACATCTCCCGCAACCACCTGGTCAAGGTGGTCCACGCCCTGGGTCAGCACGGTTTCGTGGCCACCTTCCGCGGCAAGCGGGGCGGCCTGAGGCTCGCCCTGGAGCCGGAGGCCATCGCCCTGAACGAGGTGGTCACGCAGCTGGAGGAGCGCCTCACCCCTGTCGATTGCCAGCACTGCCCCATCCAGGGTCAATGCGTCTTCGAAACGGCGCTGGAACGCGCCATGGCGGCCTTTATGGACACGCTGGCCGACTACACCCTCGCCGACCTGGTGGAGGGTCGGGCGGAGGATCTACGCCGGGCTCTGGAGCCGAAAGCGGCCAGCTAGGCCGCGGTGAACCCCTGGCGGCGCAGGATCCGCCGGGTCTCCCCGTCCACCGGCAGGTCGGCCAGCTCGGCCGGCGTGACCCAGCGAGCCTCGGCGGCGTCCGAGGCCGCCACGACCTCACCCTCGAGGTAATCGGCCGTGAGATCCACCACGACGTAGTGGAAACGAAGCCGACCCTGGTCGTCCCGCTCCATGAGGTCGAACGCGTGCACCGGGGCGCCGGCGCGGATGGTCAGCCCGGTCTCCTCGTGGATCTCGCGCTCCGCCGCCTCCTGCAGGCTCTCCCCCGCCTTGACCATGCCGCCGGGGATGGCCCAGAGGCCGGCCCGGGGCGGATGGGCGCGCCGCACCAGCAGTACCGACCCCTGATGCACCACCACGGCCGCGGCCGCCACTCGCGGCGCCTCCACCTCGGGCGCGGGGGAGGCGGCAGGGGCCGCTTCCGGCTCGGCGTCCACCGCACGCCCCTCCTCACGGACGTCCACGAGGGAGGGCGGCTCGGGCCGGGCCTCCGGGATCTCGAGCCCCTGCTCGCGCGCCCGCTCGAGGAGCGTGTGGGCGCTGCCATGGACGGCCCGGACCTCGACGTAGTCGTAGTAGCCCAGGCGGGTGCTCTCGTCGCGCCGGGGCTCGCCGACGTCGAGGAAGCCATCGTCTCCCAGCTGGCAGAGAGTCTCCACGATGGGCTGGAAGGCACCCAGCGCCTCCAGGGAATCGTCCGCCGGCCGGAACTCCCGCTCCCCGGCGATGGCCCGGGAGAGGGCCTCGATCACGGGATCCGGCTGCTCGCCCACCCCGCTCATGCCTTGCCGCCCCCCAGGCAGGGCGGCGAGGCGGGATCGGCCTCACCGCTCCATTCGGAGGGGGCGTGGGTGTGCAAGGCCAGGGCATGGAGCCCCTGCTCGAATTCCGCCGCCAGGGCGCGGTTCACGGCGCGGTGGCGCCCCACCCGGGACTCCCCTTCGAAACTCGGGGTCACGAGGGTCACCCGGAAGTGGGACTCCGCCCCCTCCGGTACGTTGTGCATATGGCTCTCGTCCTCCACCGCCAGGTACTCGGGCGCGAGTTCCTCGGTGAGGCGCTGTTCGATGCGCTGCTTGCGCGACATGGATGGTCCTCCCTTGCGTTAACCGGCGGGGCAAAAGATACGCGGCGCCGCAATCGAGGCACAAGCGTACCCTGCGTGGGGTCATGCGATGCTGTCGCGCGGCACCCGGCGGGTGACGCCGCACAGGAGCTCGTAGCCGATGGTGCCCGCCGCCGTGGCCACCCGCTCCACCGGCAGGCCGTCGCCCCAGAGGGTCACCGGGGCGCCCGGCTCCGCCGCCGGGTGACCGCGCAGGTCGACGGTGATCATGTCCATGGAGACCCGGCCGATGAGCGGCACCTCCACCCCGTCCACGAGCACCGGCGTCCCGCTGGGCGCGTGCCGCGGATAGCCGTCGCCGTAGCCGATGGCCACCACCCCCACCGGCATGGCCTCCGGGCAGGTCCAGGTGCCGCCGTAGCCCACGGCATCCCCGGCGGCCAGCCTGCGGACGGCTATGAGCCGGGAGTGCAGGGTCATCACCGGCACCAGCCCGTGGTCCCCCGCCACCTCCTCGGGGAAGGGCGAGACGCCGTAGAGCATGATCCCCGGGCGCAGAAGGCCCCGTCGAGCCCCGGGCCAGCCCAGGATCCCGGCCGAGTTGGCGATGGAGACCGCCCCGGGCTGTTCCAGCGTATCGAAGGCTCGAAGCTGGTTGGTGGTCGCCGGCTCACTCCGGTCATCGGCGCGCGCCAGGTGGGTCATCAGGCCCGGCTCCCCGGCCACGGCGGAGGCCGCCCGAAGCCGGTCCCGGACCGGCCCGACCTCCTCGGGGTGGAAGCCGATGCGGTGCATGCCGGTATCCACCTTCACCCAGGTGGTAAGCGGCCACTCCGGTCGCGCGACCTCCAGGGCGGTGAGCTGCCACGGGGCGTGGACCACCACGGCCAGCCCGAGAGCGGCGCAGCGCGGGATCTCGGCCGGCTCGAAGAAGCCCTCCAGCAGGAGAATGGGGGCATCAATACCGCCGGCCCGCAGCGCCTCCGCCTCCTCCACGGAGGCCACGCAGAGGCCGTCGGCGCCGGCGGCCACCAGCGCCCGGGCGGCCGTCACCGCGCCGTGGCCGTAGGCGTCGGCCTTGACCACCGCCCAGAGCGGCTCGGCGGGTGCCCGCGAGCGGGCCACGGCGAGGTTGTTCGCCAGCGCCCGGGTGTCGATGGCGGCGCGGACCGGGCGCGTCATCCCCAGCCGTCGCCGCCGTCGCGGACGTAGTTGCGAAAGCGCGTGAACTCGCCCTGGAAGACCAGCATGTCCTGGCCGGTGGGGCCGTTACGCTGCTTGCCGGTGATCACCTCGGCCAGCCCCTTGTATTCGCTGTCCTCGTTGTAGACCTCGTCGCGATAGATGAACAGGATGACGTCGGCATCCTGCTCGATGGCGCCGGACTCGCGCAGGTCGGACATTATCGGCCGCTTGTTGGTCCGCTGCTCCAGGGAGCGATTGAGCTGGGACAGCGCCATCACCGGCACGTTGAGCTCCCGCGCCAGCGCCTTGAGGCCACGACTGATCTCGGAGATCTCGTTGGTCCGGTTCTCGCGCGCGCCGTTGGGGGACTGCATGAGCTGGAGGTAGTCCACCACCACCAGCCCGAGGTCGCCCTTCTCCCGTTTCAGGCGGCGGCAGCGGGCGCGGAGGTCGGTGGGGGTCAGCGCCGGGGTGTCGTCGACGAAGATCGGCGCGCCCTGGAGCAGGCTCACGGCAGAGCTCAGGCGCGACCAGTCGGTATCGTCCAGCCGGCCGTTGCGCAGCCGGCCCTGCTCGATCTGCCCCAGGGAGGAGAGCAGGCGCATGGTGAGCTGGTCGGCGGACATCTCCATGGAGAAGACCGCCACCGGCCGCTGGTGCTTGATGGCCGCGGTCTCCGCGATGTTCATGGCGAAGGTGGTCTTGCCCATGGAGGGGCGGGCCGCGACGATGACCAGGTCCGACGCCTGAAGGCCGCCGGTCTTGTTGTCCAGGTCGGTAAAGCCGGTGGGCAGGCCGGTGTATTCGTCGTCCTGATCGATGAGCCGCTCGATGCGGTCCACCGTCTCCGACAGTAGCTCCGGCATGCCCCGGAAACCCTGGCGCCCCCGTGCACCGCGCTCGGCGATCTCGAAGACGTAACTCTCCGCCTCGTCCAGCAGGGTCTCGGTGGTACGACCTTCGGGATTGTAGGCGCTATCGGCGACCTGGGTGCCCACGTGGACCAGCTCCCGGAGGATGGAGCGGTCCCGGACGATCCGGGCGTAGGTCTGGATATTGGCCGCGCTGGGGGTATTGCGCGCCAGGGTACTGAGGTAGGCAAGGCCGCCCACCTCCTCGAGCTGGGCGCGGCGGTCCAGGGATTCGGAGACCGTGACCACGTCGAAGGGGGAATTCATTTCCGCCAGGTCCCGCACCGCCGAGAAGATCAGCTGGTGGTTGCGGCGGTAGAAGTCCCCCTCCGAGACCCGGTCGGCCACCTGGTCCCAGGCGTCGTTGTCCAGCATGAGGCCGCCGAGGACGGCCTGCTCCGCCTCATCGGAGTGGGGCGGGATGCGCAGGTCCCCGGCGTCGCGGTCGGCTGCGACGAGCTCGGCCATGTCGCCGACCCCGAGGCGTTACTCGGCCTCCACCACCAGGGTGACGGGCTGGACCACGTCGAAGTGCAGGTGGATCTCCACCTGGTACTCGCCGGTCTGGCGGATGGCACCCTCGGGGAAGACAACCTCCTTGCGCTCCACGTCGGCACCGGCCTCGGACAGGGCCTCAGCGACATCGGTGGCGGCGATGGAGCCGAAGAGCCTGCCCTCGTCGGCGGACTTGCGCCGCAGGGTGATGGGGCCCACCCCGGCAATGGCATCGGCCCGCTTCTGCGCCGCCTGACGGGCCTCCGCAGCCTGCCGCTCCAGCTCGGCGCGGCGCTCCTCGAACGCCTTGATATTATCCGGCGTGGCGCGGACCGCCTTGCCCTGCGGCACGAGGTAATTACGGCCGTAGCCGGGCTTGACCTTCACCTGGTCACCCAGGGTGCCCAGATTGCGGACATTATCGAGCAGGATCACTTCCATCGTTGCAACCTCCGATTCGGCGCGGACTCCGCGCTCAACCATCTTGAGGGCCGTCGCCCGACGGCGCCAGTCGCCGACGGACATCCAGCCACGTATCCAGAAAACCCAGCGCCGCCACCACCGGAATGGTGTACGGCACCAGGAGCAGCAGGGCATAGAGCAGGGCCAGCCACTGCCAGCCCAGCCCCCGCGCACCCGCCGTGCCATGGACCACTGCGATCCCCTGGAGCAGGTAGAGGACCACCAGCACCAGGGTGAGGTGGCCGGCGACCACACCGGCCCCGCCGGGCGCCACCGCGCCCCCCACCGCGATCGCCAGGGCCACCCAGGCCAGCCGATCGTCCAGCCGCAGGGAGTGGAACTCGGCCCGGAACCCCCCCGGCTTCTGCAGCATCGCCTGCAACCAGCGCGCCAGGAACAGCGTCAGTGCCAGACTCAGCGCGACCCCGGCACCCAGGGCCCCGGTCATCACCCCGGCCAGGGCCCGCATCGCCTCCTCGGCACTGGGGTCGAGGCCGCCGCCCTGCTGTTCCAGGGCGGAAAAGACCTGCTGTAGCTGCCCCTCCCACAGGGCCGCCGGATCGGCGACGAACGCATGAATGCCGAGGATGAGCAGCACCCCCAGACCCGCAGCGGTCATCACCGCCATGGGGAGGGAGACCGTTTGCCGCAGCACGCTGGCCACCAGCCAGGCCGGCAGCCAGATGGCGACGGCGAAGCCGACACCGATGGCGATCTCGCCAACCGCCGCCAGCCCCACCAGCATGGTCACGCCCGCAGCAATCGCGACCACTACCAGGCCGCTGGTCGGGCCGGCCACCAGGGTCATCAGGGCCACGGCGGCCCCGCTGACATAGCCCAGCGGGGCAAAGAAGAGCGCCGCGGCGGCCGCCGCCACCGCTACCAGGGCGGCCGAGAGATGGCCGCGCGTGATGTAGGCGGCGAGGGCCTTCACCGGTCCTCAGCCCTCGTGGTGGTCCGAGTAGGGCAGCAGCGCCAGGAAGCGGGCCCGCTTGATGGCGCGGGCGAGCTGGCGCTGGTACTTGGCGCTGGTGCCGGTGATCCGGCTGGGCACGATCTTGCCGGTCTCGGTGACGTAATTCTTCAGGGTGTTCACGTCCTTGTAGTCGATCTCCTTCACCCCCTCGGCGGTGAAGCGGCAATACTTGCGACGACGGAAGAACTGGGCCATGTCGAAACTCCTCGTTTCAGTTTTCCGGCGGCCCGCCGGTCTCGGCGGGGGCCGCCTGAATATCGATGGTGCGAGCGTGGAGGACCAGGCGGTAATCCCCCTGGCGGTATCCGGCGCGGCTCACAAAGCCCGTGACCCGCGCCTCGCCCCCCTCCTCCAGCTGGTCCACCGCCGCCTGGATCGCTTCGCCGGCGGCGATGACCTGGATGCGGAAGCGGACCTCGCGGGGCCGGTCGCCCTCTTCCTGAACGGAGTAGTGCTCCAGGCGGAAGCGGGCGATGGGGATGCCGGCGGGGTTGTACCGCCGCTCGGGGGCCTGAATGACCCGCCCCCCCACGCTCAGGTGGTTGTCGGGTGGCGGCGCGGCCGCGACCACGTCCTAGGCGTTCTCGCCCTCGCTGCTCCGCTCCCGGTCCTTCTCCTTCTCCTTTTCCTTCTCCTTGGCCATGGGGGAGGCCTCGGTAACGGCCTCGTCCCGGGAGAGGACCATGTGCCGGATCACGGCATCGTTGAAGCGGAAGGCGCCATAGAGCTCGTCGAGGGCGTCATTGCTGCACTCGATGTTGAGCAGGACGTAGTGGGCCTTGTGGATCTTGTTGATGGGATAGGCGAGCTGGCGCCGGCCCCAGTCCTCGTGGCGGTGAATGGCACCGCCGTCGGACTCGATGATGGACCGGTAGCGGTCCACCATGGCGGGGACCTGCTCGCTCTGGTCCGGGTGGACCAGGAAGACGACTTCGTAGTGACGCATGGGACCTCCTTACGGTTTGCGACAGCCGCGCCCGAAGGCGGCGGCAAGGGGTCTGGAAAAGCGCACCATTCTATGGGGTCAACGCCCCCTTGCCAAGGGCGAACTTCAGCGACGCTGGCGCACCGCCTCGAACAGGGCGACCCCGGCGGCCACGGAGACGTTGAGGCTCTCGGCCGCCCCCGCCATGGGGAGGTGCGCGACGGTATCGCAGGCCCGGCGAGTGAGGCGACGCAGCCCCTTCTCCTCGGCACCGAGGACGAGGACCAGGGGGCCCCGCAGGTCCACGTCCCACAGGGTGGACGCCCCCTCTCCGGCAAGGCCCACGGAGAAGAGCCCCATCTCCCCCAGCGCCTCCAGGCTCCGGGCGAGGTTGGTCACGGTATAGAAGGGGAGGCGCTCGGCGGCGCCCACGGCGACCTTGCGGACGGTGGGGGTCAGGCGGGCGGCGCGGTCGGCGGGGACGATGACCCCCTCGCAACCGGCGGCCTCGGCACTGCGCAGGCAGGCGCCGAGGTTGTGGGGATCCTGCACGCCGTCCAGGGCGAGCCAGAGGCCGCCACCGGCAGCGGCGGCCTCCAGCTGGGGCCAGCTACGGGCCACGGCGGCGCCGGAGGCGACCACCCCCTGGTGGCGACCGCCGCCGGCCAGCTCATCCAGACGTCGGCGGTCCACCTCCTCCACCGCGATCCCGGCGGCCCGGGCGGCGTCGACCAGCTCCCCCAGGCGGCGGTCCTTGCGGTTATCGGCCACCCAGAGGCCATCCACGGTGCCGGCCTCCAGCGCGGCGGCGACCGCATGGAGGCCGAACAGGCGCTCGCTCATTCCTCGTTCTTCTTGCCCTGGCCGCCCTTGCCGCTCCGGCGCCGGCCGGAGGGCGTCTTGTCCGCCGCCGGCTCGGCCAGTTCGAAGTCGATCTTGCGCTCGTCCAGGTCCACGCGGACCACCTTGACCTTCACGGTATCACCGAGGGCGTAGGTGCGGCCCGTGCGCTCACCGGTAAGACGGTGATGGGCAGCCTCGAAGTGGAAGTAGTCCTTGTCCAGGGCGGAGATGTGGAGCAGCCCGGTGACGTAGATGTCCTTGAGCTCGATGAAGAGCCCGAAGCCGGTCACGCCGGTGACCAGGCCCTCGTAGCTCTCGCCCACCTTGTCCTGGATGTACTCGCACTTCAGGGCATCCTCGGCGTCCCGGGTGGCCTCGTCCGCGCGGCGCTCGGTCATGGACGAGTGCTGACCGATGCGCTCCATGTCGGCCCGGGCATAGGGATAGTCGTTCCCGACGCCGCGCTTGAGCAGCTTGCCCAGGGCGTCGCGCACCGGCTTGCGCTGGCGCCACAGGAGATTGCGGATCCCGCGGTGGACGACCAGGTCCGGGTAGCGCCGGATGGGCGAGGTGAAGTGGGTATAGGCGTCGAAGCCGAGGCCGAAATGGCCCTGATTGTCCGGCGAATAGACCGCCTGGTTCATGCTGCGCAGGACCAGGGTCTGGATGAGGTGGAAGTCCTCCCGCCCCGCTGCCTGCTCCAGCAGCTTCGAGACGTGGTGGGCCTCCGGCTTGTCGCCCCCCTCCAGCTTGAGGCCGCGCTCGGCGAGGACCGTACGCAGATCGTCCAGCTTCTCCTTGCGCGGGCTCTCGTGGATCCGGTAGAGGGTCGGCAGGCGGTTCTTCTCCAGGAAGTCGGCGGCGCAGGTGTTCGCGGCCAGCATGAACTCCTCGATCATGCGGTGGGCGTCGGTACGCTCCACCGGGACGATGCGATCGATCTTGCGATTGTCGCCGAAGACGATCTTGGTCTCGGTGGTATCGAAGTCGATGGCACCCCGCTGCTGCCGGGCGGCATGCAGCGCCTGGTAGAGCCGATAGAGCTCGTCGATGTCCTTGACCACGTGGCGGTACTGGTCGCGGACCACCGGGTCGTTCTGCTGCACCATGCCCGCGACCTCGGTGTAGGTCAGCCGGGCATGGGAGCGCATGACCCCCTCCAGGAAGCGGTAGTCCAGGACCTCGCCGTCGCGATCGATCTCCACGGAGACCGCCATGCAGAGCCGGTCCACCTCGGGATTCAGCGAGCAGAGGCCGTTGGAGAGGACCTCCGGGAGCATGGGCACCACCCGATTGGGGAAATACACCGAGTTCCCGCGCTCCAGCGCCTCCGCGTCCAGAGCGGAGTCGGGCTGGACGTAGTGGGCGACGTCGGCGATGGCCACCACCATCCGCCAGCCGTTGCGGGTAGGCTCGCAGCAGACGGCGTCGTCGAAGTCCTTGGTGTCGGAGCCGTCGATGGTCACCAGCGGCATGTCCCGCAGGTCCTCGCGCCCCTCCTTGTCGGCCTCGGCCACCTCGGTGGAGAAGTGGCCGGCCTCGGCCTCCACCTCCGCGGGCCATTCGTAGGGGATGTCGTGGGCGCGCAGGGCGACATCCACCTCCATCCCCGGCCCCATGTGCTGGCCCAGGATCTCGACGACCTTGCCCAGCGGTTTGCGGTGGCGACTGGGCTGCTCGGTGATCTCCACGGTGACGATCTGGCCGTCGGTGGCGCCGTTCCACGACTCCGGCGCCACCAGGACCTCCTGGTTCAGCCGCCGGTTATCCGGCTCCACGACGCCGACACCACCCTCGTCGAAGAAGCGGCCCACCACCTGCTGGGTATTGCGCTCCAGCACCTCCACCACCATGCCCTCGGGGCGCCCGCGCCGGTCGACCCCGGTGACGGAGACGACGGCGCGATCACCGTGGAGGACCGGATGCATGGCCTTGGGGGAAAGGAAGACGTCGTCGCCCCCCTCGTCGGGGATGAGGAAGCCGAAGCCGTCTGCATGCCCGACGATCCGGCCCCGTTTGAGGTCCATGCGACTCACCAGGCCGTAATCGCCCTTGCGATTGCGGATGATCTGGCCATCGCGCTCCATGGCGCGCAGGCGGCGGCGCAGCGCCTCCAGCTGATCGTCGTCCTGGATGGACAGCGCCTCGGCGAGCTCCCCGTGGGGCATGGGTGCCCCGTGTTTATCCAGGACCTCCAAGATGAATTCCCGACTGGGAATGGGGTTCTCGTAGCGCTCGGCCTCGCGGTCGGCCTTGGGATCGCGGGGGGAATTATTCCGCGCCATGACGGCCTCCGTGAATGGCCGCGACAGACCGCGGGCGATGGGGGGCAGGGTTGACAGCTTGTTCGTTCATACGGGGAGTATACCGGCTCACCCCCCGGCCTGTCCCGCCCCTCGCTCTCCCGTCGGCAAGACCGAGGACCGCCGGCACTGGCGTTGACAGCGCCAACCCCGTCCGCTAGATTATTGCACTTGCAACGACGGCCCAGCCGTCCTTGCCGAGGTGGTGAAAGTGGTAGACACGCCAGCTTCAGGTGCTGGTGGGCGAAAGCCCGTGGAGGTTCAAGTCCTCTCCTCGGCACCAACACCGAAAGGCCCCGACCCGCAAGGGTTCGGGGCCTTTTTCGTGGGTACGCCGGGACAACCCCGACCGGGACGCAAATGCCCCCGGTCCCGCCGATTCCGGGCTCAGGCGTAGGGGTCGCGCAGGACGATGGTCTCCTCGCGCTCGGGACCCGTGGAGATGACATCGATGGGGGTCCCGGTGAGCTCCTCGATTCGCCGGAGGTAACGCTGGGCGTTGTCCGGCAGCTCGCCGAAGGCCTTCACCCCCTCGGTGGAGTCCGTCCAGCCGGGGAGCTCCTCGTAGATGGGCTCGCACCCCTCGTAGGCGTCCGCCCCCACCGGCGGGGTGGACTGCTCCACCCCGTTGCACCGATAGCCCGTGCAGATCCGGATGGTCTCCAGGCCGTCGAGGACATCGAGCTTGGTGATGCACAGGCCGGAGGTACTGTTGAGCAGGTTGGCGCGGCGCAGTGCCACGGCATCGAACCAGCCGCAGCGCCGGGCTCGCCCGGTAGTGGAGCCGAACTCGTGGCCCCGGGCCGCCAGGTGCTCGCCCATGGCGTCGTCCAGCTCCGTGGGGAAGGGCCCGGAACCCACTCGGGTGGTGTAGGCCTTGGTGATCCCCAGCACGTAGTCCAGGTGGAGCGGACCGACACCGGAGCCGGAAGCGGCGCCCCCGGCGGTGGTCGTTGACGAGGTCACGTAGGGATAGGTGCCGTGGTCGATGTCCAGCAGCGTCCCCTGGGCGCCCTCGAAGAGGACGCTCTGCCCCTCGCTCTGGAAGCCTTCCAGGATGGCCGGAACGTCGGCCACCATGGGCCGCAGCCGCTCGGCGTAAGCCAGCGCCTCGTCCAGGGTCTGCTGGAAATCCACCGTGGGCGCCTCGAAGTAGTTCTTCAGGACGAAGTTGTGGTAATCGAGGATGTCGGCGAGTTTGTCGGCGAAGCGCTCCTGGTGGAACAGCTCGCCCAGCCGCAGCCCGCGCCGACTAATCTTGTCCTCGTAGGCGGGGCCGATGCCCCGGCCGGTGGTCCCGATGGCCGATTTGCCCCGCGCCTTCTCCCGGGCGGCATCCAGCGCCGCGTGGTAGGGCAGCAGCAGCGGGCAGGCCTCGCTCACCCGCAGGCGCTCGGTGGCCGGTACATCCCGCGTCTCCAGCCGGTCGATCTCCTCCAGCAGGGCCTCGGGGGAGACCACCACGCCGTTGCCGATGAGGCAGAGGACGCCGGGACGAAGGATCCCAGAGGGGATCAGGTGGAGGACGGTCTTCTCCTCACCGATGACCAGGGTGTGGCCGGCATTGTTACCGCCCTGGAAGCGGACGACACCGCCCACCCGTTCCGTGAGCAGATCGACGATCTTGCCCTTGCCCTCGTCCCCCCACTGGGAGCCGACGACCACCACATTCTTGCCCATGTTCCGTTCCCTTGTCGTTGCGGTGGCCTACTCGGCGGCCACCGACTCGATTTCCCAGCCCGAATCGCGCTGGATCAGCGCACGGTCGCAGCCCATGGCAGCGGCGTCCCCGGCCTGGCCGGGCAGCTCGAACACCACGCGCTCGCCAGCGGCACGGAGCTCGGCGACGCGATGGACCAGGGCATCATCCTCGATGGCCGGGGCGAAGATCCCGCCCAGCGCCGCCGGCGGCCCCTGCAATGCGAGCAACTCCCGCAGGTCCGCGCTGAATCCGGTCGCCGGACGTGCCCTGCCGAAGACGCGACCGATGTCGTCGTACCGGCCACCCTGGGCCACGGACCGCCCCTGCTCCGGCAGGAAGGCAGCGAAGACGACCCCGGTGTGATAGTGGTAGCCCCGTAGCTCGCCGAGGTCGAAATGGAGGGTGACCTCGGGCAGGCGGCGTTCCAGCCCGTCAGCCACCGCTTCCAGGTGGTCGAGCGCCCCGGCGATGCCCTCACCGCCCCGTCCGAGCACCTCACGGGCACGAGCGAGGACGTCCCGGTAACCGTGGAGTTCCGGGAGCTCCAGGAACATCCGGCGTAGCTCGCCGGTCACCCCGGCCGCATCCAGGAGACCGGGCAGCTCGGGCATGGATTTGCGCTGCAAGGCGTCGAAGAGCGCCCGCTCGTCGGCCTCCGCCAGATCCGCCTCGGCGACGAGGCCACGGTAGATGCCGACGTGGCCGACATCCAGATGGAAGTCATCGATGCCCGTGGCCCGAAGGGTCTCCGCCATGAGGCCGATGACCTCGAGATCGCTCGCCGCCCCGGCATGCCCGAACAGCTCGGCCCCGACCTGCAGCGGCGCCCGGGAGCCGGCGAAGGACTCCGGCCGGGTCCGCAGGACCGTCCCGAGGTAGCACAACCGCTCCGGGACATCACGGCCCAGGCGGTGCGCATCCATCCGCGCCACCTGGGGCGTCATGTCGGCCCGCACCCCCATCATCCGGCCGGAGAGCTGGTCGGTCACCTTGAAGGTGTCCAGGTCCAGGTCGTTACCGGTCCCGGTGAGCAGGGAGTCCAGGTATTCGATGAAGGGGGGCATCACCAGGCGGTACCCCCAGCTGGCGTAGAGGTCCACCAGCTGGCGACGCATGGTTTCCAGTCGCGCCGCCTCCGGCGGCAACGCCTCTTCGATGCCCTCGGGGAGGAGCCAACGATCCGTGGGTTGCATGGGGAAATTCGCCGTCAGAGTCGAATGAACCAGACCAGCAGGGCGCCGACGGCCATGGCCGCCAGGCCGACCCCGCGCAGGGTGGCATCGCTGGTCCGGGAGATGCTTTCCACCGCCTGGCGGTAATTACGCGGACTCAGCGCCGGCAACAGGCCCTCAATGACCAGGACCAGCGCCAGCGCTGCCAGCAGATCCTCGGTCATGGACGCTACTGCCCGCCCCCGCTCTCGTTGAAGAAGCGGAAGAAGTCCGAACCCGGGTCGAGGACCATGAAGTTGTTGCCCTGGCGGAAGCTGCGCTGATAGGCCTCGAGGCTGCGGTAGAGCTTGTAGAAGTCCGCATCCTGGCCATACGCCTCGGCGAAGATGCTCGCCGCCCGGGCGTCACCGCGACCGCGGATCCGCTCGGCCTCGCGGAAGGCCTCGGCGAGGATGATGGTCCGCTTGCGGTCGGCCTCGGCGCGGATCCGCTCGGCGGCCTCCGCCCCCCGGGCGCGCAGGTCCTTGGCCACCCGCGCCCGCTCGGCACGCATGCGCTCGAACACCGAGCCGCTGACCTCCGGCGGGAGGTCGATGCGGCGGACGCGGACATCCTGGATGGCCACGCCGAAGATCTCGGCCTCGTCGTTGGCCCGCTCCTGCATCACCCGCATGATCTCGGTGCGCTCGCCGGAGACCACCTCCTGGATGGTCCGCTTGGCGAACTCCGAGAGCAGGCCGTCGTTGATGACCCGCTGCAGCCGCTGGGTGGCCTGCGCCTCGACACCACCGGTGGAACGGTAGTACTGGACCGGATCCACGATCCGCCACTTCACGTAGTAGTCGACGATGACGTTCTTCTTCTCGCTGGTCAAAAACTGCTGCGGCCGCGCATCCATGGTGAGGACACGGTTGTCGAACTTGCGCACGTTATTGACCAGCGGGGTCTTGAGGTGGAGGCCCGGCTCGTAGTCGGACTCCACGATCTCGCCCAGGCGGAAGAGCAGGGCGTGCTCGCGCTCATCCACCGTGAACAGGGAGAGGGAGACGACGATGAGGCCGATGACGACGACCACGCCGATGATGGATGTCAGGCGGCCCATTTAACGCACCTCCCGGCTACGCTGCTGGTTGGGGTTGCGCTGGCTGGTATTGCCGGAGCTCTCGTTCCCCGTGGGGAGCTTGGGCATGGAGGAGCCGAAGACGCTGCCCCCGCTGCCGGAACCGGAACCACCACTGCCCTGCATCATCTTCTCCAGGGGCAGATACATCAGGTTGCCGCTGCCCTCGACGTCGACCATGACCTTGCCGACCTTCGTCATGACCTCTTCCAGGGTCTCGATATAGAGCCGCTCCCGGGTGACCTCCGGTGCCATCTGGTACTCCTCGAGGATGGCGAGGAAGCGATCGCTCTCACCCTCGGCCTCGGCGATGCGCCGCTGGGCATAGCCCTCGGCCTCCTCGATACGGCGGGAGGCCGTACCCCGGGCCTCGGGGACCACGCCGTTGGCGTAGACCTCGGCCTCGTTGATGAGCCGCTGCTGGTCCTCGCGCGCCTTCACGGCGTCGGCAAAGGCATCCTGGACCTCGTTGGGCGGCTGGGCGCTCTGCATGTTGACGTTGGTCACCAGCAGCCCGGCGCCGTAATCATCCAGGCTCTTCTGCAGGAGTTCCGAGGCGCGCCGGGCGATCTCCGCCCGGCCGGTGGTGATGACCATGTCCAGGGTGCTCTTGCCGATGACCTCGCGGATGGCACTCTCCGCCGCCTGGCGCAGGGTCTCGTCGGGCTGGCGGACATTGAAGACGTAGGCCTGCGGGTCCCCCACCTGGTACTGGATGGAGAACTTGGCGTCCACGATGTTCTCGTCCTGGGTCAGGATGAGCGACTCGCTGGAACGGGTCCCGATCTCGATGTTGCGGATCTGGTCCACGTCCACCGTCTCCACCGCCTGGATGAAGCGCGGGTGCCAGTGCGGGCCGGGCTCCACAGTCTTGGCATAGGCGCCGAACTGGGTCACGACGCCGCGCTTGCCCTCATCGATGATGTAGATGCCGGACAGCGCCCAGACCACCACCACGGCCAGCGCGACCAGGCCGATAGTCCTGGGCGAGGCACTGGGGGCGTTCATCCCGCCCCCACTGCTGCCACCATCTCCTCCGCCCCCGAAGAGGCCGCGGAACTTGTTCTGGGCCTTGCGGATGACCTCGTCGAGGTCGGGCGGACCCTGATCGTTGCTGGGACTGCCCCAGGGGTCGCGGTCGCGTCCCCCGGAGCCGCCGGGCTCGTTCCACGCCATGTCGGACTCCATTGCGGTGTCGGTGCGGACTGGTTCATCCGAACCGACAGATTCTAGGTAGCCTGGCCCCGCACCGCAAGGCGGAACGCGGCCAGACCGGTAATCGAATCGGTATTCAGGCGCCGGTCTCCAGCCCCTCCTGACGACCCAGGCGCTCCAGCTCCCGCCGCGGGAGCTCCACGTCGAGCTGGAACCGGCCATCGTCATCCACCTGCTCACTGCGCACCACGCCCACCTCGTAGAGGCGGGAGCGCAGACGCCCCTGCTCCGGCCCCAGGGTAAAGGCACGATGGACCCGGTCGCCGGCCAGGCGTTCGGTAAGCGCTGCCCGCAGCGCCTCCAGACCGGCGCCCGTGGCCGCGCTCACCCGGACCCGCACGGGCCGGCCGGCATCGTCCCGCTCGATGGCGGGCCGGTCAGCCTCCGCCGGGGCCAGGTCGATCTTGTTGATGACCTCCAGCTGCGGCACCTCGTCCGCGCCGATCTCGTCCAGGACCTCGGCCACGTCGGCGCGGCGCTCGTCCTGCTCCGGGTCGGCGGCATCGATGACGTGGAGCAGCAGGGTGGACTGGCGCGTCTCCTGGAGGGTGGAGCGGAAGGCCGCCACCAGCTCGTGGGGGAGCTGGCGGATGAAGCCCACGGTATCCGCCACCACGGCCTCCGGCCCCTCGGGCAGATCCAGCTTGCGCAGGGTGGCGTCCAGGGTGGCGAAGAGCTGATCGGCGGTAAAGCCGCCGGCATCGGTAAGGGCGTTGAACAGGGTCGACTTGCCGGCGTTGGTATAGCCCACCAGGGAGACCACCGGCAGTTCCGCCCGCTGGCGCCCCCGACGGCCTTCCGCCCGCTGCCGGTCCACCTTCTCCAGCCGCCGTTCCAGCTGCTTGATCCGGTCGCCCAGCAGACGGCGGTCGGTCTCCAGCTGGGTCTCACCGGGCCCGCGTTGACCGATACCCCCCTTCTGCCGCTCCAGGTGGGTCCAGCCCCGCACCAGGCGCGTAGCCAGGTGTCGCAGCTGGGCCAGCTCCACCTGGAGCTTGCCCTCGTGGGAGCGGGCCCGCTGGGCGAAGATGTCCAGGATGAGGCCGGTGCGGTCGAGGACCCGGCAGGAAAGGGCCTGCTCGATGTTGCGCTCCTGGGCCGGCGAGAGGGCGTGATCCACCAGCACGAGCTCCACGGCATGGTCGACCACGAGTTCGCGGATCTCTTCCAGCTTGCCCGAACCGACAAAGTAGCGCGGATCGGGCTTGCGACGGCGGGCATGGATCTCGGCAACGGCCTCCGCCCCGGCGGAGCGGGCCAGCTCGGCAAATTCCTCGCTGGTATCCGGCTCCCCCTCCAGGATGACCTGTACGAGCAGGGCGCGCTCCCCGGCGCGCGGGCGCTCAAACAAGGGCGTCCCCCTGGGCGCGGTCAGGCATTGTCTTCCCCGACCTCGGCCTCCTCCTCACCCGGTGCACCGGTGTTGAGCTTCACCGCCCGGGCGGGGACGATGGTGGAGATGGCGTGCTTGTAGACCATCTGGCTCACGGTGTTGCGCAGCAGCACCACGAACTGGTCGAAGGACTCCACCTGGCCCTGGAGCTTGATGCCGTTGACCAGGTAGATGGAGACCGGCACCCGCTCCTTGCGCAGGGCGTTGAGGAAAGGATCTTGCAGCGCTTGGCCCTTACTCATTCTGACAGGCTCCGTGTTGTTGTTGAAATCGGGGTACTGAGGATGGACCACAGCTCGAGGTCGCGGTTCCATCGGGTCCACTTTCCGTGTGGCCCCTCCGATACTAGCACACTCCGTGCCGGCCAAATCGGTACTTCCTACGGGGTGGCGTCGGCGGCCATCCATTTCAAGGCCCGCTCCACCGCATCACCCGCCTCCGGGTCCAGCCAGTGGACATCGGGCTCCCGGCGCAACCAGGTAAGCTGGCGCCGAGCCAGCTGCCGCGTGGCCGCCACGCCCTGCTCCACCATGGTCGAATGGTCCACCTCGCCTTCAAGATAGGCCAGGACCTGGCGGTAGCCCACCATCCGGAGCACCGGGTGTTCGGGTCCCAGGTTCCCGCGAGAACGCAGTGCCGCCACCTCCTCCTCCAGGCCCGCCTCCAGCATGGCGTGGAACCGGGCCTCGATGCGCCGGTGCAACTCGGAACGTTCGCCGGGTGCCACTGCAATCTTTATCGGCGTCACCGGCAGCGGCTCGGCGGCGTTCTCGGCATACCAGGCCGACGGCGGCCGGCCCGTGGTCTCCAGGATCTCCAGGGCGCGCTGGATGCGCTGGGGGTCGTTGGGGTGGATGCGCCGTCCCGATTCCGGGTCGGCGGCCGCCAGGCGGGCGTGGAGGGCTCCCCAGCCCTGCTCCGCGGCCTCGGCCTCCAGCCGCTGGCGCACCTCGGGGTCCCCCGGTGGCAGGGGGTCGAGGCCGTGGAGCAGGGCCCGGAAGTAGAGCATGGTCCCGCCCACCAGCAGGGGACGCTGCCCCGCCGCCGCCACCTCGTCCATGGCCGCCAGGGCGTCACGCCGGAACTCGGCGGCGGAGTAACCCTCCGCCGGGTCGCGGATATCCAGCAGGCGATGGGGGGCCTCGGCCAGGGTGGCGGCATCCGGCTTGGCGGTGCCGACATCCAGGCCGCGATAGACCTGGGCGGAGTCGACGCTGATGATGGCGCCGACCCCGCGCCGGACCAGCTCCACCGCCAGCCCGGTCTTGCCGGAGGCGGTGGGCCCCATGAGGAAGAGGGGCCGCAGGGCCGGGTCGGTCTGCCAGGCCTGACGGCCTACCGACCCGGGACTGCCGCTACTGGCGGTCACCGGCCTGGTTACCCCCGCTCTGGAGCTCCATGAGCAGGGCGTTGAGCCGGCCCACGAAGCCGGCCGGCTCCTCCAGCTGCCCGCCCTCGGCCAGCACCGCCTGGTCGAACAGGACGTGGGTCCAGTCCTCGAAGCGCTTGCCCTCGGGCTCGTCCGCCAGCCGCTGCACCAGCGGATGGTCGGGATTGAGCTCGAGCCACGGCGGGGTCTGCGGGACCTCCTGGCCGGCGGCCTTGAGCATCCGCTCCAGGTTGGCGGAGAGCGCGTTCTCGTCGGCGACCAGGCAGGCGGGCGAGGTGGTCAGGCGGTGGCTGGCGCGCACCCCCTTCACCTGGCCCTCCAGGACCTTTTCCACGCGCTCGCCGACCTCGCCCAGCCGCTGCTGGGCCTCTTCCTTCTCCTGGGCCTCGTCGGTGTCGTCGTCGCCGAGGCCGCTGAGGTCGATGTCGCCCTTGGCAACGGAGACGAAGGGGATCTCCTTGTACTCGGTGAGGTGGGCCATGAGCCACTCGTCCACCCGGTCGGAGAGCAGCAGCACCTCCACGCCCTTCTTGCGGAAGACCTCCAGGTGGGGGCTGGCGGCGGCCGCGGCGTGGCTCTCGGCGGTGATGTAGTAGATGGACTGCTGCCCCTCGGGCATGCGCTGGATGTAGTCCTCCAGGGAGACGGTCTGCTCGGCGCCCTCCCCGTGGGTGGAGGCGAAGCGCATGAGCCCGGCCAGGCGCTCCTTGTTGGCGGTGTCCTCGCCGGGGCCCTCCTTCATCACCGGGCCGAACTGGCTCCAGAAGGTGGCGTAGTTCTCCGGCTCGTCCTTCGCCATGGACTCCAGACGGTCCAGGACGCGCTTCACCGCCCCGGCGCGGATGGATTCGGTGACCTTGCTGCTCTGCAGGATCTCCCGGGAGACGTTGAGCGGCAGGTCGGCGGAGTCCACCACGCCGCGGACGAAGCGCAGGTAGTGGGGCAGCAGCTGCTCGCTGTCCTCCAGGATGAAAACGCGGCGGACGTAGAGCTTGAGGCCGTGGCGCTGCTCCCGGTCCCAGAGGTCGAAGGGCGCGCGCTGGGGCAGATAGAGCAGCAGGGTATATTCGAGCTTGCCCTCCACTCGGGCGTGGATCCAGGTGAGCGGATCCTCGAAGTCGTGGGCCACGTGCTTGTAGAAGCCCTTGTACTCCTCCTCGCCGATCTCGTTGCGCGGCCGGGTCCACAGCGCCGAGGCCTGGTTCACCGTCTCCCACTCGTTGCGATCCGGCCCCTCCTCGCCCTGCTTCGGCATGCGGATGGGCAGGCCGATGTGGTCGGACCAGGTGCGGATGATGTGGCGCAGCCGCATGTCCTCCAGGAACTCGTCCTCGCCCTCGCGCAGGTGGAGGGTGATGCGGGTGCCGCGCTCGAGGCGGGTGATGTTATCCAGGGTGTATTCGCCCTCGCCGTCGCTCTCCCAGCGGACGCCGTGCTCGGCGCCCATGCCGGCGCGGCGGCTCTCCACCGTCACCCGGTCGGCGACGATGAAGGCGGAATAGAAGCCGACCCCGAACTGGCCGATGAGCTCGGCGTCCCGGGCCTGATCGCCGGTGAGCTGGTCGACGAAGGCGCGGGTCCCGGAACGGGCGATGGTGCCGATGTTCTCCACCACGTCGTCCCGGGACATGCCGATGCCGTTGTCGGCCACGCTGACGGTGCGCGCCTCGGGGTCGTAGTCCACCTCCACGCACAGCTCCTCGTCGCCCTCCCAGAGCGCCTCGTCGGAGATCGCCTCGAAGCGGAGCTTGTCGGCGGCGTCGGCGCCGTTGGAGATGAGCTCGCGCAGGAAGATCTCCTTGCTGGAGTAGAGCGAGTGGATCATCAGGTGGAGGAGCTGGCTCACCTCCGCCTGAAAGCTGTGGGTCTCCTGGTGTTCACCGGCCATGGTTCTCCCCGTGTCGGTCTTGTGGTTGGCGTGACGATTTCCGGCGGGGCGGGCGGACCGCCCCGGAACGTCGGCGATGTGGGGGCGGCCTCTCGGGAGTTCAACCCCTCTGACCCGACAGGCAGCCGCCTGCTAGGATGGAAGCATCATCAACGCCGAGGGAACGTCCATGGCCATCCAGACCGTCGCCACCCAGCCCTTCGACGACCAGAAGCCGGGGACCTCCGGCCTGCGCAAGCGCGTTACCCGCTTCCAGCAGCCGAATTATCTGGAGAACTTCGTTCAGTCCATCCTCGACGTCGGCGAGGGCCTGCGCGGGGGCACCCTGGTCCTCGGCGGCGACGGGCGCTACTACAACGAGACGGCCATCCAGACCATCCTGCGCATGGCCGCCGCCCACGGCGTGGGCCGGGTCCTGGTGGGGCGCGACGGCCTCCTCTCCACGCCGGCGGTATCCGCGATCATCCGCAAGCGCCGGGCCGACGGCGGCATCGTCCTCTCCGCCAGCCACAACCCCGGCGGGCCGGAGGGGGACTTCGGCATCAAGTTCAACACCGCCAACGGCGGGCCGGCGCCGGAGTCGGTCACCGAGGCCATCTACCAGCGCAGCCGCACCCTCGACGAATACCGGATCACCGACACCGGCGACATCGACCTCTCCCGGGAGGGGGCCGTGGAGATCCAGGGCACGACGGTGGAGGTCATCGACCCGGTGGCCGATTACGCCGCCCTCATGGAGGAGCTCTTCGACATGGAGGCCATCGCCGCCATGATCGCCGACGGCTTCCGCCTGCGCTTCGACGCCATGCACGCCATCACCGGCCCCTATGCCCGGCGGATCCTGGAGGAGCGGCTGGGCGCCCCGGCCGGCAGCGTGATCAATGCCGAACCGCTCCCCGACTTCGGCGGCGGCCACCCCGACCCCAACCTGGTCCATGCCCCGGAACTGGTGGCGCTCATGTACGGGCCCGACGCCCCGGACCTGGGCGCCGCCTCGGACGGCGACGGCGACCGCAACATGATCCTGGGCCCGGACTTCTTCGTGACCCCCTCGGACAGCCTGGCCTTCCTCGCCGCCAACGCCACCTGCGCCCCGGGCTACGCCGGCGGGATCCGCGGCATCGCCCGCTCCATGCCCACCAGCGCCGCCGCCGACCGGGTGGCCGAGGCGCTGGGCGTGCCCTGCTACGAGACCCCCACCGGCTGGAAGTTCTTCGGCAACCTCCTGGATGCCGACCGGGTCACCCTCTGCGGCGAGGAGAGCTTCGGCACCGGCTCCGCCCACGTCCGGGAGAAGGACGGCCTCTGGGCGGTACTCTTCTGGCTCAACATCCTGGCGGTGCGCCAGCGCGGCGTGGGCGACCTCCTGCGCGACCACTGGCAGCGCTTCGGCCGCAACGTCTACAGCCGCTACGACTACGAGGGGGTGGATGCCGAGGCCGCCGGTCGCATGGTCGAGGGCCTGCGCGGCCGTCTCGCCGACCTCCCGGGCCAGTCCTTCAACGGCCTGACGGTCACCGCCGCCGACGACTTCGCCTATACCGATCCCATCGACGGCAGCCGGGCGGAACACCAGGGGCTGCGGATCTTCTTCCAGGGGGGCGAGCGGCTGGTCTTCCGCCTCTCCGGCACCGGGACCGAGGGGGCGACCCTGCGGGTCTACCTGGAGGCCTTCGAGGGCAACCCCGAGCGCCAGGACCGACCCACCGCCGAGCTCCTGGCCCCGCTGACCGCCGCCGCCGAGGCCCTGGCCGGGATCCGCAGCCACACCGGCCGCGCGGAACCCGACGTCATCACCTGAGCCCGCTTAACCTGAGTCCGCCTATCCGCGCTGGAGGTGGGCGCGGATGCTGGCGGCGATCTCCTCCACCGACATGGGCGTGACGTCGACGCAGGGGATCCGTTCGCGCCGGAACAGCGACTCCACCTGGCGGACCTCCTGGCGGCACTGCCCCACGGAGGCGTAGCGGCTGCCCGGGCGGCGCTCCTCCCGGATGGCCGCCAGCCGGCGCGCCTCGATGGTCAGGCCGAAGACCCGGTCGCGATTGTCCCAAAGGACCGCGGGCAGGCGGTCGCTCTCCAGATCGTCGTCGGTGAAGGGGTAGTTGGCGGCGCGCAGCCCGTGCTGCAGGGCCAGGTAGAGGCTGGTGGGCGTCTTCCCCGCCCGGGAGACCCCGGCCAGGATGACATCGGCGTCGGCGTAGCTCTGGGTGCTGACACCGTCGTCGTGGCCCAGTGCGTAGTCCACCGCCCGGATCCGGCGATCGTAGGAGGCCGCATCGGAGACCCCGTGGGAGCGGCCCACCTCGGCGGCGGCCCCCTCGCCGAAGAGTTCCCGCGCCGGCCCGGCGAAGTGCTCGAAGAAGTCCAGCAGCGGCAGCCCCGCCTCGCGGAAGACGGCCCGGATGTCCTCGTCGAGCAGGGTGGCGAGGATCACCGGATGGCAGCCGCTATCCGCCGCCTCCCGCTGGATCCGGGCCACGGTGGCCCGCGCCGTGGCCGCATCCCGGACGAAGGGCAGGGTCACCCGGCGCGCCTCGATCCCCGGATACTGGCTGGTCAGCGCCCGCCCCAGGGTCTCGGCGGTAATGCCGGTGCCGTCGGAGACGTGAAAGATGCAGAACATGCACTCCTCCCGCGGGCTTGAGCGCCCGCCATCCGGGGGCCACTATAGCAGTCAGCAGGGGCGATCGCCCCGACCGTGGGCAGCACCAAGGAGGCAGCCGTGACCGACCGGGAATATGTAGTCCGCTTCGAGGACCTGGGGATGGGCGACGTGGAGCGGGTGGGGGGCAAGAACGCCTCCCTGGGCGAGATGATCAGCCAGCTCGGCGCCGCCGGCGTCCAGGTCCCCGAGGGCTTCGCCACCACGGCCACTGCCTACCGCGACTTCCTGGATACCAACGGCCTCACCGAGCGCATCCGCGAGGCGCTGGACGGGCTGGACACCAACGACACCCACGCCCTGGTGGAGACCGGTGAGCGCATCCGCGGCTGGATCATGGAGGCCCCCTTCCACCCGGAACTGGAGTCGGCGCTGAAGACCGCCTACGCCGAGCTCATGGGGCGCCACGACCACGACATCGAGCTGGCCGTGCGCTCCTCGGCCACCGCCGAGGACCTCCCCGACGCCTCCTTCGCCGGCCAGCAGGAGACCTACCTCAACGTCCGCGGCGAGGCCGACTTCCTCGCCGCCATCAAGGCGGTCTTCGCCTCCCTCTACAACGACCGCGCCATCTCCTACCGCGTCCACAAGGGCTTCGAGCACGGCCAGGTGGCCCTCTCCGCCGGCGTCCAGCGCATGGTGCGCAGCGACATCGGCGCCAGCGGCGTCATGTTCACCCTGGACACCGAATCGGGCTTCCGCGACGTGGTCTTCATCACCGGCGCCTGGGGCCTGGGGGAGACGGTGGTCCAGGGCTCGGTGAATCCCGACGAGTTCTACGTCCACAAGCCCACCCTGGCCGCCGGCCACTACCCCATCGTGCGGCGCTCCCTGGGGGAGAAGGCCATCCGCATGGTCTATCGCGACGAGGGCAATGACGACGAGGGCCACGCCACCCGCACCGAGGAGACGCCGGAGGCCGACCGCCAGCGCTTCTGCATCGATGACGAGGATGTGGCCAGCCTCGCCCGCCAGGCGATGACCATCGAGGAGCACTACGGCCGGCCCATGGACATCGAGTGGGGCAAGGACGGCCGCGACGGCCGGCTCTTCATCCTCCAGGCCCGCCCGGAGACGGTGAAGAGCCAGGACAGCGGCCAGTCCATCAAGCGCTACCACATGAAGGAGACCGGCGAGGCGCTCATCACCGGCCGCGCCATCGGCGGCGGCATCGGCGCCGGCCGGGTGCGGGTCATCGACACCCCCAAGGAGATGCACCGGGTCGAGCCCGGCGACATCCTGGTCACCGACATGACCGACCCCGACTGGGAGCCGGTGATGAAGCGGGCCTCGGCCATCGTCACCAACCGCGGCGGCCGCACCTGCCACGCCGCCATCATCGCCCGGGAGCTGGGGATCCCGGCGGTGGTGGGGGCCACCGGCGCCACCGACACCCTGCCGGACAGCAGCCCGGTCACCGTCTCCTGCGCCGAGGGGGATACCGGCTACGTCTACGCCGGGGAACTGGCCTTCGAGGTCTCCGAGGTGAGCCTGGAGAAGATGCCGGATCTGCCCTTCAAGGTAATGATGAACGTCGGCAACCCCGACCGCGCCTTCGACTTCCAGTTCCTCCCCAACCACGGCGTGGGCCTGGCGCGGCTGGAGTTCATCATCAACCGGATGATCGGGATCCACCCCAAGGCGCTGCTGAACCTCGCCGACCAGAGCCCGGCGGTGCAGGCGGAGATCGCCGAGCGCACCGCCGGCTACGAGGACGGCCCGGGCTTCTACGTGGACAAGCTGGCCGAGGGCATTGCCACCCTCGCCGCCGCCTTCTGGCCCAAGCCGGTCATCGTCCGGATGTCCGACTTCAAGTCCAACGAGTACGCCAACCTGCTGGGCGGCGAGGCCTACGAGCCGGACGAGGAGAATCCCATGCTCGGCTTCCGCGGGGCCTCGCGCTACGTCAGCGAGACCTTCCGCGACTGCTTCGAGCTGGAGGTGCGGGCGCTGAAGAAGGTCCGCGAGACCATGGGACTGACCAACGTCGAGGTGATGATCCCCTTCGTGCGGACGGTGGCCGAGGGCCAGGCGGTGGAGCGGCTACTGGCCGACAACGGCCTCAAGCGCGGGGAGAACGGGCTCAAGGTCATCATGATGTGCGAGATCCCGGCCAACGCCCTGCTCGCCGACGACTTCCTGGAGCACTTCGACGGCTTCTCCATCGGCTCCAACGACCTCACCCAGCTCACCCTGGGGCTGGACCGCGACTCCGGCCTGGTGGCGGAGTCCTTCGACGAGCGCAACCCGGCGGTGAAGCAGCTCCTGCACACCGCCATCCAGGCGGCCCGCGCGAAGGGCAAGTACATCGGGATCTGCGGCCAGGGCCCCTCGGACTACCCGGACCTGGCCAAGTGGCTCATGGACGAGGGGATCGAGAGCGTCTCCCTGAACCCCGACTCGGTGGTGGAGACCTGGCTCTACCTCGCCGGCGAGGGCAAGGGCTGAAGCCCCGGGCCCGGACGGGGGCTCAGTTGGCGTGGGTACCGGCCGCGTCCGACTCGTCCGGGTTGCCGGCGTCGGGGCGGGAGTCGGCCAGCCACTGCTCCAGCCGGGCGTAGTCCACCCGCGACCGGATCACGCCGCTGCTGTCGGGGTTCGGCGTGATGATCGCCCCCCGCCTGGCCAGCTCCCGGATCACCGCCTTGACCCCGGGCCGGGAGACGCCGGTATCGGTGCTGATCCGAGTCGGATCCAGGACGACCTCGGGGCCGACCCGCTCCCCCTGCTCCGGCCACTGGCGGACGATGGCGTAGGCCACCGCCCACCGGTCGCGCTGGGAGCGCAGGTCGGCGGCCAGCTCGTTGGCGGCCACCACCTTGTTGGAGAGCGACCGGATCACCCGGATGGTCAGCTCCGGCAGCTTGGTCACCGCGTCCATGAAGTCGTCGTTGGAGAAGACGACCACCTTCAGGGATTCCCGCGCCCGGATGGTGCCGGTCCGCCGCAGGTCGTGGAACAACCCCATCTCGCCGAACATCGATCCCGGTCCGACGGTGGCGATCACGTTCTCCTGCCCACCCTCGTCGGCGCGCAGGACCTCGGCCTCCCCGGCGAGGATGATGTAGACCCAGTGGGAGGTATCGCCCTCGTGGAAGACGACCTTGCCGGCATCGTAGATCCGGACCTTGCCATGTCGGGTGAGGAAGTCCGCCAGCTTGCGGCTGGGGCGCTCGGCCTCCCGGCCCGGGGAGGAATAGTCTTTCGGATTCATGGAATCAGAGTGTGAAGCCGTCGATGGAAAGCGGCAAGTCCGACACCCACACTGGGGGCGTTCCACTTCCACAAGGCCGCACCCATGGTCGCCAAAACCCAGAGCTCGCTGGCCAACGCCCGCTCCAGCCGCCTCAGCGACGAGGTCACCCGCTTCCTGACCCGGCACGGGCGCACCCGCCGCTTCCCCGCCGGGGCCGAGGTGGTGGGCGAGAACGAGCCGGCCACCACCGTCTTCGTCCTCCTGGACGGCGAGGCCGAGGTCCTCAAGGCCGTGGAGGGCAGCCAGCCCTCGGTGGTGGCGAACCTGGGGGTCGGCGCCATCTTCGGCGAGATGGGGCTCTTCCACGACCTGACCCGCACCGGCACCGTGCGCGCCGCCACGGAACTTACCGCCGTGGAGTTCGCCAATGACGACTTCCTGGACGCGGTGACCCAGCTACCGGAACTCACCTTCCGCCTCATGCGGTCGCTCTCCACCAAGGTGAGCAGCACCAACGAGATCCTGGCCGACAGCCACCGCGACCGCGCGCGCTGGGTGGTGGGCTACCACCTCCTGGCCGGCGGCGAGGGCCAGTCGTTCAAGCTGGATCTGCGGGCCCTGGCGGAGCAGAGCGGGATCCCGCGGGCGAGCCTGCGTTCGGTGGTGGACGAGCTGGCCGACAAGGGGGCCATCTCCCGCCTGGTCCATCGCGGTAACGGGGTCGTGGAGGTGGCGGTGGACCGGGAGCGACTCAATCGTCGCCTGGGCGCGGTCGTGCCGTCGGCGACCGACGACATCGCCGATCAACGGCGGGTGGTCAAGCGCTAGGCCGGATCGACGAATCGGGGTTCAGAAGACGTTCTCCACCCGGGCCACCCCGGGGACCGCCTCCACCACCATCCGCTCCACCACGTTGCGCAGGTCCAGCGGCGCGCTGGGGCAGCCCACGCACGCCCCCTTGAGGCGCACCCGGACCACCCGCTCCTCCACTGCCACCAGCTCCAGATCGCCGCCGTCGCGGTTCAGGATGAGCCGTGCCTGGTCGACGGCCTCGCGCACCGGCCCCTCCTCCGGCAGGGGATAGGCCTCGGCGTCGTGGCCCCAGCCGCCGGTGGCGCGGCTGCGCTCCGCCAGCGCCTGAGCCCGGGCCAGCTCGAAGGCGCGATCGGGATCCTCCTCCTCGATGGCGTCCAGCTCCTCCTCGGTATAGAAGCGCACCGCGCGGGTCCCGGATTCCTGCTCCTCGCTCATGATTCACCCTCTCGAAGGCCGCGCCGGCACTCTACACCGCCGTCGGACGACAGACCACCGACCACTAGCGGGGAAACACCGGAAGCCGCTAAGGTAGCGGCATCGCCGGACGCAGCAACAATGCAAGGAGACCCATGATGAATCGCGACCACCCCTGGATCATCTCTCCCGAGGAGCTGTCCCGCCGGCTGGAGGAAGGATCGGACCTCCGGGTCATCGACCTGGGCGATGCCGATACCTTCGCCCGGGGGCACATCCCCGGGTCGGTGCAGATCCCCTTCCAGGCCCTGGTCCACGGCGATGGCGTGGTCAAGGGGCTGCTGGCCGATGCGGCCGAGCTCTCCCGCCACCTGGAGGCGGCCGGGGTCACCCCGGAGACCACCATCATCGCCTGTGACGACGAGGGCGGTGGTCGCGCCTCCCGGCTGCTGTGGACCCTGGCCACCGCCGGCCACACCCGCGCCGCGCTGCTGGATGGCGGTCGCGATGCCTGGATCGCCGCCGGTCTGCCCACCAGCACCGAGCTGGCGACCCCCGAGGCGGGCCACTACCCCGTGCACTACACGGCGCGGGAGGAGACCGTGGCCACCCGGGACGAGATCCTGCGCCACCTGCGGGACCCCCACTACGCCCTCTGGGACGCGCGCTCGCCGGCGGAATTCAGTGGCGAGGACGTACGGGCCGCACGGGGCGGACACATCCCCGGGGCGATCAACCTGGAGTGGACCTGGCTCATGGACAATGCCCACGACCGGCGCCTGAAGGACGAGGCGACCATCCGGGAGAAGCTGGACTTCCTCGGCTTCACGCCGAACCGGTGCGTGGTCACCTACTGCCAGACCCACCACCGCTCGGCCCTGCCGTGGCTCGTCCTGAAATGGCTGGGATACCCGGAGGTGAAGGGCTATCCGGGCGCCTGGTCGGACTGGGGGAATGCGGAGACGACGCCGGTGGCCACCGGCTCCGCCTGAATCACCTACGCCTGAACCGCCTCAGGCCTTTGCCCCCCAGTCGGTGAGGCGGGCGCGCAGCCGCTTGTGCGCCTGGCTGAGGATCTGGCTGACCCGCGACTCGGTCACCCCCTGCACCTCCCCGATCTCGCGCAGGTTGAGCTCGTGGTCGTAATACATGGCCATGATCAGCCGTTCGCGCTCGGGGAGATTGCGGATGGCCTCGGCCAGCCCCTCGCGGAACGCCTCATCCTCCACCCCTTCCTGGGGCGTCGGCGTCTGGGCCGGCATGGCCTCGGTTATATCGCCGTCGGCGGAGAGGTCCTCCAGGCTGAAGACCCGGGCCGAGGAGGTCTCCCGCAGGAGCTGGTGGTACTCCTCCTGACTGACCCCGAGCTCGGCGACGATCTCCTCGTCGCGGGCATCCCGCCCCTCGCGCTGTTCCACGGTCTGGATGGCCTCAGCGAGATCGCGCGCCTTACGGTGGATCGACTTGGGCGCCCAGTCGTACCGGCGCAGCTCGTCGAGCATGGAGCCGCGGATCCGGATGGTGGCGTAGGTCTCGAAGGTGGCACCCTGGGTGGCGTCGTACTGCCGCGCGGCGTCCAGCAGCCCCATCATGCCGGCCTGGAGCAGGTCATCGAGCTGGACACTGGGCGGCAGCCGCCCCATGAGGTGATGCGCCAGGCGCTTTACCAGGGGGGCATAGCGCTCGACGAGGTCATCCTGCTGCCGGGCATTCTCGATCTGGGAATACATGGACTCCGTGGGCTCGCGGACAGCACTGCGACCGGGGTTCGTCAGGCGAGCATACACAAGGGCCGAGTTGGTGAAAAGCCGCTCAGGCCGTCAGCCTTTCCCCTCCCTGGGGGAGAAGTAGAGGCAGTCGTGACCGGAGGACTCGCGCACATCGAAGACCGGCAGGCGCCGGGACTTGAAGCCCAGGGCGCGGCAGCCGTAGGGGAAGCTCTCCTCCCAGGTGATGTAGTGGTGGCGGCACTTCCAGCAATCCGCCCGGTTAATGTCCTTATCGCGGTCCATGGGCCATCAGACCAGCGCCAGCAGGTTTTCCTTGTAGTAGGCCAGTTCGCGGATGGAGTCGCGGATGTCGTCCATGGCGCGATGGGAGCCGCCCTTGTCGAAGCGGTGATAGACATCCGGCGCCCACCGCCGCGCCAGCTCCTTGAGGGTGCTGACGTCCAGGTTGCGGTAGTGGAAGAAGGCCTCCAGCTCCGGCATGCAGCGGGCCAGGAAGCGGCGATCCTGGCAGATGCTGTTGCCGCACATGGGCGAGGTCCGCGGCGGCACGTACTGGCGCAGGAAGTCCAGGGTCCGCGCCTCGGCAGTGGCCTCGTCGATGTCACTGGTGCGAACGCGCTCGGTGAGGCCGGACTCGCCGTGCTGGTTGGTGTTCCACTCGTCCATGCCGGCGAGGATGGCGTCGCTCTGGTGGATGGCCAGCTCCGGCCCCTCGGCAAGGACGTTGAGCCTTCCATCGGTGACGATGGTGGCGATCTCGATGATGCAGTCGTTATCGGTATCGAGCCCGGTCATCTCCAGGTCGATCCAGATCAGATTCTCGGGGTCGGCCGCCATGGGGCGCCTCCTCCGTTGCAGCGATACGGGCAACTAGTGTATCAGGGAGATGGACCCCTGCGCCGCCATCGAGGTATCGCGATGCTGTCTCCACTCCCGTGGCCGATTCGCGCCCCGCGGCCCTGGCTGGCTGCCGCGGCGCTGTCCGTCCTGGCAGCGCCTGCCGGGGCCGATGCGCCGGACCCGGTCCACGGTCGCGACCTCCACGAACGCCACTGCATCGACTGCCATGCCGACATCATGGGCGGCGACCCCACGGCCATCTATGATCGGGAGAATCAGCGCATCGGCAGCCTCAACGAGCTGTATGAACAGGTCGGTCGGTGCCGGAACAGCTACGGCGAGGCGTGGCCCCGCTCCTGGGTGGAGGATGTGACCACCTGGCTCAACGGCCACTTCTACCACTTCGAACCCTTCGATCCCGTCCGGCAAGAGCGGAGCGACGGGGGAGTCGCAAGCGAGTAGGAGCTACTGGAGGGCGCGTCGCAGGCGGCGGTCGAGCTCTTCGGGATCGAACTCTTCATCGCCCCGGGTCGCGGCCTCGGACTCTGCCCCCGTCCGCGAACCGCTCTCGCCGGAGCCGCCCTGCGATGCGCCCTCATCGCCCTGCGCCGGAGTGTTATCGCGCTTGACCACTCCGCTCTGGCC
Source organism: Thiohalospira halophila DSM 15071 (assembly GCF_900112605.1). Lineage (NCBI taxonomy): Bacteria > Pseudomonadati > Pseudomonadota > Gammaproteobacteria > Thiohalospirales > Thiohalospiraceae > Thiohalospira > Thiohalospira halophila. The sequence continues at coordinate 142,422 of NZ_FOMJ01000007.1, forward strand.
ATCGGCCGAACCGCCATCGAGCATGCCGGAGCCGATGTCATCGAGGAAGCTCTCGCCCTCCGGCTCTTCCAGCCGCCGGGACTGTACCTCGCGCGGGGTCACCAGCACGCTCACCCGGCGATTGGAGGGATCCAGGGGATAACGGTGGTTGTACAGCTCGCTGGCCGCCAGCCCGGTCACCCGCTCGATGTGGGTCTCCGGGAGACCGCCGTCGAGCAGCGCCCGGCGGGCGGCATTGGCGCGATCGCTGGAGAGTTCCCAGTTGGTGTAGTCCTCCTTGCTGCCGCTGTAGGGGGTGGCATCGGTATGGCCGGAGACCACCAGCTTGAAGGGGACCCGGGAGAGGGTCCGTCCCAGCGCCTCCAGGATGTCGCGGGCGTAGTAGCGCAGGCGATCGCCGCCGGCGGTGAACATGGGCCGGTCCGACTGGTCGATGACCTGGACCCGGAGGCCGTCCTCATCGATCTCCATGACGATCTGGTCCTCGAACTCCCGCAGGGACTCGTCCTGCTGGATCTTCTCCTGCATTCGGGCCATGAGGTCGGCCAGGCTCTGCTTCTGCTCCGACTCCTCGGTGGGCGAGGGCTCTTCCTGGGGATTGCGTTCCTGCACCTCGCCGCCCTCCCCGCGCGGGGCATCCATGGCACCGCCCATGTCGATAAGGGAGGTGCTCGCCCCGCCCGGCCCCTGGACGGCCGAAGGGTTCTGGAAGTGATCGGCGATGGCCTTCTTGCTCTCGAAGTCGGTGGTCTCGAGGATCCAGAGCAGGAGGAAGAGCGCCATCATGGCGGTGACGAAGTCGGCGTAGGCGACCTTCCAGGAGCCGCCGTGGTGGCCCCCCTCGACCTTTTTCGGCCGCTTGACGACGATGGGCCGAACGTTATTGTCGTTCTCCGCCATGGCTTACCGCCCGCGCCGCGGCACGAGCTAACCGCCCTCGCCGCGAAGGTGCTCTTCCAGTTCCACGAATCCGGGGCGGTGCGTATGGGCGATGGCCTTGCGGCCGAACTCCACGGCCACCTGGGGTCCGTAGCCATTGAGAGTGGAGAGGATGCACATCTTGGCGCACTGGAGGAACTGCCCCTCCTCCTCCGCCTGTTCCGTGAGAGCGTGGCCGATGGGGCCGACGTAGCCGTAAGCGAGCAGGATACCCAGGAAAGTCCCCACCAGCGCCGCCGCGATCTTGTGGCCGAGCATCTCCGGGCCGGCATCGATATAGCCCATGGTGATGATGACGCCGAGCACCGCCGCCACGATGCCGAAACCGGGAAGGCCGTCCCCCATGGTCGTCACCGCCTGACCGGGCTTGGTAGCCTCCTTTTCATGGGCCTCCAGCTCCACGTCCATGAGGTTCTCCATCTCGAAGGCATTCATGTTGCCCCCGACGATCATGCGCAGATAGTCGGCGATGAACTCCCGAACCTGCTCGTTCTTGTGGACGGTCGGATACTTGGCGAAGAGGTCGCTGTTCTCGGGATCCTCCACGTGGGGCTCCAGCGCCATGAGCCCCTCCTTGCGCGCCCGGGTGAATAGCTCGTACATGAGCGCCAGTAGCTCCATGTAGGCGGCCTTGTTATACGGCGACCCCTTGAGCAGCAACGGGAGCCCGCTGGCCACCCGCTTGATGACGTGGCCCGGATTGGCCACCACGAAGGCACCGATGGCAGCACCGCCGATGATGACGAACTCCGCCGGCTGGAAAAGTACCGAGAGCTTGCCCTGGGCCATCAGGTAACCGACGATGATGCTCGCCGTTACGGTAATGAGTCCGATGATGAGCTTCATGGCTGTTCGAGCTCCCTGGCGCGGGGGAGGCCCCGGCGCGGCTGCGGTAATGGGGACCATTATAGAGAGGAGCCCTACCGGGATCAGTACCCCGACGGGGATTTTTGACGCAGAATGGGCAGTGCGTCCCCTTTTTCGATGCCGCAAGGACGCTAGGGAGGCCGACAATGAGTGAGGCGGATACACTGCGGATGACCATCGCCCGGGCGGACATCGAGCAGTTCCCGGTGCTCGACCGCGCTGCCGACGAGCTGGATCGCCTCTTCGAACGGGATGACGACCATCTCGACCAGGGGGCGCTGGCGAATACCATCCTGCGCGACCCCGGCCTCACCCTCCATCTTCTCGTCAAGGTCAACGGGATCCCTCATCGCCACCTGGGCAGCCCCGTGGGCGCCGTCCAGCACGCCACCATGATGCTGGGGCTAGACCGCATGCGACGTCTGCACCAGGGGCGGCCGCGCCTGAGTGATGTCGCCACGCCCCAGGCCCATTCACGGCTGCTGGAGAGCTACAGCCGCGCCCACCATGCCGCCGTCCAGAGCGCCGGGTGGGCCGGCCGGCGGGCCGACATGAACCCCGGCGAGGTCTACGTCGCCGCCCTCCTCCACCGGCTGGGCTGGTTCTACCTCTGGCTGAACAAGCCGGAGCGCGCGGCAGCCGTCGCCACGGCCCTCTCCGCGACCCCCGACCGCCCGCCGGAGGAGATCGAGGCCGAGCAGCTCGGCTACCGCGTAACGGCGCTGACCCGGGACCTCCTGACCCGATGGGGATTGCCACCCTTCCTGGCCGAGAGTGTCGATCCCGACCGGGAAGCCGATCGGCGGATCCGCGGGATCCGGGTCGCCGACCGCCTGGCCTTCTCGGTGGACTGGAACTGGTACGACACCCCGATCTCGGCGCTGCTGTGGGAGGTCGCCGAGTTCCTCCAGATCCCCTACAGCCGGGCCGCCTCCATCGTCCACGGCGATGCCGCCCTGGCTGCGCGCGCCTGGCGCACCTACGGCGTCGTCCCGGACGCCGCCATGCTCCTGGATACCGGCCACCCGCGTGTGGTGGCGCCACCGCAGGAATCGGACCCGCTGCTGGAGGACCACGGTCTCAGCTCCACCAGCTACGCGGATGCTGCCTCCGCCGTCAGTCGCGGTCCGGATCCCGATGAGCTGGACGCCGCTGCCCGCCGCTTTCTGGATGGCGGAAAGGAGGAGCAGGAGGCGGACGAAAGTATCGATCTGGCGGAGAGCGAGGCCGAAAAGGGCCCGATCTTCTTCGATGACCAGACCGAACCGGAGGCCGGGACGGCAGGCCAGCACGAGGCCGTGGAACGGCTTTTCGAATCCATCGACGGCAGCCACACCCTGCCCGATGCCATGCACCTGGTCCTGGAGGGGCTCCACCACCACGTGGGGCTGGAGCGAGTGGTCTTCGCCATGCTCAACCCCGACCGCAGCGCCCTGCGTGCCCGCGCCACCCTGGGGGGACACGGCACCGAGGAGCTGGCCCGGGAATCCCTGGCCATGGAGCCGCCCCACCTGTTCAGCAAGCTCATGGAGGAGCCCCGGGCGCTCTGGTGCAACCCGGACAACGCCGAAGAGCTGGCCCCCTACCTGCCGCAGGCGCTGGCGGGCAAGCTGGATACGAAGAACTTCATGGCGATGTCGGTCTTCGTCCACGACCGGCCGGTGGGGCTCTTCTACGGCGATTGTGCCGGCCAGGACTGCCGCCTGGATGTGGAGCAGTACACCCTCTTCCGCCAGCTCTGCGACCGGGCCGCACTGGCCATGACCGAACTCTCCGCCCACTCGAAGGAGCCGGGCTAGACCTCCCGCCGCCCGCTGAAGGCGTGAGAGAGGGTGTCGCCGTTGACGTACTCCAGCTCCCCGCCCAGGGGGACACCGTAGGCGATCCGGGTGATGGTGATCCCGCGCGGGCGGACCAGCTCGCCGATGTAGTGGGCAGTGGCCTCCCCCTCCACCGTGGGATTGGTGGCGAGGACCACCTCGGCCACCTCGCCCTCATCCAGTAGCGCCTCCAGCCGGTCCAGGCCGATGGCCTCCGGGCCGATGCCGTCCAGGGGCGAGAGGTGGCCGCCGAGGACGAAGTAGAGCCCCCGGTAGTCGGTGTACTGCTCCATGGCCTCCACGTCCGCCGGCGACTCCACCACGCAGAGCAGGCTGCGGTCCCGGCCGGTATCGGCGCAGAGGGTGCACAGCTCGGTCTCGGAGAGCGTCCGGCAGCGCTGGCAGTGGCCGACCTTGTCCACTGCCGCCGTCAGCGCCCCGGCCAGGTTGCGCGCACCCTCGCGATCACGCTCCAGCAGGTGGTAGGCCATGCGCTGGGCCGACTTCGGCCCCACGCCGGGCAAGGTCCGCAGGGCCTCCATCAGGCCGCTGATGAGGGGGCTGGCCGCCATGGGCTCAGAAGGGGAGCTTCATGCCGGCGGGGAGATTCAGCCCCTCGGTGAGGCCGGACATCTTCTCCTGGCTGGTCTCCTCCACGTGGCGCACGGCGTCGTTCACCGCCGCGGCCACCAGGTCCTCGAGCATCTCGCGGTCGTCGCCCATGAGGCTGTCGTCGATGTTCACGCGCTTCACGTCGTGGCGGCCGGTCATGGTCACCTTCACCATGCCGCCGCCGGCCTCGCCGGTGACTTCCATCTCGGCGAGCTCTTCCTGGGCCTTCTGCATCTGCTCCTGCATCTGCTGGGCCTGCTTCATCATGTTGCCGATACCGCCTTTCATGGGTCTTACCCTCCTGTTCCGGTTGTGTCGGAGTCCGGGGCGCTCTCCCCGGAGTCCAGCGGGCGGATCGTGGCGGGATCCACCCGGGCATCGAAAGTATCGCAGAGTTGCTGGACCATCGGATCGGTCTGGATGGCCTCCCGCGCCGCCTCCGCCTGTTCCTGTTCGGCCCGCTCGGCCAGCGCCGCCGGCGTTTCCGGCCCCTCCTCGGGAACCAGTTCCACCTTGACCTTCTCGCCCAGATAGAGGGCCAGCGCCTCGGCGATGCGCTCGGCGTAGCGGTCGCTGTCCGGCGGCTGGCGCGACGCCTCCAGGGCCAGGGTGACGCGGTTGCCGTTGCGCCCGCGCCAGGCGGTGTGGCGCAGCAGCTCCCGGGTGAGCCCCTTGGTCGGCATGGCGGCGACCCAGCTACGCCAGGTCTCGGGATCCGGATCACCGGCGCCGGCCCCGGGTGCCGAGGGCTCCTCCGGCGGCGGCGTACTGCCCAGGGCGGAGGTATCCAGCCCCGGGGGCTCGGTACTGCCCGCGTCGGCCGGGGCGGGCTCCGAGCCGGGCTCGCTGGCCTCGCCGACCTCGTCGAACAGCGGTGCCGCTGCCGGCGGCTCGGCCGCTTCGGGCGCGGGAGCCGAGTCCGGTGGCATCGCCGGCTCCGGCTCGGGGGCCTCCGGGGCCGGCGCGCTCGTCTCCATCGGCGCCGGTTCCGGTGCGGACTCCGGCTCAGGCTCGGGTACTGATTCTGGTTCAGGGGCCGGCTGTTCGCCCGCCGGCGCCTCCGGACCCTGATCCAGCAGGGCGCGGAGCCGACCGCGCGCCTCGTCGCTCGGGGGCTGGGCCGGATTCGGCTCGCCGGCACTCGGCTCGCTGGGGGCCGGTTCACTGGCCGGGGCCTCAGCAGCGGGCGCTACGGCCTCGCCACTCGGGGCACCCTCGCCCGACGGAACGGCCCCCTGGGCGGCCGGCATTGCAGGGGCCGGACTCCCGACCGCCGCCCCGCCGGAGCCCGACGCGGGGGCGGCGGTGGCATCATCGGGGCGGAAGGCGATCATCCGCAGCAGCGTCATCTCCAGCCCGCCCCGGGGATCCGGGGCCAGGGGCAGGTCGCGCCGGCCGTGGAGGGCAATCTGGTAGTAGAGCTGGATGGCCTCCGGCTCCAGGCTCGCCGCCAGCTCGCGCAGGCGCGCATCCTCACCCAGGCCGTCATCCACCGCCTCCGGGGCGAACTGCGCCACTGCCAGCCGATGGAGGTAGCTCACCAGCTCCGTGAGCAGACCCGAGGGGTCGGGGATCACGGCGGTCATCTCGGCCACCGCGGCCAGGGTCCCGGGGGCATCACCGGCGTGGATCCGCTCCAGCAGTGCCGCCACCCGCTCCCGGCCCACGGTGCCTAGCATGGCCGCCACCTCGTCCTCGCGCAGGCCGTCGCTGAAGGCGATGGCCTGATCCAGCAGGCTCAGGGCGTCGCGGACGCTGCCCTCCGCCGCCCGGGCGATGGCGGCCACCGCGCCGCGTTCGGCGGGGAGCCCCTCGGCCTCCAGGATGGTACTCAGGTAGTCCGCCAGCTCCCGCGCCGGCAGCGGCTTGAGGTTGAAGCGCAGGCAGCGGGAGAGGACCGTCACCGGCAGCTTCTGGGGATCGGTGGTGGCCAGCAGGAACTTCACGTGGGGCGGCGGCTCCTCCAGCGTCTTCAACAGGGCGTTGAAGCTGTGCGTGGAGAGCATGTGGACCTCGTCCACCAGGTAGACCTTGTACCGCCCCCGGGCCGGCGCGTACTGGACGTTGTCCAGCAGCTCCCGGGTGTCGTCCACCTTGGTGCGGGAGGCGGCGTCCACCTCCAGCAGATCGGGGAAGCGCCCCTCGTCGATGGCGCGGCAGGACTCGCAGACCCCGCACGGCGAGGCGCTCACGCCCTCGTCGCAGTTCAGGGACTTGGCCAGGATCCGGGCGATGGTGGTCTTGCCGACGCCGCGCGTGCCCGTGAGCAGCAGGGCGTGGTGGACGCGGTCGCGATCCAGGGCGTTGGTCAGCGCGCGTACGACGTTCTCCTGTCCCACCAGTTCGGGGAAGGAGCGCGGACGCCATTTTCGGGCCAGGACCTGATAGCTCACCGGCGGGCCTCGGCGAGGGGAAATGGGGAGGTGACCCACGCCAACCCGACCCCGGCACACGAGGAGACTGCTGCCGCTGCTCCCTTCCGGGCCTGACGGGGTTCACAGCCACTCGTTGCGGGGAGGCCGACGCGGGCCACCATGGAACTCGCGCTCCGCCGCAGCGGACCGTTCGAGAAGAGATACTCTACCACCGGGGCCGGGACCGAATCGACCCCGGGTGGTCGGGTGACGCTGGTCCCGGGCTGACATACCCTGTCTGTCATGCCCTCTGACCCGGAGGAAATGAGATGAGTGACTACCAGAAGGCGAAGACCCGGGTCGAAGTTTCCCCCGGCGACTCCGTCCGGATCCTCCGTGAGTTGCAGGAGATGAGCCAGAACGACCTCGCCGCCGCCACCGGGATCCCGCAGTCGACCATCTCCGCCATCGAGAATGATCGGGTACGCCTCGGCGTTGAGCGCGCCAAGGTGCTGGCCCGCGCTCTGCACTGCCACCCGGCGGTGCTCGTCTTCCCTGGGTGGGAGGTGGATGGCGACTCCGCCGCCTGATCCGGCTTTCGTTCTTGGTAGCCGCTTCGCACATCCGAACCGCAGCGCTCTACCTCAACATTGCTCCTAAGGCCACCGACAAACAGACACGCTACCCACACAGAGCTGGATAGAGCCGGCAGGAACGCCGATTCATCGAGGTCGCCGACTGCCGGCAGGCGGCTTCAGGCCGTGCCGCCAGGCGACGGGCTCAGAAGCCGGTGGTCCAGGCTCGTCTCCCGCTCCACGGCTTCGGCGACGACCTCGCCATAAACCGGATGGAACGGGTTGAGCAGGAAGGCTCGCTCACTGGGCACGACCACGCTGGGAAGGGCCAACGCCAACGCCTCCCCGCGTGCCAGCCAGTCGTCCCCGATCACGGCCGTCTCCCGCGGAGCCGGGCTGTCCTGCCAGTTCGACGGCAGCGGCTCATGCGGCAGCCATTCCACCTCGTCCTGCGGCAATGCCAGCTCGAACACCGTGTAACTCGGCAGCACCGAGGTCCGATCCAGGTGGACCAGGATTTCCAGGATGGCCAGCGCCTCGGAGCCTGCCGCATAGGTCGCCGCCCTACCCCGACTGTTCCAGCGTCCGCCGTAGAGCCGGGCGCCGGTCCCGTCGAAGGCCACCGACCGCCACCGGCGCTTGACCATCCGATAGGCCGGTACGGTGCTCACGCAATGACCCCGTGCTCCAGTTGGCCGATGAGATCCAGAACCGCCTGGCTCTCCGCCGAAGTGGTGAGCATGTCGATGGGACGCTCCCCACCCAGCCCGCGAACTGGCTGACGGATCCAGTGAATGGCCGCCTCCGCATCCCCCTCGAACAGACCCACGGCGGCCTCATAGAGCTGGGCGAAGCGGAACAGGCGGTCGCTCTCCTCCGCGCTGAAACGGCCCTGCCGGGCACGGCGGCTCAGGGTCGCCGGCGAAATCGCCACCGCCCTGCGCAGGGCCGCACGATCCAGATCCGCGGCCTCCGCCAGCGACTGGAAGGTCGCGTAGGGCAAGCCTTCGTGCAGCGCCTGGTGCAACGCCGGTCCCCGGGGCGGGATCCCCAGCTCCTCCCAGAGGGAAGTCGATCCAGTCATAGCGCTCTCCTCGATTGATAGACCAAGAATCTATCACATGGAACGCTGATGCAAGGACGACATGATGGCCGTGGCGGCCATCGACCGGCTGTTCCACCGCGCCTGGAGATTGAGTCTACGGCTAGGCGCTGGGTGGCCGGGCGCTCACAGGCTCGCGGGAGGTTTTGGTCATAGGCGAACGCGCTCCGCTTTGCGGAGCAGCGGTAGGCAGGGAAGCAAGGGGTACGACGAAAGTCAGCAACTTACAAAATGGCTAGTAACGCCAAAAGGTGTGGGACACAGCGTGGGGCGCGGAGGGCGCGCCCGGTAACGTGCTGACTTACAAGATTAACTGGCGGAGAGGGAGGGATTCGAACCCTCGGTACCTTTCGGTACACACACTTTCCAGGCGTGCGCCTTCGACCACTCGGCCACCTCTCCGGATTGTCCTGCTGCGCGGGTCGACCGCGCCACAAGAAGCCGCTAGGATAAACGACCGTTTTCAGGCGTGCAATGAAGATCCCGGGGAGCCCTTCGGCATGACCGAACCATCGGCAGACACCTCCGCCCTCGCCGATCAGTTGAGCCGCAACTCGACTCCCTATTCCGATCCCCTCGCCCGGGTCGACTGGGAGCAGCTGTCGCTGGACACCTTCTGGCTGCCGGAGCGGGCGCTTTCGCTCTACGGCCTGCCGGGCTACGAGCGCCTCACCGAGGGGCAGCGGCGCTCCCTCTCCCACTTCGAATTCCTCAACGCGGTGGAGGCCGGCCTCTGGCTGGAGGGGATCTTTATGCGCCGGATCGCCGCCTCGGTCCACCGGGACGACGGCGATACCGGCGACCTCCTCTACCACCTTCACGAGCTGCGCGAGGAGGCCGGCCACAGCCTGATGTTCGTGGAGCTGTATCAGCGCAGCGGCCTGCCCCGGCCGCCCACCGCCTTCCCCCGCCTGCGCCTGGGCAATCTCGTGGGCCGCGTGGCGCCCTTCGATTCCGCCGCCTTCTGGGTGGCGGTGCTCATCGGCGAGGAGGTCCCCGATCGGCTCAACCGGGCCATCCACAAGCACCGCAGCGAGGTGGACCCCGCCGCCCACGCCATCGCCCGCCTCCATACGCTGGACGAGGCGCGCCACATCGCCCACGCCAAGGACCGGCTGGAACAGCGGCTGGGCCGGCTCCCGGCATGGCGTCGGCGGGTGCTGAACCTGCCGGTGCAGCGCGTCTTCCGCCAGTTCGTGCGCGCCCTCTACCTGCCCGAGCCCGGCCTCTACGAGCTGGCCGGGCTGGAACAAGGCAGAAAGTGGGCCCGGGCCGCGGCCAGCAACCCCCACCGCACCGCCTTCATCGACGAGTGCGTGCGCACCACCCTCTCCACCCTGCGCAGCCACGGCTTCCGCCTGGACTGGCGCCGCTGATCCTGCCTCCGGGGCTGGTCTGTACGGCCGGGAAATCCTAGAGTAGGCCCCCTGAACCCCGGGGGAGCCAAAGGAATGCAGAAGAAGAAGGTGATTCTCGGCGCCGCCGCTGCCGCGGTGGTGCTAGCGGGCGCTCACTACGGCGGCGCGACACTCATTGGTCCGAAGGTGGAGGATCGCTTCCGCGCCGAGATCCAGCGGCTGGACACCCTGGACCAGCGCGCCACCATCCGCATCTCGGACTATCAGGCCGGGCGGCTGACCTCCACCGCGGAGGTCATGGTCCGCCCCGCCGCGCTGGCATCCAGCGCGAAGGGCGCAAAGACCAAGAACGCGGACCAGGGGCCCCTCCCCGGCATCCGCTTCGACGTGACCCTGGAGCACGGCCCGCTCCTGGCCCGTCTGCCGCTACCCTTCGGCGCCGTGGGCTTCGAGGCCACCGCCCACCCCGACGAGGCGCTGCGCCAGGCCCTGGCCGACGAGATCGCACCGGCCCCCGAGACCGACACCACGCTGCTCACGGTCTCCGGCCGCGGCGGCTTCACCGGCACCATCTCCGGTGACTTCCACTCCGCCCCCTTCTCCGCCAGCGTCGTGGAGGAAGAACTCTCCCTGGACTGGGGCGGCATGACCGGCTCCTTCAGCACCGACCGGGACTCCCTCGGCCTGACCGCCGATGCCCCCAGCGGCGAGCTGCAGGAGGGCACCGGCAACCGCTTCCGGCTCACCGACCTCCACCTCGAGGCGGAGGGCACCACCACCGACGGCCCCTACCTCCTGGGCCACCAGTCCCTCACCGCCGGCTCCGTGGAGGCCCTCGCCCCCGAGGGCGAGATCGGCATCGAGGAGCTGATGGTCACCAGCCACCTGGACCGGGAGGAAGGCGGCCTGCGCGTGGGCTTCGAGACCGAGGCCACCGCCCTGCGGCTCCGGGGCCGGGACCTGGCCAACCCGGTGGACTGGAAGGACGTGCGGCTGGAGGCCGCCCTCGCGGGCGTGGATGCCAATGCCTACGGTGAGCTGGCACAGGTGGTCCAGGACTACCCGGGCCAGGTCCCCGAGGCGGTGCTGCGCGGCCGGGTGCTGCCGGCGGTCCAGACCATCCTTGCCGGCCGTCCCCACCTGACCCTGGAGGAGGCCCGCGCCACCAATGCCGAAGGCACGCTGGAGGCGACCGGCGAGGCCTCCTTTAGCGACGGGTCCCGCCCCGATATCAACCGACCGCGCACCCTGGTGGAGGCGCTGGACGCCCGGCTGACCCTGGATGCACCGGCCGCCGCAGTGAAGGCCAACCTGCGCCGGAGCCTGACCAGCCAGGGCCGCTCCGAGGAGCTGGCCACTCGCCAGGCGGAGATGCTGGTGGATGCCCTGGCCGCCGATGGCTACCTCAAGGCGGAGGGCGAAGACCGCTACCGGACCGAGATCACCTTCCGCGGCTCGCAGCTCCTGGTGAACGGCCAACCGGCGCTGGGACTCATGGGGGTCCTGATGCAGTAGACGGCAGTGACCGTGCGATATCTGCTGGCCGGCCTCGCCCTGCTCCTGGGCACCGCGCCGGCCGCCGCCACCTCGCCGGCGCTGCTGGCCACGGGCAGCTTCTTCGTCCCCGGCGTGGGCCAGTTCATCAACGGTGAACCGGTAAAGGGCAGCCTCCACCTGGCGACCTACGGTACCGCCGCCGGCATCGCCACTCACTACCAGACCCGGGACGACTACATCGAGCGGGAAGACCGCTACGATGAAGACGACCTGACCATCACCACCAACCGGACCAGCGAGCGCGCCGACCTCTTCGCGTCGGTCGCCAGCAATACCCGCTTCTACTCGGCCTACGACGCCTACCGTGAGCGCCGGGCGATGCGGGGGAACCTCGGCTACAGCACGCCGATCTCCGACGAGGGCTTCCAGGACCTGGCCACGGCTCCCTTCGCGGCTCGTTACCTCAGCCGGCCAACGACCTTCATCCCCATCGCCATCGCCGCCTCCGGCCTGCTGCTCCCGGCGGAGGATTCCTGGGTTACCCGCACCCGGGGCGGGCTCACCCGCACCGAGGCGGGAGCCATGTTGCTCCCCCGCCACGGCGCCGTTGCCCTGGGGGAGGAGGCCTTCTTCCGGGGGATCCTCAACAACGAATTCCACCACCAGTTCGGCCCGTGGTGGGGGACGACGGCATCCTCGGTAGGCTTCGGCCTGGCCCACTCCGGCAATGGCCTGTCGGCCAATGCGGCCGTGGCCACCGCCTACGGGGCCTACCTCGGCTGGCTGCACCAGCACAACGACTACCGACTGGGGGAGAACGTGGCCGTCCACTTCTGGTGGAACGTCCTGTTATCCGCCGCGGCCCTGCGGCACGACCCGGAAGAGCGCACGGCGGTAGTGCGGTGGGAATTCCGCTTCTGAGGGGCTACTTCAGGTACTCGTAGAGCTCGTCCTTCAGCTCCAGCCGGCGCTTCTTGAGATCTTCCATGCTCTCGTCGGTCAGCGGCTCACCCTCCTGCTCCAACCGCTCGACCTTCTTGGTGAGCTCGTCGTACTCCTCCATCAGGCGATGGAAGTGGTTGTCCGAGACCTTGAGCTCGTGGATGCGATCCCGCTGCTCCGGGAATTCGAGGACGAGGGTATGGTGTTCGCCAAGCATGGGCGGCTCCTGACTGGGTACGTGGATAGCCTACCACTCTGCCACCCTGCCCCGGGCAAGGAAAGGTCGCGCCCTACCCGGCGTCGCGGATCGTCGCCAGCCGGCGCACCGTCTCCAGGGTCACTGCCGGGTCGAAGGTCTGGGCGGTGACCATGATCTCGTCGGCGGCCGTCTTCGTCAGGAAATCGGCGAATTGCTGGCGGGCCGTCTCCGGGCTGCCAACCACGGAGGCCGTGAGCCAGGCCCGGATGCGGTCGCGCTCGTCCGGCTCCCAGAGGGCGTCCATGTCCTCCACCGGCGGCGGCATCGGGCCCGGCGTCCGCCCCCGCGCCATGCCCAGGAACTGCTGCTCCACCGAGCTGAAGTAGTAGCGCGCCTCGGCGTCGGTCTCCGCCACCACGGCGTTCATGGCGACCATGGCGTAGGGCTCGGCCAGGGTCTCCGACGGCTGGAACTCGTCCCGGTAGCGCGCCAGGGCCGTGAAGAGTTCCGCCGGGGCGAAGTGGGCCGCGAAGGCGTAGGGCAGCCCCAGGCTCGCCGCCAGCCCGGCGCTGGCCGGGCTGGAGCCCAGCACCCAGACGGGGATGTCCAGCCCGGTGCCCGGCACGGCCTGGACCGGCCGCCATCCGTCCAGCGGCCGGAGATAACCGCGCAGCTCCTCCAGGTCCTCGGCGAAGCGCTCCGCCCCCTCCACGCTGCCGCGGCGCAGGGCGCGGACCGTCCGCTGGCCGGAGCCCGGCGCCCGACCCAGACCCAGGTCGATGCGGCCGGGATGGAGGCTCTCCAGGGTCCCGAACTGCTCCGCCACCACCAGCGGCGCGTGGTTGGGCAGCATCACCCCGCCCGAGCCCACGCGGATGGAGTCGGTGTGCTCGGCCACGTGGCCGATGAGCACCGCCGTGGCCGAGCTGCCGATACCGGTCATGTTGTGGTGCTCCGCCAGCCAGAAGCGGCGATACCCACTGGCCTCCGCCACCTGCGCCAGCTCCGTGGTGGCCCGGTAGGCAGCGGCGGCATCACTACCCTGGCGGATGGGGGCGAGATCGAGGAGGGAAAGGGGGACCATGGATATCTCCGGACGCGGGAACGGGCGACCACAGGAGACTACGGCCACCCCTCCCGCTTCAACCGGTAGCGCATCGGGCCATTTGGGCGCTCAGACCGCGAGGCTCAATGGGCGACGGCCGCTCCCCCGGGCCGGAACCGCTCCAGCAGCTTGGCGTTGATGGCCACGATGACGGTGGAGACCGACATCACCGCTGCCCCCACCGCCGGCGGCATGAGGAAGCCGACGCCGTAGAGGACCCCGGCGGCCAGGGGGATGGCGACGATGTTGTAGCCGGCCGCCCACCACAGGTTCTGGATCATCTTGCGGTAGGTGGCGGCGGAGAGTTCGACCACCGCGGCCACGTCGCGCGGATCGGAGTTGACCAGAATGATGTCCGCCGACTCCACCGCCACGTCGGTGCCGGCGCCGATGGCGATCCCCACGTCGGCCTCCACTAGGGCCGGGGCATCGTTGACGCCATCGCCCACCATGGCCACTGCCAGGCCGCGCTCGGCCACCTCGCGGATCTTCGCCGCCTTCTGGTCGGGGAGCACCTCGGCGAAGAAATCGTCCAGGCCCAGTTCCCCGGCCACGGCGCGGGCCACCGGCTCGGAATCGCCGGTGAGCATCATGCACTGGATGCCCATGGCCTTGAGCCGGTCGATGGCCGCCCGCGACTCCTCGCGCACGATGTCCGCCAGGGCGACGGCGCCCACCGCCTCGCCGTCGCGCACCACGTAGACCACGGTCCGGCCCTGACCGGCCAGCTCGCCGGGCCGCTCACTGCCGACCTCAAGGCCCTCGCGCTCGATGTAGCCGGGGCTGACCACGCGGACATCGGCCCCGTCCACCCGCGCCTCCACGCCCTCACCGGGCAGGTTCCGGAAGTCGTCGGCCCGGGGTACCGATAGTCCGCGCTCCTCTGCCGCCTCCGCGATCCCCCGCGCGATGGGATGCTCCGACTGACCCTCCAGCGCGGCCGCCAGGCCCAGGACCTCGTCCTCCCCCGCCTCGCCCAGGACCACCACCTCGCTGACCCCGAAACGGCCCTCGGTGAGGGTGCCGGTCTTGTCGAAGACGATGGCGTCGACGTCCCGGGCGCGTTCGAAGGCGGCCCGATCGCGGATGAGCAGCCCGTGCCGGGCGGCCCGGGTGGTGGACACGGCCACCACCAGCGGCACCGCCAGCCCCAGGGCATGCGGGCAGGTGATGACCATGACCGTTACCATGCGCTCCAGGGAGAAGTCGAAGGGAAAGCCGGCGGCCCACCACACGGCGAGGGTGGCCACGCCCACGGTGAGGGCGATGTAGGTTAGCCAGGCGGCGGCGCGGTTGGCCAGGTCCTGGGTACGGGAGCGCGAGGACTGGGCCTGGCGCACCATGTCGATAACCTGGGAAAGGTAGGTCTCCGCCCCCGTCTTCTCGATGCGGAGAGTAAGCGCCCCCTCACCATTCACCGCGCCGCCGATGGTCTCGTCGCCCGGGCCCTTGCGCACGGGGGTGGACTCGCCGGTGAGCATGGCCTCGTTGACGCTGGAGGTGCCCTGCTGGACCACGCCGTCGGTGGGCACCTTCTCCCCGGGTCGTACACGCACCCGGTCCCCGGGCTGCAGCTGGTCCACCGGCACATCCTCGGTCTCCCCGTTGCCGGTGAGCCGGTGCGCCGTGGCCGGCAGGAGCTTGACCAGCGCCTCCACGGCCCCGGAGGCGCCCATCACCGAGCGCATCTCGATCCAGTGGCCCAGGAGCATGACGTCCACCAGGGTAGCCAGCTCCCAGAAGAACATCCGGCCGGCCAGCCCGAACACCACCGCCGAGGAGTAGAGGAAGGCCACCCCAATGGCCAGGCCGATGAGGGTCATCATGCCCGGCTGGTGCTGCTTGATCTCAGAGGCCAGGCCCGCCAGGAAGGGCCAGCCGCCGTAGACGAACACCACGGCGGAGAGCCCGAACAGCACATAACGGGCCCCCGGGAAGGCAAGGGCCCCGGTCAGAGCCAGGAAATCCTGGATCATGGGCGAGAGGGCGAGGATCGGGACGGTCAGGACCAGCGATACCCAGAAGCGGCGCCGGAAGTCGGCGATCATGGCCCCGTGATCGTGGTGCGCGTGCTCGTGGTGCGGTTGGCTGCCGGCAGGGTCGTCGGACTGGGGTGGACCCCGATCGCTGGACCACGGAGGGGCGCTGAGAAGTAAAGACCGGAGGCCTCTCCATCGGGTTCATGGGTCCGGCTGAGAGGTCCAGTGGACCTCGGCCGGGGTTCGGCGGTCAAGGGCACTATGCGGCCGCTGCTCGTTGTAGAAGCGGAAGTAGCGGTGCAGGCCGGCTTCCAGCTCGGCGGGCGTCTCGTAGCCCCGCAGGTAGATGTCCTCGTACTTCACGGTCCGCCACAGCCGCTCCACGAAGACATTGTCCAGCGCCCGGCCACGGCC